>RFVC01000040.1 GCA_009922595.1 Gammaproteobacteria bacterium | reverse complement strand
TCGTTTGAAAAAGAGGTTCTAACCTATTCTTGTACCAGCACTGATAGCTCACTGTGGAAATTTAAAGTGATAAAAAGTAACAAGTATCAAATAATTAACAAAAAAAATGGCCAATGTTTATCTATTGGTGAAGATACAGTTGATAATGCTGTTTATCTGTCTCTAGAGGAATGTAGGGACGCAGATAGAATGCTTTGGACTATAGACAATTAGCTTAAGTCCTTTAAAGATTGATGTGTCTGAGTAAGTTTAGTTTTTAGTCTAGGCTTAGCAACATCTTCTTTCTTACAGCACATCTGCACCCCTCCCCCATGGCCTCCTGCCCGATCTATCTGGCCCATAATCGCGTATACAAATGTGTATACAAATTTGATGAGAAGCAAAGTTCTAGTAAGGAATAACATCAGCTAAAAAGTCCCGTAATCACAGGACTGCCATCCCTTTGGAGTATTAGCGTTAAAACACTTCAAAATGACTCTACCATTAAGCGCAAATTACACAGGTGGGGTGACACAAACGCGTCGTATGGTAGAATTCACGCGCGTTTTAACCAATTCTCTGTTAAGGCTCCGATGGCACAGCTGGATAGCGCGGCCCCCTCCTAAGGGGCAGGTCCCAGGTTCGAATCCTGGTCGGAGCGCCATTTTTCTAATTACCCTCTTACATTTCTCTTCAAATTGATTAATATCGTACTCATGTGGAATTGATAGTTTAGTTTTATGTCAGCAACCGTAATTCCCTTCGAACGCCCCCGCAATGAAGCTGTAATGTCAGTTCGCAGCCTGATTCCTGAAACCGCCATGACGGCAGACTTCCTTGGTACCGAGCGAGAAAGCCATGCCATCCAGGTGAGCCCCGACGGCCTGATGCTCACCGTGGGTTATTCGGTCATGGAGGCCAACGAGGTCTGGATCACCAATAGGAAAGGCCAGACATCAGAAGGCATTGTCCTGGCCCTGGATCATGATTCTGGCATTGCGCTGCTAAGACCGACGACATCACTGGGCACCGCATACCTGGATACTGATTCAGCTGATACCATCAACATCGGCGACCGCGCTGAAATTTTGACCAGTGACAACTCAAAGGCCATGGATTCGGCGATTTTTGCCAAGGAGGAATATGCCGGACGCTGGGAATACCTCCTCGACGAGGCTTTTTATACTGTCCCGCTCTGCGATCACTGGTCAGGTGCTGGACTGGTTAATAAGCACGGCAAGTTGTGCGGTCTTGGCTCACTTGCCCTCGGCCTAAAAGGACCCACCGGTGATGTCGTCCCCGGAAACCTGTTTATTCCGACCGACCTGGTAATGCCGCACATCGATCATATGAAACAGCATGGGCAAAAACCCGGCTCACGTCGTCCCTGGCTTGGAACATTGGTCGAGGAATATGAGTCCCAGCTATGCGTGGTTGGCTTGTACCTTGGCGCCCCAGCAGCCGCCGCCGGCATCGAGACCGGCGACATCATTCTTTCAGTGGACAGCCAGCCCGTTTCTTCTATGGCCGGATTCTTCAGGACTATCTGGCATTACGGCCCTGCCGGCAGCAAGATTCCCCTTACACTAAGCGATGGAGAAAAAACCAGAGAAGTTGTTCTCGATACAATTGATCGCAACTCTTTCTTTATTCAGCAGTCTCACAATATGTACAGCTAATACAGGGTGAAAAGATGAAACTGCTTTCCTGGAATGTGAATGGTATCCGTGCGGCTGTCGGCAAGGGCTTCGTCGACAAAATTCATGCTATGCAATGTGATGTTGTCTGCTTGCAGGAAACCAAGGCGCAGGACGATCAGGTGGTCGCCACCCTGGAGGATCTCGAGGGCTATTATGTGTTTTCCAATTCCGCCAACCGCAAGGGCTACTCGGGTACAGCAATACTTACCACGTTGGAACCGCTAACCGTCACCAACGATATCGGCATTGACCAGCATGACGAAGAGGGGCGCGTCATCTGCGCGGAATTCCCGGGATTCTTCTTGGTCACGGTCTACACCCCCAATTCCGGCAACGGCCTGAGGCGGCTTGAGTACCGGCAGATCTGGGACAGGGATTTCCTAGCCTACCTGCAAAGCCTTAAAAAGCACAAACCCGTCATCCTCTGTGGTGATCTTAACGTAGCACACAGGGACATTGACCTAGCTCGACCGAAGCCCAACTACAACAAGACGGCGGGTTATACTCAGCAAGAGATAGACGGCCTAGACAATATTGTCTCGGCTGGCTTCCTAGATACTTTCAGGTACCTGCACCCCAATTCTATCAAGTACAGTTGGTGGAGTTTTCGAGCAGGCGCCCGCGCGAAGAATATCGGCTGGCGGATCGACTATTTTCTGTGCTCAGAGAGTTTAACTAAAAATATAAAAAGCGCCGACATCCTCAACGAGGTTGAAGGCTCAGATCATTGTCCTGTTATGCTAGAAATAAATGTGTCCTGACTATTTGCTACTTGCTACGAGATGCATTTTCTTTGTGAATTTAATTAATGTGAGCTTTAAAGACACCCTAACAAAGACAGGCAATTTCATTATTAGACTTGTAATCTCTTTCTAGGGGATCCCCAAAAAGTAATTTTCCGCAAACTCAAAGGCCGCTGGCCCAACAGTGTCACCAATTAATCGGGCGGGAATATCATCTGCGGGAGGATGGATACCTCCCCAGATTCGCGACAGAGCTGTCTGGTCTGATGCGTCCTGGTAGGTGGCCCACTGCAGAACCACATCAACACTTGGTCCCTCCTCAAATACTAGAAATTCATTTTTCTTTGCCACGAATTCACCAATGCCTCCCGGAAAGAATTTGTCACCCGTCAGCAGTGTTAAGACATGTGCCGCGGCCCTGGAAAAAGCACTGTGGCCTGAGACGTAACCCGCAAAGGGCGGCGTGACAAAGGATGGCCTCTGGTAAGGCCACCAGTCCTCAGCAAGAATCCAACCCACACCCGCATAATCGGTTTCTGGGTTTTTAATAAAATCCGGTCCCCGCCACGCATACAGTTTTATCTTGCCCACATGCTCATTATTTGCCCCTGCCAGCGCATCGCCTTCAGTCACACGTTCAATATAACCAGGTTTTAACTGGATACCCTCTTCGCTGAAATCGGCGGCGGATGTTTCCGTGCTCTGCCCCTGCTCTGCTAGGTAGCGAATGGCCGACACGGGTCGAATGTAGTCATACCAGCCCTTGATACCCCACGTAGTTATTGCCGAATCATGCATGGCCCCGCCTAGTGCGAAGTAGGCTTTCACATCCCACTCCAGATCATCAAGTATTTTGCCTTCCCCATTGAAACGTTTTTCCAGCATAGGGTGATCGCTGACATAATTTAGGATCGTGAACCAGTGTCCGGGAGGTGTTTCGGAATCAGGTCCGTCGGCCCAGTATTCGGCAAGTACTCTGGTATAGTCACCCCTCGGCACCAACTGTGGTTCATATTGTTTGCCGGTGACCGGATTTAGGGAATGACCGGGTGAGGAATCCCCCCCCGCCCCTTGATTGTAGAAACTCTTGTATCGCCCAAGAGTGTTTGGGTATTCCTGTATATTACCAATGCCGGCAGGCGATATATCCCAGAGCACCCCGTCTGTAGGATCCAGGTGAGAAGACCACTGACTCACCAACTGAAATCCCCACTTGTAGTACTCGCCTCTTGGAATGCCTAAAATAACATCATCAATAAAAGGCGGCTCACCGGGATCATGATACACCCACCAGTCAGAGCCGCCCCGTCTGTAAATGCTAAGGTCATCGGGCTGTAGTGAAAACGGCAGCACTTTCCCCCACTCCGGCCCCACGAATTCTGGTGTTTCACCAAAAAAGATATTTCCACTCTGATCCCTAAACTCATCAAAAGACAACGGCTGCCAGCGATCAGGATTTGTAAGCGTTGGGTTGCCGTCCTGCGTTGGTGCAAGCGGCTCATTGATTGGTTCATAGACGAGTGGAGCGTATTTTTGAGCCTCGTTGGCCCCATCCTGCAGGCCGTATTCAATCATGCAACCAGCGAGATGATTGCCCAGTGCCGCCGGAGTACCGTTGCTATAATCTCTAGATGTATAAGCCTTGTCATAGCCTAATGCCGCCAGCACATTATCGAAATTCCTGAGCACTAAATCCGCACCGGGTGCATTTAAAAAGCGATGCTGGAGCAGCCGATAGGCGGCAAAGCTGATGGCCTCGCGGCGGGCAGAGTCAATGTCAGCAGGTTCAGGCAGGTCTTCCAGCTCACAGGTATAACCATTTACGGTCTTACCCAACAAGTAGGTTTCGGCAGTTTCATCAAAAACAGCCCAGAGATCGTACATCAGCGTCGAAGTGTGAAACAGGTTGCGGGAATGCACAGTAGGCCTGGCAAAATCATTGCGAATGCCTTCCAGCAATTCCTCGTTCCATATTCGCGCCACGGATCGATCTTTAACCCGTCCTACCGATTCACCCCCAGCCACCGCAAACAGAACATCACCGCTGTCGGCTTCTAGGAACGCATTGAAAGTCACATCAGCAAAGTAAGCACCGTTGCTAAAACGCACGGAAGGAATAATCAGTCCTGAGGACTGGTTGTATGTTGCCATGTTAGCCAGCGTGCCGGCTCGCTTCACCGCACTGACAAGCGCAAACTCGAAGCCCGATTCACTATCCTGTAGCTGCAGGCAAACATCGTATCTCTGCAGATCGTCCTCTAACAAAACTGGAAAACATAAACGCCCTGTCTTGACGTTGAACACAGCCTGGGCTTCCAGCGCAGACTGAGCAAAAAGGGGTTGAGATAAAAGGATCAGTAATAGGAAAAGAATTTTTTTAATCAAAACTAAACACACACAACAACTTAAACTGCAGAACAATATACTAGATTAGCCATCAAAAAACCTATGAATTTTCCATGGCGACTCCTTTCCAACCCATTGAATTAATGGGTGTATTTCTAAAGAATCTATGCTTTACTCAGACTTGAACATAACCGGGGATAACACCCGGATAATAAAAACTATCAAGAGGGGGTATCTGTATGTCTCAAAATGAAAATAACTGGGATACCAGTTATGAGTGGAAAATCATTCTTCTACTCAGCCTTACTTTCGGACTCGTGGGCCTTGATCGATTTATCCTGCCAATTATCCTGCAAGATCCAAATTCAACAATGGGTATTGACCTTGGGCTGTCACCCGAGCAGGGCGGCGCGCTGGCTGGCTATCTAGGAATGGCCTGGGGCGTATCCGCCTTTATAATGGGCTTTATGGCGGACAAACTAGGGCGCCGTGCCGTCCTGGTGCCGGCCATCCTGATTTTCTCCTTGATGTCGGCTTTTAGTGGCCTCGCAACTTCCATTGCGATGCTGGTAATTGTTCGTGTAATCATGGGATTGGCAGAAGGTCCAGTGGCATCAACCGGTGTTGCTGTTGCCTTTGAGGCCTCGAAACCCTCACGCCGCGGACTGAATAACGGTATTTTCCAATGTATGATTTCACTTTTTGGCCTTGCCCTTGGTCCAATAATTGCCGCAAGACTGCTGCTTAGCTACGAGTGGCATATAGTCTTCATGTTAGTTGGTGCACCCGGTGTCGTAATAGCGATCATAATGTGGTTTGTTGTGCGCGAACCCCTGAAACAGGCTGCTGAATCGGGTAGCTCAAGTTCTGATTCCTCCCTTTCATTCAGCTCAGTGTTCGGCATGTTTGGTCATCGCAATGCGAAGGTGGCACCACTAACGCTGATTTGTGCGATGGGCGGCATATTCGTAATCGCTGCCCTGCTCTTTGCTTATCTTACGGCACCGGAGGTGGCTGGCGGCCTTGGACTTGATTCCCTGACTGCCGCAGGTGTTTTCTCTGCCGTGGGTGTGGGCGGCTGTATCGGACAGTTCGCCATGCCGGCTTTATCTGACATACTTGGTAGAAAAATTACGACACTAGCCTCCTATATCCTAGCTGCCGTTTTCCTATACACCTTCTCCCAGACTGGACCAGAAAACACCACGCTACTCTGGATATTGCTGTTTTTCTCTTCACTGTTTAACTTTGCTGCGCTTGCCATTCTGGCCGGTCCGGTTGCTGCCGAGGCGGCTCCTCCTGGCATGATTGCTTCCATGGCCGGCTTTGTAATTTTTGCAGGCGAGTTTGTAGGCGGAGGTATAAGCCCAATAATAGCCGGAGGTCTTGCTGCAGAATACGGTCTTCGATCAGCGATCTACTTTGCTGCCAGCGGCCTTGCGCTGGGCTTTGTTGTTGCTCTTTTCATGGAAGAGACAGCGCCAAGTAAGGTATGACTGCATATGGAAAAGGAGCAATCTTTACTCTAATGCAAAAAAACAACTTGATAAAAAACCCGGCAACAGCCGGGTTTTTTATTGTTTAAAGTGGAAGATCGAAAGTCAGATCGCTCCGTTACGCAAGAACTCCTCCAACTGCAGTACTGAATCCTTTACGCCGGGCATCGCAGGGTAAACTTCGAGCAGTGTCAGGAACGCGCCGCGCGCCATCAGATAGTCACCTCGATCGATATAAACAAGCCCCCTGCCTGACAGTGCACCGAAGTGATAGGGCTCCAACTTCAATACTTCCTCTATATCACTGAGTGACGCATCGTAATTACCAAGCACCCAGTGAATCGTTGCGCGCTTGTTCCAGGCTTCTGCAAAACCGGGCTCCAACCTGATCAGCTTGTTGTATGTCTGCAGGGCGCCATAGTTATCATTGACATTCATCTGCTGAATGCCACGTTGCATGAGGGCGTTTGATTGACTGTTTTCGTGTTGCACCCAGATGTCCCAGATACGGTTCGCTATGCCGCTTGCCTGGAACATATCTGTTTCTCCTTTTAAGGCGGCAAACAGGTCCTCCAGCCTTTCATCATTTTGGTCAGCCAGCAAAGGCTGGCTGATTAGTAATAAAGAAAAAAGAACCTTCTTCATGGGGAGTTATCAAATTATTCCCTGAGCCCAAAAACAAAGAGTCCACCACCTGAGGCGATTGCCACATACTGCTTACCATTGACTGAATAACTCATCGGCCCGTTGGCAATCTGGCCTCCCAGTGAAGCGCGCCATAGTTCTTCACCCGTTTCCGCATCTAGGGCGTAGAAATGTCCCTCCCTGCCACCGGCGAAAACCACGTTGGTAGCCGTACTCAATACACCACTGTCTGTAACGTTGGTCATCATATGACGCCATACTACCTCACCATTTTGAGGGTTGATTGCCAAAATGGCACCCAGCCCCTCTTCAGGAAGCCTTTGATTGAGCGGGTTCACCCCCAGGGCGGGCATGGCCATGGTCGGGAATGCGCCGACGTACTGCTGGCCAGGCGTGTATTCAACTGGTCGCTTTGTATAAACAGAAAAAGTATCAAGCCAGGCCGGCATGTAGAACAATTCGGTAACCGGAGAATATGAAGGCGGATACCAGTTTGTGGCACCCTGATTGTTAGGCATAATAAAGGTACCCTCTTCCGTTGGATAAAGTGCCCGAATGGGTCTGCCGTTCTCATCAAAACCGCTCAGCCAGTTAACCGAAACGAAGGGCTCGCCCAGCAAAAACTCGCCAGTTTCCCTGTCAAGCACATAAAACACGCCGTTGCGATTGGCCCAGAGAATGACCTTGCGCTCCTCACCCTGCCACTCAAGCTCGGTGAGAATCGCAGCCTGCGTCGCGTCGTAGTCCATCTCATCATGAGGGGTAAACTGGTAATGCCAAGCTAACTCGCCGGTGTCGGGATTCAGCGCCACTACCGACTCGGTATAGAGGTTGTCTCCTGGTCGTGAATCACCGTTCCAGTCCGGGCCGGGATTACCCACTCCCCAGTAAGTAAGATTGAGGTCGGAATCATATGAGCCTGTCTGCCAGATAGAGCCACCACCAATTTTCCAAGCTTCCTGTTCGGGGTCCTCCCAAGACTCAAAACCGGGCTCACCAGGACCGGGGACAGTGTTGAATTTCCAGACTTCGTCACCGGACTCAACATCGTAGGCGGCAATAAAGCCTCTAATACCATATTCACCACCGGCTGGACCAACAATCACTTTGTCGCCGATCACAAGCGGCGCCAGCGTCAGTGCATAACCCAGTTCTGGGGAGGCCACGTCTATTATCCATTCGGGCTCGCCGTTACGGGCGTCAATTTTAACCAGCTTGCCGTCGATGGTGCCCATGAATAGAGAGTTGCCATGTGTGGCCAGGCCGCGATTTACTCGCCCACAACACAAACGTGCTTCGGGTGATGGTGTGTAGTTGTAAATCCAGAACAACCTGCCGGAGACAGGATCAATTGCGACAACGTTGTTTGGTGCGCCCACCGTATACATTACGCCATCAACTACGAGGGGTGTTGCCTCAAATTTTTGAGATGCCCCATCAGGTGCGCGATTCTGCCATACCCATTTAAGTTCCAGCTCTTTAACGTTATCACGGGTTATCTGCGTCAGATCGGAGTGCCTGTGGCTGTCATAGTCACCACCATATAGCAGCCAGTTTTCAGGCTCGGCTTCAGTGTTCAGCAATCGCTCAGGTGTGACCTGCGCTAAGAGTCCCGTACTTGTTATTAGGAAAGAGAAACATACCGCGAGTTTTACTGCTTTGTTCATTATTGCTCCCCCTTAAGAGAAATCATGTAGGCCACAAGGTCTGCCACCTCAGAGGGTGACAGGACATCCAGGTAGGAAGGCATAGGCGATGGGATAAAGCCATGACTTTCAAGATCACTTTTCTGGAAGGCCGAAAGTATTTCTTCACCATTAAGTAGCTGGACGGAATGTGTGTCCTGGTTCAGCAACAGTCCTTCGGTGCGATTGCCGTCCATATCAGTCACCTGGTAAAAACGCTGACCTGCCCTGACTTCACGCATGGGATCAAGCACGGCATCCTCCAGAGATCCCGGAGTGCGGGTTGCACCGACATTTCCAAGATCTGGACTGAGCAGGTTGCCTCCGCCATTTACGCCATGACAGGTACTGCACTGAGTCTGGTTGGAAAAGAACAGCGCCTCACCCCTAGCAGTATCACCAATTGCCACATCGCGATCTTCAACCACCAACGCACCCCCCGTAGGCAGGGCTCTCAAGAAAGCTACAATGGCACGAGTGTCGCCATATGACAGATTGTCCTTAGGAATCATCAGGGTGTTGGGAATACCTTCACGAATGAGGCGAATAAGATCCTCGTCTGAACTGGCGCGCCGGAAGCGGCCGCTACTCAGCCTGACTCCTTCCACCTGGTCTCCGTCATTGCCATGACATCCCAGGCAGTTGGCCTGGTACAAACCCCTGCCGTTTTCTATGTCGCTGGGGGCATAGGAATGTTCCTGGGCAGACAAGCCGAAGGCCACCAGCCACCAGCTGCAAGATATTAATAACTTGAATGCACCTTGAAGTTGGAATTTCATAATTATTTCTTACCTTTCTTAAACCAATAATTCATTAACAATTTAATTCTACCTCTTCTGGCTTGCGGCTTGTAGATTGAGGCTATTTTGCATAAAGCTTCCGCACTTCGCGCGCAATTATCTCAATCCCCTTCTTCACCTGTTCCTCGTCCTGCGCATAAGACACACGTATACATTCATGCGTATGCGGCCAATCCTCATCAAGACCCGCAAAAGAATCATGACCCGGAATTATTAGCACACCAGCTTCCTTTAGCAATTGATACAGTTGTGTTGAATGCACAGGCAGGTCCTTGAACCATAACCATAGGAAAATTGCGCCTTCCGGCTTGTGGACGTACATAGGCAAATCACTGCATGCTTCTATAACAAGCTCCATCGCACGCATGGCTTTATCACGGTAATAAGGCATGATCAGTTCACTGCCGATTCTTAATACCTCTCTATCTTCAAACAGCTTGCCGGCAATTGCTGGCCCAACATTGCCGCATGCCAGGTTTAAGATTGTATTGGCGTTAGCGTAGGCATGAATCATTTCCTCGCTGGCCACGATAAAGCCCGTACGCACGCCCGGCAAACCCAGCTTGGATAAACTCAGCAACAAGATGGTGTTATCGTTCCAGTGTGGTGTTACTCTCTCAAAAATTATATTCGGAAAGGGTGCACCGTAGGCGCCGTCAATAATAAGTGGCACATGGCTTTCTCTGGCTATAGCATCAAGCTGACTAACTTCGTTATCCGTCAGCACGTTTCCCGTCGGATTGGTGGGGCGTGAAACACAAAGCGCCGCCGTTCTATCCGTGACTTCAAGACTTTCAAAATCCACCCGGTACTTATAAACATGTTCATCGATAATATCGATTGCCGGGCGCGTGGAGGAAAAGAAATTCGTTTCTAGTCCGGCATCTGTATAGCCAAGGTACTCAGGAACCAGTGGGAACCGGATCTGCTTAATGCTGCCATCGGTATATTTACCCGCCAACAGGTTAGACAGGACAAAGAACGCAGACTGTCCGCCGTTACTTATTGCGACGTTTCTGTCGGTAATCGGCCAACCATACTCCGCTCTCAGGAGCTGAGCCAGCTGCTTCAACAGCTGCTCATCCCCCTGGGGCGGCTGATACTTACCAAGAATATTGTAGGTGCCATTTGGCGCACTCAACAGGTTGACCAGGAGGTCCCGGTATATCTCTTCAACGGTCGGAATCCGAGAGGGGTTACCGCCGCCCATTGAAATCATGTTCGGATTAGTATGCAGCGCTTCACCCAGGTCTGCCATAAGATCAACAATCCCAGATTGACCCGTGTATTTTTCACCAAAGGAGGAAAGTTTCATGGCGTCTTGGTGTCATGATTGAGACTAAGGGGGCTCCTTACTCGGGCAATGCAAACACGTAAAGCGCATTACCGGAGTCAGGGTACTGGATTTCAGGCGTCAGGCGCGACGGCACGATGCGCGGACTGCCACCACCAAGACCTGTGGACATGGCAACGTACTGCCTGCCATCGACACTAAAGGTGATAGGAAAACCCTGCACAGAAGTGCCAAGTCGGGTCTCCCATAGGACCTCTCCAGTGGTTACATCAAAGGCACGAAACCGGCGGTCAAGGTCTCCGGCAAAAGCCAGATTTCCTGCAGTCGTTAAAACACCCGTGAGAAAGGATGCGGGTTGTTCCACTGCCCAGAGCTCTTCCAAAGTTTTAACATCGTAGGCTGCTAGCTTACCCACGTTCCCGCCTGTACCAGGCATAGGAAACCAGTCACGGTTCACTGCGGCTCCGCCGCCGCCTTCAACAAAGTCAATTTCGGTAGCACGTTGCCTTAGGCAGCTCTGGCTTAGCGGAATGACAATACTTGCAGTCCCTGGATGGTAGCTCATGGCATGCCAGTTCTTGCCGCCCGCTGAAGATGGACAGACTTCAAGCCAGTCTCCAATACCTGACTCAATCACATCCTCCCGGTATTGCGGCCGCCCCGTTTCAGGATCGAAATAGGAAAACGTGGTTTGCAGAACGGTTTCGGCATGCCCCAGGTATTTTCCGGTCTCACGATTTAATTTCCAGAGAATGCCGTGCTTGCCTACTGAGAACACAACTTTCTCTTCATCGATATTCACCAACATACGCTCAAAGGTTTCATCTAGGTCGAATACTTCGCCAGGGACATGCTGGTAGTACCAGGCCAGTTCGCCGGTGTCAGCATGCAGCGCCAGCGTGGAGTTAGAATAAAGCGCATCATCAAAAACTGTCATACCCCTGCTCACTGGCATCCAGGGTTTGGGTTGCGATACACCTATATAAACGATATCCAGCTCAGGATCGTACGTGGGTGTAATCCACGGGTCGTTACCTGCCCTGAACATGTCATCGATGCCACCCCAGGAATCACCACCCTGAGTACCTTCCCGCGCTACGGTTTCAAACTTCCAAAGCAGCTTGCCATCCCTAACATCGTAGGCACTAACAAAACATTTTTCAGAACGAAAACGCAAACAATTACCCAAGCCAGTAAAGACTTTACCGTCAGCAACCAGAGGTCCGCTGGAATTACCGAAGCCTTCACCGATCAGCGTGCTCCATACTTCCTCCCCATCGCGAGCATCAAGGGCAACAATCCGAGCATCAGGCGTGTTAGTGATGACCCAGTTCTCCCAGATTGCTAGGCCCCGCATGGTACCCGCCCGGCCGCCCAAGCTGTGCTCCCAGATCAAGTCGCCCTCTGACGCTTCGAGGGCCTGGATTTTATTGCCGGGTTTAAACAGATACATGATGCCATCATGAACAATCGGGGACTGCTGGCTGTTCGCCTCCTCTCCTAATGCCCAGACCCATTGAAGACGCAGATCGCCTACGTTGTCACGGTTGATCTGGTCCAGCGCACTGTAGCTCCATGCCTGTTGGTTACCTCTGTGAACAAGCCAGTCTTCTGGATTCGGATCACGTAGCATTGCCTCAGTTACCCTGGTATACCCGGGCACCTGCCCTGCCACAGTAACCCCGGTCGGCCCCTCCTGTTCCGCGCCGGCCAGAGGTGCTTGGAAATTGGCGGGGGCGCCTGCTGTGGTGAACTGACTGACCAAGGCAGCAGAATCGAACCGAAGTGCGGTCTGGGCTGCTTGGCCACCATTAGCAGAAAGAATGAATGCCGCCAGATCGACGTATGTTTGCTGGGCCAGACCACCGACATTGGTTGGTGGCATGGAAGTATTCATGGTGTTGATAAGATCAGCAACAGTGCGGTTATTCCACACACTTGTAAAAGCTGGGCCTCTCAAGGCCGCGATTGGGCCGCCTCCACCAAGATCATTCTGGTGACAACCTTGAGAGCAGTTTAACTGGTAAGCGGCAAGACCTGCTGCCACCTGCTCCTGGGTGAAGCTTGCTGTTGCCGCAATGACAGTTTCAGTATCTGCCTGGGCAAAGACTTGGGCAGCCATGCAGAGCGCAAGGAGCCCATGTATTATTTTACTTTTCACAGCGTTGTTTTCCCCTTCAAGCCGGCCAGTTGGTGTTGTTTTAGATTTGTTTTTTGGGACTTGTTTCTAATAATAACTACTAAGCGCAGTTTTTTACTAGTAGGTGATTTTTACCGCTTATCAGTGAATATTTGAGCAGAATTTAAAGCAAGAATCTCTGCGCGAACCATAAAGCTCCCAGTTTTCGATTAAACTAGAATTTACTTAACTAGAAATGATGTAAATTTGAATTGAATCAGCCCAGGTAACTGATCATCACGCCTGCCGCGACTGCGGAACCTATAACTCCAGCAACGTTGGGACCCATGGCATGCATCAGCAGGAAGTTCTGTGGGTTGGCTTCTAGGCCTACCTTGTTGGCTACCCTGGCCGCCATGGGCACAGCGGAAACCCCGGCCGCACCAATGAGCGGATTAATAGGTGTCCTACTGAATTTATTCATCAGCTTAGCCATCAGCACACCAGTTGCGGTGCCAATGCCAAAGGCTACTATGCCCAGCAGCAAAATGCCGAGTGTTTCCCGGTTTAGGAAAGCTTCTGAGCTCAACTTGGAACCGACGCCAAGCCCCAGAAAAATCGTGGTGATATTAATCAACGCATTCTGTGCAGTATCACTCAGGCGCTCGACTACCCCGCTCTCTTTCATGAGATTACCAAAACAGAACATACCCAGCAGCGGTGCCGCACTAGGCAGAAACAGTGCTACCAGCACGAGCAAACTGAGTGGAAAGATAATTTTTTCGCGTTGGGATACCGGTCGTAACTGGTCCATACGAATCTCCCGTTCTTTCTGCGTAGTTAACGCTTTCATGATGGGCGGCTGAATCATTGGCACCAGAGCCATGTAGGAATATGCAGACACGGCAATGGCGCCGAGTAGATCAGGCGCGAGCCGACTGGAGACAAAAATTGCGGTCGGCCCATCAGCGCCGCCGATAATGCCAATCGCCGCGGCATCGGCCAGTGTAAAGTCCATTACGCCAAGCGCGGTCAAGCCAATGGCACCTATGACGGTAGTGAAAATACCAAACTGAGCGGCTGCACCGAGAAATAGCGTACGTGGATTAGCTAGGAGCGGTCCAAAATCGGTCATGGCACCCACCCCCATGAATATGATAAGGGGAAAGATACCGGTAGCGATTCCCGCCTCGTAAATGTAGTAAAGGATTCCGCCGGGTGACTCAAGATGGCCCATGGCATCATAGACGGGTTCAGCCAGGAAGCCTGCATCCGGGATGTTGACAAGGATCGCACCCATCCCGATAGGCATCAGGAGCAGCGGTTCAAAACCCTTGCGAACTGCCAAAAAGATTAGGAGAAGGCCAACTAGGAGCATTATAAATTGGCCTGCTTCAAGTTGGTAAATGCCGGAATCTTGTAGAAGATTAGTTAGGCTGTTCATGATTGTTTTTTTAGAAGGCGAATCCTCACCCGGTCCTATCCGATTGATAGCAGCTCATCGCCAACTGCAACAGCATTTCCCTCTGCCACCTTGATACCCTTGATGGTACCGGACCTTGGTGCCTTTACCTCGGTCTCCATTTTCATAGCCTCAAGTATGATCAGGACTTCCCCCTCCGTCACTTTCTGACCTACGCTTACCCCAACCTTAAAAATATTACCGGCTAGCGGCGCCAGCAGAGGTTCACCCTTTGATACAGGCGCCGCCCGCTCTAATTTTGCCGGGGCTGGTTTATCTCCGGCAACCGGCTGAACTAGTTCAACATCACCGCCCTCAGCCACCTGCACCACGTAGGTCTGACCATTGACATTAACCGAGTAAACAGAAGGCTCACCCTGAATAGCAGCTGGTGCGGGTGTAGTTTTTTCCTCTTCCCCTGTTGGTGCCGGCTCAAAGGCATCAGGGTTACCGCGATTCTTGAGGAACTTGAGCCCAATCTGCGGAAACAAGGCATAGGTTAGTACATCATCAATTTCACGCTCACCCGTTTCTAGCTTGATACCTTCATCCTTGGCCAGTTTGCGAAGCTCCTCGGTGAGTTTGTTGAGTTCCGGTTCTAGAAGGTCCGCCGGACGGCAGGTAACAGGTTCACCATCATCAAGCACCCTAGCCTGCAGTTCTTTATTAACAGGTGTTGCAGTTGCGCCGTATTCACCCTTGAGAATGCCGGCCGACTCTTTGGTGATATTCTTGTAGCGCTCCTCGGATAGCACGTTGATTACGGCCTGGGTACCCACGATTTGGGACGTCGGCGTAACCAGAGCAATGGTACCCAGATCTTCACGCACCCGAGGTATTTCCTCCAACACTTCACCCAACCGGTCAGTTGCACCCTGTTCGCGCAGCTGGTTTTCCATGTTCGTCAACATGCCGCCCGGGACCTGAGCCTGCAGAATACGAGCATCTATCCCTTTTAGGGCACCCTCAAATTTCGCATATTTCTTGCGCACACCCCTGAAATACTCTGCAATTTCTGCTAACAGGTTAAGATCTAGGCCTGGATCACCGGGCAAACCTTCAAACACGGCATTTAATGTTTCAGTGGCGGGATGTCCATAGGTCATGCTCATTGAAGAGATGGCAGTATCAACATTATCTATACCAGCCTCAATTGCCTTAACTAATGTAGGTGTAGCCATGCCGGTCGTAGCATGACTTTGCATATGCACCGGGAGGCCCACTTCTTTTTTCAACCGACTGACCAGCTCAAAGCCAACGTAAGGCCTGAGTAGTCCTGCCATGTCCTTAATGCAAATGGTGTCAGCACCCATGTCCTTCAACTGCTGGGCCAGAGTCAGCCATGTATCAAGTGTATGTACAGGGCTGACGGTATAAGACAAAGCACCCTGCGCATGACCGCCTACTTTTTTGACCCCTTTAATCGCCGTTTCAAAGTTGCGCGGGTCGTTCATAGCATCAAAAATTCGAAAAACGTCGACTCCATTGATATGGGCTCTTTCACAGAACTTGTCGACAACATCGTCGGCATAGTGCCTGTAGCCAAGAATATTCTGTGCCCGGAACAGCATCTGATGACGCGTGTTAGGTATAGCTTTTTTTAGTTCGCGGATGCGATGCCAGGGATCTTCGCCAAGGTAGCGTATGCAGGCATCGAAGGTTGCGCCTCCCCACGACTCCACCGACCAGAAACCTACCTGATCTAATTTGTCTGCAATAGGTAGCATGTCTTCAAGGCGAAAACGCGTAGCCAGGAGGGACTGGTGTGCGTCTCGAAGGACAAGTTCGGTAATGCCTACGGGTGATCTTTCATCAATCATTTGAATAACCCAAGTTTCAATTTATTCGTATTGGCCACCACTCAGCAGGGAGCAGGCAGCATTCTGCCTGGAGCCAATTGTTGGAATAAACTTTAGTGCTTTGTGCGATGTGCGTGTATGGCGGCACTAATGACAGCAAGCAAGGTGGCTTCGTCAAGCTGCCCCGCTGCTCCGGGACTATTGAGGTCTGCGGGTTGAACAGCCCCATATTTTTGTACCAGTGTTGACATAATTGCAGTCACAATCACTAGCATGGTCAGGAACACGAATACTGTGCCCATACCAAGTAACATCAGATTAAAACTTTCTGATATCAACTCTCCGGAATTCACTAAAAAATTTCCTGTAAATGTCAGAAAATACTGTATTTAAAAGCAGTAATTTCAAAGTGCGAGTCTGACGCAAAAGAGGCGCGCGGCATGGATATGCTTTAGATTAGTTACTTTAAGTTTTATTCTTCTATACTCCGTGGTAATGAAATCTTTCTTAATTTAGGTTGTGTGATGGTATTCGCTTTACTGCAGCATCTTATAGCCATTCCCAGTCTTGCTGTTCATCTACTCCTTTCAGTGCCAGCCGAAGGCTGGCGACATAGCTGGAAACGGCTGCCACTTTTCTTACTCCTCTGGGTAATGTTTTCGCTCTTGAACCTGCTGCACCTGTTTGGCCACATCCTAGATGAAATACTTTTTTTTGGTTACAGAAAAAAAACTATCTGCGAACCTGTTTTCATCCTGGGTATTCCCCGCAGCGGCACCACCTTCCTCCAGCGGCTCTTGAGCCATGACAAACAGTTCACAACGTTTACGACGTGGGAAGCACTGCTGGCTCCATCTGTTACAGAAAAATATCTCTTCCTTGTGCTTGGCAGAATTCTCACCCCGATGGGTAAAATATTACTTTCTATCCGCAAACGCCTGTTCAAACGCATGGATAGAATTCACCAGATTCGACTTCAGGAACCGGAAGAGGATTTTCTTTTATTACTCCCGTTGGAGGGATGCTTACTGCAGGCATTTCTTTGCCCGACAATGACCCGCTTCTGGCAACTCGGCAGTTTTGATCGTGATGTCCCCGAGATGCGGCGCAGAGCGCTGCTCTCCTTTTACACACACTGCATCAAGAAACACCTGCATTTTCATGGCGCCAATCGCCGACTGCTTAGCAAAAATCCTTCTTTTACTTCCTGGACCGATTCCCTGTTGAATTCTTTTCCAGATGCAAAACTAATTGTCTGTACAAGGCCTCCTTCAGAAGTGGTACCCTCGCAGTTCAGCTCATTGCGGCCCATGATGAACCTGATTGGAAGCGGAAAATTAATTGGCAGTGCCCAGAAACACATGATTGACATGCTGCATCACTACTATGAAATCATCCAGAAGCACCAGCAGAATCACCGTCTCAAAACGCTCTCGATGGAATCTCTGCGCAACCAACTGGAAACCATACTCGAATCGCTCCAACCATTCCTATCACTACCCTCGATAGAAGTTTTCGCCGAAGAAATTAGCAGGTCTCACGGATATCAAAGCAATCACCAGTACAACCTTGCTGAATTCTCATTGTCAGAAAATGATGTCAACGAAAAGTTCAGTGATGTCTGGCCGCAATCTCTGACAAGGCATGAATAAAATATCTATCCAGAGTGACGTTGCGGCAGAAGATCCCCTGAAAGAGTTACGCGTGCTTGCGATTTCGGATGCTGCGCCTTCACGCAATGGTGCAGGCGCTTATTACCTTGACCTGTTGGAACACATGAAAGGCAAGGTCAAGGAAGCAAGGCTTTTTTCGCCCACCATCAACGAAAACGGCAAATGGCAAGCAGGCCTCGTACTCCCATTACCCGGCGATAAAACACAGAAACTCTGTTTCCCCAACATCTTCAGACTGAACAGAATATTCAAGGACATGCAGCCAGACATCGTGGTGATTGCCACTCCAGGGATCTACGGTATTACCGGCGCCTGGCTGGCCCGAAGGCATAAAGTGCCCTACCTCACTGGCATGCATACTTCCTTTGAACAGCTCACTGAGCTTTACTGGCCAGATTCTATCCAGGGCAAAATAGTTGAACACTATTTCAAATTTTCCAATGGCTTCCTTTTTAAACATACGGAAGCTGTGCTAGGAAATGCAGAGCCGATACTTGAGCAGGCAGAACATATGGGAGCACCCTGTATAAGACTGATTGGCACGCCGGTTTCTTCAGAATTTATTCTTCCTGAACATTCTCCTTTCCCCGGAACTATAAATAGCTGCCTGTTTGCCGGCCGCCTTGCCAAGGAAAAAAACATCGAGGCCCTGCTGGAAGCCGTAGCAAGATTCCCGGAAATAAAATTCAGTATTGCTGGAGACGGACCCTTGCGCAACGATGTAGAAGAAGCCGCAGAAAAATTCTCCAACCTTGATTACATGGGATGGCTCAGTCGCGGTGATCTTCGCCAAACCGTGGACGCCCATGACGCCCTGCTATTGCCCTCTCACTTTGAAACTTTCGGCACGATCGCCCTTGAAGCCATGGCCCGCGAAAAACTCGTCTTTGTATCCAAAGGTTGCGGCATAACACACTGGCAAAGCTTATTGCCTGGATTAGTGATAATAGAGGTTGGCCTGGCTGACAGCATCCAGGCACAGTTGGAAAAATCTGTCGAGGAGCGACAAGCCATTGCCCGCGAGGCAAATCGTGTAGCAGTGAAATGGAATAACGATGTGATGTACCGCTGGAGTCATATCATCAGGGAAACAATAGCTGGCTACGGGGAATCCTCAGGATAAGTCATTTTGATGCAGGCCCTGGTTTCTATTCATGACGTTATGCCCAATACCCTTGGCAGGGTGCAGGACCTGCTTGTTCATATGGCGCACCTGGAAAAACCGAATATTTCGTTACTTGTAGTACCCGGTCTGGACTGGAGAGCCGAACAGCTCGCTGTTCTTAGAAATTTACAAAACGAGGGTTACACACTGGCCGGGCACGGATGGGAACATACAACAAGGCAGGTTATTGGTGTCTATCACAAACTACATTCTGCCTTAATCTCCCGTCATGCCGCTGAACATCTCTCATTAAGCACAGCAGAAATTCGCAAACTAATTAATGATTGCTATCAGTGGTTTCAGGGCCATGCATTAAAAACACCTGATATGTACGTGCCTCCGGCATGGGCTATGGGAAGCATAAGCAAGCAGGACTTGAGTGACTCACCATTCCAGTATTTTGAAACCATGGTTGGAATCTACGACAGCGATAGTGACAAACAGGTGGCTCTGCCATTGATCGGCTTTGAGGCCGACAACGCTTTTCGATACGGCAGTCTAAAGTTATGGAACGCCTTCAATAAAAAAATCGGCACGCCTGCCAAACCAACCAGGGTGTCCATACACCCCTATGATGGAGCGCTACTGCTTCGCAAGTCACTTTTCAAAACTCTCGGACAGGTGAAAAGCGCGGTGGATTACCACTCGCTTTTCTAAATACTGATAAAAGGAGATTGGTTATTCGTTCTCTATCTCAAAAGCCAGCAGGACATTGCCTGGTCTGCCAACAAACCCGGCGTTACCTGACAGTATGTAAAGCATGTTACCGGCAATCACTGGGCCCGGCCCGTCAAAAGACGCCCCGTTAGCTTCCACTCCGTTGACTGTTTCAAATGCCTGGTTTGCGTTGAAAACCCAGATCACTTCACCGGTAGCGGCATCATAAGCACGCATACCTCCATCAGCTGAACCCGAGAACACGGCGCCCGGCACCGCCGTCACGGCGGCTGACTGCGTGGCACTGCAACCCGGGCCTGCACTGCAGAGTAAATCCTGGGGAGGGGAGTACCAGGCGCGATCGCCCGTATCGAGATCAATGCCGT
>RFVC01000039.1 GCA_009922595.1 Gammaproteobacteria bacterium | reverse complement strand
CAAAGCCTACGACGTCCGAGGGCGCATCCCCGACCAGCTCAACGAAGATATTGCTTATCGAATAGGACAGGCCTACGCTGAATTCATCAAGCCCAAGGAAGTGATCGTTGGTTATGACATTCGCCTGAGTTCAAATTCACTTTGCGCAGCACTAACCCGCGGGTTGAATGACTCCGGTGTCAATGTGCAGAACATCGGCCAGTGCGGCACGGAAGAAATTTATTTTGCCACCAGCTTCCTCGGTGTTGATGGGGGTATCGTGGTCACGGCCAGTCATAATCCGAAGGATTACAACGGCATCAAGTTTGTGCGCGAAAATTCTAAACCCATCAGTGGGGATACCGGTCTTGAAGATATTCGCAAGCTGGCGGAAAAAAATGAATTCGACCTAGCCGAGAAAAAGGGTAGCAATACACTGGTGGATGTGAAGAAAGATTACATCCAGCACCTGCTGTCCTATGTTGATCTTGGCAACCTGAAGCTCCTGAAGGTACTCAGCAACCCCGGCAACGGAGGTGCGGGGCCGGTTGTGGAATTACTGGAGGAACACCTGCCGTTCGAGTTTATTCATATGTTTCATGAGCCCGACGGCAGCTTCCCCAACGGCATTCCCAACCCACTGCTGCCTGAAAATCGTCAGCCTACGAAAGACAAGCTCCTGGAGACCGGAGCCGATGTAGCCATTGCCTGGGACGGAGATTTTGACCGCTGTTTTTTCTTTGATGAAAAAGGTGGTTTTATCGAGGGCTACTACATTGTAGGCCTGCTCGCCGAGTCCTTCCTGAAGAGAAATGCCGGCAGCAAGATCATCCATGACCCGCGCCTGGTCTGGAATACCGAGGCTGTTGTTGAAGCTAACGGTGGTAAAACCGTGCAGAGTAAATCCGGCCATGCCTTCATCAAGGAAAAGATGCGCGAGGTGGATGCCATCTACGGCGGTGAAATGAGTGCCCATCACTACTTTCGTGATTTCTATTACTGCGACAGCGGCATGGTGCCTTGGCTACTCGTGTTGGAAATCATGAGCACAACCGGTAAACCGCTATCGCAACTGGTGGAAGAATGTATTGAAAAATTCCCTGCCTCGGGGGAAATCAATCGCGAGGTGGAAGATGCCAAAGCGGTAATCGACAAGGTGTTGGCACGGTACAAGGATCATGCGCTTGATATCGACTACACCGACGGCGTGAGCGTTAGCTTTGACAACTGGCGTTTCAACTTGCGAATGTCCAACACCGAACCAGTGATAAGGCTCAACGTGGAGTCCAAAGGCAATAGGGCCTTGATGGAGGAGAAGACAGAAGAGCTGCTGGCTTTAATTGTCTAGAGCTTACTTCGCCGTCAATTTATAGACCGTCATCCTCGAGGCGCCTGACGTGTAGATCGTCCCATCCGAATCAACGGCCAGTCCATGAGCCCGCGGTGCATACGCCTTATCTATGAGTTTACCCTCCATGTTTAGGATGTTTACTTCGCCCTCGTTAACGTCACTGATGTAAATTCTGTCATCAACAATTTCGATACCGCCACGTGACGGGTAGGGCCAACTTTCGGCAAACGAACCGTCAGCGTTAAATACATTAACCCTGAAGTTTTCGCTGTCGTTGGCTATTATTCTGCCTCGATTGTCGACTGCAACTCCATGCACGGCCTGAAACTCGCCATCGCGAGGGCCGCCGAAACCGCCTATGATGCGCACAAATTCACCTTCAGCATTAAATTGGACGATGCGCGAGTTAACGTAGCCATCTGACACATAAATATCACCATTGTGATGGACATAGACATGGTTAGGCTGGTTGAAGCGATCCTCAACGTCGTTGCCACCCGGTTCACCACGCTTGCCGAGAGTCATAAGATGTTTGCCGTTGCTATCAAACTTCAGTGCAATATGACTGAAAGTCTCTGTAATCCAAGCATTACCGTCGTTATCAATAGTGATGCTATGGGGATTGGATAGCTCCCCTTCACCATCCCAGGCACGTATAAAATTGCCTTCACGATTATAAATGCGGACAAAAGGTGCAACGCGAGACAGCACATAGATTTGACCTTTGCCATCTGCTGCAATCCACATGGTGGCGCCGTCCCATTTACCCTGCACTGGGTTGCCCCAGCTGCCATCACGATTGAAATTTTGTTCGGGGTATTGGTTAGGAGCATCTTCTGGCTGCCCCTGGACTACGCTAAAAGCAGCCAGCAGGACAAGGGTGATTAGCAGTATTCGGACCATGACAGGTGTCCTTTTTATTGTTTTACCGAAGTATACGGATGACCCAGATAACTGTATATCCCCCACAGTTTGCGGCTGGATAATCTCATACAGGCTTCATATACTCGCACTCCGGCTTCGAATAATAAGGGGTATGTGAGCCATGACTTGTCGAGGGTTATTTTCCGGATTCACAGTTTTTCTTTCCCTGTTGCTGGTGGCCTGTTCTGATCAACAAGGCGCCCAGCAGGTGCCACCTGCAGTGTCTGAAAGCACACCGGCACCCAATATCCTGCTGATTATTTCCGATGATGTCGGGGTCGATGTCACCACTGGCATCGAGCCCGGCATGATCGATAGTCTAGTGGCACAGTATGGACCTGAGGGTCTCAACCATCCGGACTACATGAATATCGATGGTCACCCGGCGTCGACACCGGTGCTGGATCAGTTTGCCAGCGAGGGCATGCTCTTTACCAATGTGTGGGCCCATCCGTTCTGCTCGCCCACCCGCGCTTCCATTCTTACCGGGCTCTATTCAGCCACCAATGTCTTCACTTATGCTGATCCGCTGTCACCCAATCACACGTCCTTCGTGCAGATGCTGAAGGAATACGGCAATTATTCCACTGCCGTATTCGGGAAGTGGCATATGGCAGGGCTGCCGGGTCAGGATGTGAGCTATCCCGGCATGAAACCAAAACAGGCTGGCTTTGATCTCTTCAAGGGCAACATGCATGCAGCGCTAGGCACCTTCTGGGAATACGATTATGAAATTCAGGACGAGAGCTCGGCAGCGGATCAGTGGCGCACTGAAGCGGTTCCCGTCAAAGCTCTGCCCGGCATTGCGCCCACCACGTTCGCCCCTGTGGTAAAAATTGCCGATACCATTGAATGGATTGAGGGCAACGAGGCGGCTGATCCGGACAAGCCCTGGTTTGCCTGGGTTGCCTTCAACCTGTCTCATGCCACGCGTCTTTCCACGCCCACCCAGATGGCGGTTCCGGATCGCGATACCCTCAACACTGAAACCCGGGCAGAGCTAGATGCCTGTGGCGCCATTTATGGCACCCAGGATTTTGGCAGCTGTGCCGGCGAGGTACAGATGCGTGCCATGACCAATGCGCTGGATACCGTTGTCGGTAAACTGTTTGAGGCAGTGGATGAGCTCGATCCCAACACCTATATCATTTATATCGGTGATAACGGCACGCCCATGTACGGCCGCCCCAATCTCGACTTCATCGATAACATGTACCTGACACGCACCGGGCGCGGTAAAGGCACGGCCTACGAAAGCGGAGTGCGTGTGCCGATGATTGTAAAAGGGCCGGGCATCACCCCGAGCAGTGTCAGCGACGAGTTCAGCCATTCCGCCGATGTATTTCCTACGGCTCTGGATCTTGCCGGCCTCGACACGCCTGAGGAAGTCTCGAATGCGGACGGCAGTGGTAAGGTGCCTCTTGATGCAGTCTCTGTTGTACCGATTATCAGAAATGAAGTGCAGACCGTGCGCGATCCCAACCAGGGCTATCTGTTAACCGAAACCTCCAACCTGATGACCGGCGGGACCCTGCACCTCGGTGCGCGCAATGGCAGTCACAAGATTGTCTGTGTCGGTGGAGTCAATCCCGATGCCTGCGAGTTTTACAATCTGCTTGAGGATCCGCTGGAAGAATTTCCACTCACTATTCCGCAGAGTTGTGACGCCCATGCTGACGGTAGCTGGACCCCGGCGGTCGAGCCGTGGCACTACTGCCAGCTGACAACCGTGGTTGCCGAAAATTCCTACATCGAATAAAGCTTAGAAATTTTCCAGAGTATTCATTATGACCAGACTCAAATTCCTTTTCACAGGCCTTACCAGCGTTGCCCTGTTGTTCATGCTGCCCGGTCTGGTAGTGGCACAGTCAAATCTGCCGGCATGCGGACCCGCCAGCCAGCTCGACAGTGAATATGCCGTGCACGTGGATAAAAAAGCCCGCTGTTTTGAATTGCGCATGTACACCGTTGATCCTTCGCGCATCAATGAAGGAGAATTCAATGGTGGCATTGATGAGCTGCACCAGCGCTTTCGCGAAGAAGAAGTGGCCATTTTTGAAAAGTACGGCGCTGAAGTAATCGGGGTCTGGCAGGACCTGTCGCGTCCCAACACGCTGGTGTGGATGCTGGCTTACCGCGACATGGAGCACCGTGACCAGGTGTGGGCGGATTTTGCCGCTGACCCGGCCTGGGAAGCCCTGCGCTCAAAATACAACGTACCGCTTCAGCGTCCTGAAGTGTTTTATCTGGGCAATACGGATTATTCAAACTTGAAATAAAAGATGTTCGGAGTTAAAGATTCGACTAGCAAATAACTAGTAGAGGGGAATGAAATGAGAACAACAATAACAATTTCATTGTTTATGGCCAGCCTGGCAGCGACCGCCGATGCCCAGCAGCCCGCTTCCGCCTTTGGTCGCGGCAGCGGACTGCAGGCCTGGCAGGATGAACGCTATCAGGACATCATCAGCCAGTGCAGCGAGCCTCCCGCTGCTTTTCGAATCGGTGGCGGCGGCGAGGATCTGACCACTCCACCTATGCCCACGCTGCCGGTGTCACCTTCGATCCCGGATGTGATAGAGCACGGCAAGGTATGGCAGGTGGTCTGGTCGTGGAGAGGCAATAATGCCGACGGCCCGATAGCCGCAGAGGGCGGCACCATGCTGTTTGCCAATAACGATGCCGGCAATGTCATGGCTTTTGATCCTGATACTGGACTCGCCAGCATTATTAACGACGACCTCAACACACCCGGGGCCGTGTCGCGCAGCAAAAATGGTGCACTGTTTGTGGCCACCCGCGGAATCGGTACCGGCATTATCCAGCTGGAACCGGAGCGTCGCGTCCTGGCCAATATCTTCAACGGTGAACCGCTGGAATGTGTCGGCGGTGTTATGAATGACCTCAGTGCCGATGCAAAAGGTGGCGTGTATTTTTCTGTCAGTGGCTCCGGCGTATACTACGCCAGCCCGGATGGGGAAGTGAGCAAGTACGGTGACGTGCCTGCAGCCAATGGCATTATTCTCAGTCCGGATGAAAGCGTGCTCTACGCCACCAACGGCGCCACAGTGGTGGCCTTTGATGTCGGAGCTGATGGGTCACTGACCAACCAGCGTGATTTTGGCCAGCTTGTCGGCGGCCAGGGCGGCGATGGTTCAGCCGTGGACCAGGAAGGCCGACTGTATGTGGCCACCGGCCAGTCAGCGGATGTGTTTGCGCCCGATGGCACTTTTCTCGGCTCTATTCCCGGCCCGCGGGGTATGCACGGTGTCGCCTTTGGTGGGAAAGACAAGCGCACGCTCTACGGCATCGTCTTCTACGGCTCCTGGGGGACCCAGGCTGCCCGCAATGCTATTGTCGCGATTGACACCATTGCGCAGGGCTATACCGGACGCGCCAAGTAAAGCATGCACCATGAAGAGATTGGGAACAGCATACGTGAATAGATAGCAACACAATCGATAAAACAAACAGGATAAAAAAGAGGGACTAACATGACCATGCGGACCGCGATTACGCTAACTACACTATTAATGGCTGGTGTTCTGCAGGCCCAGCCTGCAGCTGTTGACCAGCAGCGCCTGCTCAATGCGGATGCCGATGTAGGCAACTGGCTTACCTATGGCCGCACCTATCAGGAGCAGCGCTTCAGTCCTCTTGATCAGATCAATGATGAAAATATTGACCAGCTCGGTCTTGCCTGGTCTTTGGAGCTGCCCACCAACCAGAACGTTGAATCCACGCCGCTGGCTATCGACGGTGTGCTTTATCTGACGCTGCCGTGGAGTCGGGTTGTAGCGGTGGATGGTGCTACCGGCGAACAGCTCTGGCTTTACGATCCCGAGGTGCCGGGAGAATGGAATATCAACGTCTGCTGTGGTTTTGATAACCGCGGCGCCGCCGCCTATGAAGGCAAAATTATTTTCGGCACTCTTGACGGTCGTCTGATTGCCTTGGATGCCGGTACCGGCCAGCCAGTGTGGTCAATACAGGCCACCCCCGAGGGTCGTTACTCGATTACCGGCGCACCGCGCGTTGCAGACGGCAAGGTCTTCATCGGCTCCGCCGGCGGTGAGTTCGACGTTCGCGGGCATATCGATGCCTACGATGTGAATACCGGCGAGCGCCTGTGGCGCTTCTTTACTGTGCCCGGCAATCCTGCCGACGGTTTCGAGGACGACACGCAAGCCATGATCGCCGAAACCTGGATCGAAGAAGGCTGGTGGGACAAGGGTCCCGGCGGTACCGTCTGGGATGCAATCACTTACGATCCGCAGACTGATCTGGTTATCTTCGGTACCGGCAACGGCGCCCCCTGGGATGCAGTGGACCGCGATGCCGGGCAGGGCGACAACCTGTTCCTGTCTTCCATCGTCGCTGTGCATGCCGATGACGGCACCTACGCTTGGCACTACCAGGAGACACCGTGGGAAACCTGGGACTACGACACCGGACAGCAGCTGATGCTGCTCGACATGGAAGTGGACGGGCAGATGCGCCACGTGGTAACGCAGGCCTCCAAGAACGGTTTCTTTTATGTCCTCGATGCCGCCACCGGTGAATTTCTCAGTGGGGAAAACTACACCGAGGTGAACTGGGCTACCGGCATAAACAAGGAAACAGGCCGTCCCTTCATCGTGCCTGAAGCGCGTTACAACATTACCGGCGCCGTCTATAACCTGGTGCCAGGACCTGCCGGCGGTCATGCCTGGCAGCCGATGAGCTATAGCCCGAATACCGGGCTCGTCTATATTCCGGCCACCACGCACTGGACGTTAGTGGGCGACTTTGACGCCCGCGCCGAGCATCTCAAGGAAAACCCCAACGCCCGCCAGAGTTTCACTGGCAGGCTGGTCGCCTGGGACCCGGTCAACCAGCGTGAGGTATGGCGTGGTGAAGAACAGATCAATCCGCGCGGTGGCGTGCAGGTGATCGGCGGTGCTTTAACAACCGCTGGCAACATTGTCTTTAACGGCAACCTGCCTAACCAGGAGTTCGTTGCTTACCGCGCCACTGATGGTGAACGTCTCTGGTCCTTCGATACCAAGACCGCGGTGTTTCCCGGTGCTATTTCCTATCTGGTGGATGGTGAACAGTACATTGCGATTGCCGTGGGCGGTCCGGTGCAGGGCGGTTACTACGCGCCCAACGGTGCGCGCCTGCTCGTGTTCAAACTCGGCGGGGAGGACAGCATTCCCGACCTGCCGGCCTTCACCCAGCGTCCCATCGCGCCACCCGAACAGTTCGCCTCGGCGGAAGTGATCAGCGCGGGCGGTCGTGCTTTCGAAGCCAACTGCGCCACCTGTCATGCCCATGGTGTGGGCCGTGGCCGTTCCAGCTTCCCGGACCTGAGAAGGACTCCGGCGCTGCACAGCCAGGAGCTCTTCGACAATATTGTGCTGGGCGGACAGCTCTCCGCCAACGGCATGGTCTCGTTCAGTGAGTATATTGATGCCGGGGATACGGAGGCGATAAGGGCGTACATCGTGTCGCTGGCAGAAAAGGCACTGGAAGAATAAAAGAAAGAGACAAGAGATAAAGAGGACAGTCCACATGATGAACAGACTGTATTGTTAAATGCTGCAAGTGTTCATTTATGTAATTGCGTTAGCGACCTCCTTGGTCGAGGCAACGTTTACCGCAAGTCGCGCAGACATATAGATCAAACAAATCATCGCTTTTCAGGGAGGGGGGTAGCATGTCATCAATTCAGTCAAATAAAGAAAGACGCACAGTCCCACGTGAAGCCGTCGAGCTTTACGATGAATTCATCCATGGTCATATCGACCGCCGCTCGTTCCTTGATGGCGTGAAGAAATTTGCCATCGGAGGTCTCACGGCTGGTGCCATTGTCGATGCCCTGATGCCCAACTATGCCATGGGCCAACAGATTGCCCGCGATGATGAACGCATCCGCGCCGAGTATGTCACCGTGCCGTCTCCGGATGGGCATGGCTATATAAGAGGCTACCTAGTGCGTCCCCTCAGTGCTGACAGCCGCTCTGCGGAACCGGCAAAACTGCCCGGCATCGTGGTGGTGCATGAAAACCGCGGCCTCAATCCGCACACTGAGGACATTGCCCGCCGCCTGGCACTGCAGAACTTCATGGCCTTTGCGCCGGATGTGCTCACTTCCGTTGGAGGGTATCCCGGTGACGACTACCAGGGCGGCCAGCTGTTCCGGCAACTCGATGGCGACAAGCGCTTCGAGGATATAGTCGCCGCGGCCTACTGGCTGAAAAACCGTGATGATTGCACAGGAAAGATTGGTGTTACCGGATTCTGCTACGGCGGCAGCGTCTCCAACCAGCTGGCGGTGCGTATGGATGATGACCTTGCCGCTGCCGTGCCGTTCTATGGGGGTGGCGCGCCGCTGGATCAGGTCGACAACATCAGTGCCGCCATCATGGTTATGCATGGCGCTGAAGATACCCGCCTGGTCAATGCCTGGCCGGCCTACGAGGAAGCCTTACAGAATGCTGGCGTCACTTATGAAGGCCATATCTATGAAGGAGCCGCGCATGGCTTCTTCAATGATGCGACGCCGGAGCGGTATCATGCCGCAGCAGCTGAGGATGCTTGGGAGAGGATGGTGGGCTGGTTTAACTCTCATTTAAGGTAATGCCTGAACAGCAACGTGTTAGATTCTCTGCCCATACTCTCTATCGAGAAAATAGGAATATTCGATGATATTTAAATTAAGTAAGCTGGCCTTGATCAGCACACTCACTTTGAGCGCCATGAGTGCGCAGGCACATTTCAAGCTTGAAAGCCCGGCCTCCTGGATCGAGGAAGACGAGCGCGGTGATCCGCAGAAGATGGCACCCTGCGGTGGTACGCTTGCAGACGGTGGGACACGCACTGGTGCCATTACGGATGTAACCGGAGGCAGCATGCTGCGTGTTGCCATAGAGGAAACGATCTACCATCCGGGTCACTACCGGATTTCTCTGGCCCGTCGTATCAACTGGCTGCCCGCTGATACCGAGGAAGTGATGAAGGAAACTGAAAGGGGACCGCGCTCGGATTACTTTCCTGTCGCCGAAAACCCTTCGGCACCGGTTCTCGTCGATGGGCTGTGGGCCAACCAGGTCAGGCGGACCGGGCCTCAGGAAACCGAGATACAAATTCCCAATATTGATTGCGAAGGTTGTTTCCTGCAGGTGGTGCAGTTCATGGAAGAGCATCCCGGCTTCCGCGAGGGAGGCTTTACCTATCATCACTGCGCCATACTCAACATCACAGCTGATGCCAGCAAGCCCATGGATGAGGGCTGGTAAATCAATAATATTGGGGTCAGATTTCCACAGTTATATTAAGTTCATCTAACTCCAATATTATTAAGCAGCATTCTTTCCCGAAAAGAAATCCTTGATCATGGCACCAACGGACTTGTTAGCCTGTCCGCCCTGGTTGCTATTGCCCTGGCTCTGTTGCCTGTTACCGTTACCTGAAGCCTGATGCGAGTTGCTGCCTTCCGCGCTGCGCTTTCGGTTCCTTGAACGACGGCGTCTCTTCGGTTTGGCGTCGGGATTGCCACCACCGGTTTCATTTTTTGCTGCACTTTGGCGCCTGTTCTGGGCTTTTTCCTGCTGGGAGTTATCCCCCCGGCGTTTGGCAGCAGGTTTGTTGCCGGAGCGGCGGCGACGGCGCTGGCTATTGCTGTTCTTGCTCTCCATGTTCTTTCTTTTACCTGAGCGGGCTTCGCTTTCCTGTCTAACTTCAGAGTCTTTCGCCGGCTCCTTGTGCTCGGGACAGCTGATGGCCGGGAGCTCCATGGTGTCGATTTTGCGCTTGATGAGGCGTTCGATGTCACGGAGCAGCGATTTCTCTTCCGGGCTGACCAGGGAAATAGCGCGGCCAGTGGCACCGGCACGACCGGTACGGCCGATACGATGCACGTAGTCTTCAGAGACATTGGGCAGGTCGAAGTTGATGACCTGGGCCAGTAGATCGATATCGATACCGCGCGCGGCGATATCGGTCGCGACCATCACCTGAACTCGGTTGGCCTTAAAGTCGGCCAGTGCCTTGGTACGCTGATTCTGGCTCTTGTTGCCGTGGATGGCTGTGGCGGTAACGCCATCCTTGTTCAGGCATTTGGCCAGCTTGTTGGCGCCGTGCTTGGTACGGCTGAAAACCAGGGTCTGGTCAGCGTTGGCGCGCAGCAGGGTGCTGAGCAGGGCAATCTTGTCGCCCTTGGTTACATGGTAGACACACTGGCTGATGGCATCGACTGTTGAATTGCGCGGGGCGACATCGATCTCCACTGGATGGTGACAGATCGATTTGGCGAGCTTGCGAATGTCACTGGAAAAGGTGGCAGAAAACATGAGGTTCTGACGCTGCTGTGGAAGCAGTTTAAGCACACGACGGATGTCATGGATAAAGCCCATGTCGAGCATGCGGTCAGCTTCATCCAGCACCAGAATTTCCAGAGCGCCAAAATTGACGGCGCCCTGCTGGTGCAGATCGAGTAGGCGGCCGGGGGTAGCCACGAGTATGTCGGTACCCTTGCGCATTCTGTCGAGCTGCGGATTGATATTGACGCCGCCAAAGACAACCACGCTGCGCAGGTGTTCATACGCGCCATAGGTCTTGACGCTGTCTTCGACCTGGGCGGCCAGTTCGCGTGTGGGGGTAAGGACCAGGGCACGGACCTGGTTGGCCTGTGCGCGTTCACCTTTGCCCAGCAGTTGCAGCAGTGGCAGGGTAAAACCGGCGGTCTTGCCCGTGCCGGTCTGGGCAGCAGCCATGACATCCTTGCCGGAAAGTATGGCTGGAATCGCCTGGGCCTGGATTGGGGTGGCTTTTGTGTAGCCAACATCGTGAATGGCACGTTGCAGGGAATCCTGTAAGCCTAAATCTGTAAAACTCATATAACTTCTCAATAAAGGGCGTGTTCGTCTGAAACAAAAGCACGCAAAAATAAATTCCGCCAGGATCTGACCTGGAGGTTCGAATATGTGGACCTGTTAACTGCTTTCAGTCACTACGGCTTTTGCCAGTAGAACCATCAGGATCAAAAGGTTGCACGGGTGTGCATGGTCGATAGGAAACTGTTGGAGGAGGGGCGATCGAAAAAAACGCGTCTCGCAAGAGTCGGGGTTAATGAACCCGCTAAAGAGTCTGCACCAACTGCCTGTTTTTTCTGCAATCTGCAGTTGCGGACGGCAAAATAACAGATCGATGTTTTAATTGATAGTAAATACTTGAGAATTGCGTGAAAGAGACAAGAGACAAGAGGCAGGAATTAGGAGACAGGGGGAATGAGCAAAGAGATCAAAACAGAGAGCATTGCATTCTGAGTTTATACTCTTATATTAGCCGTATGAAAAAATCCTCACATGCGTTATACATTACTCCGCTCTGCGGCTATTGCCACTGGGTCATATCGGCTATCGAGCAGCTTAGGCTAGACGTTGAAATCCGCGACATCACCACCAACCGCGATGATCTTGAAGACCTGTACCGGGCGCGCCAGCGTACCACGGTGCCGGTGCTGAGAATTAGTTCTGAGGAAGAGGATCAGTGGATGCCGGAGTCACGGGATATCGTGGCTTACCTGCAAACCCTTGTCACTTAGCCGCTTTAATCAGTCCTGTTATTCCGATTATCCGGCAGTAATTTCTCTTTCGGGTCGCCTAATCCGCCAAAGGATTCAAACAGCGCCTTGAACATGCCGCTCAGTTCCAGCGTCATCAGCGCAAACTCCTGGTCGAATTTCTGCGCCGGCGTTTCGTCCTCGTAGCTGTCCCTTTCTTCCTTCACGTTTTCAAAGCGGATACGCTTGATGCTGAGGTCATCCATGATGTTGCAGCTGACCTGGTCATTCCAGAGCACGCCAAGCAGCTTTACCTGTTTGCCCGCCGCGAGGTGGGCCTCGATTTCGTCGCTGACCAGTTCCTGGCCCTTGCATCGCACAACGTTCTTCGCATCGGTGGGATTGATGAGTTCGCAGTCGTCATTAATTTCGAAACTGTTTTCTCCCTTGCCGTTTTTCAGCCAGCGCGTCATTACACCGCTTGGTGAGGACTTGGTTTCGGGCAGGGCGACTGGGAAGGAGCCCAGCGTGTCACGCAGCAGGTTGAGAAATTCCTCTGCCTTTAGTGCGCTGGCCGAGTCCACCACAAGCATGTTGTCGCGCCTGGAGATGTAAGCATAGATGCGCGAAGAACGGGTGAAGGCGCGCGGCAGCAGGGAGCTGTACACGTCGTCCTGGATTTCCCGTTTTTCTTTTCGATATACCTTACGTGCCTGGCGGTCCTCAATTTCTGCGACCTTTTCCGCAGTAGCTTCCCTGACGACGGTTGCGGGTAGCAGTCGATCCTGCTGGCGGGCACAGAGCATGATGAAATCGCCGACCACGTGAGTGAGTATCGGGGCAGGGGCTTCGCCGTCTTCTTCTGAAGTTTCTACTTCAGGTGCGGCATCACCCAGCGGGGCATGCCAGCCGATGGTGGATTTTTCATAGCTGTTGCAGGGCCGAAAAATATTCTCGGCCAGCTGGTTTTCAAGTTCTTCTATTGGGAGATCAAAGGGTTGGGCAAGGCAGTAAAGGCGTAAATTCTTGAACCACATGTAAAGCAGGTACCTGGGTATTGGAGTTAAGTGTTATGTTTGAAGGCACTGGCTAGGATCCAGTCGGTACCCGGCACACTGACCAGGTCCTCGGCATTCACCGGTCCGCAGACAAAGCTGACTATACCGATGGGTGCGCAGTCGCTCCGATGTTGTTGTTTTAATGGGGCACCTGCTTATTCAAATCGAATTTCTTCAGGCATGAGCGCGGCGCGGATGACTGATCCCCAGATTAGGTTGCCCGTGGCGTTAAAGTGCAGGTTGTCTCCCACGAAGATGTCATCCATCACCATGCCGTTGGCATTAAGGAAAGGGTTTACTGTATCCACGTAGGTCACCAGCGGATCAGCACTGGCGATGAGCTGGTAACCGGCATTGACGAGCTGGGCGCGGTCAAAAATATTCCAGCGCAGAATGCTGGGTTTTACCCCCAGCAAATAAATTCGCGTCTCGGGGAGTTCCTCGTGCACGCGGGCAATAATCTGCTGCAGCTGGTCGAGAATAGTATCGGTCGGGACGTTGTACGCCGTGTCGTTGTCACCCTCATAGATAAGCACGGCGCGGGGCTCATAGCGCAGCACAACGTTATCCAGATGATGCAGCACATCGCCCATGACACTGCCGCCAAACCCGCGGGGTATTACGGTAAGCGGGGCCAGCGCCGCCTCAGCCTGATCATTCCAGCGGGCAATACTGGAGGAGCCGACCAGCACAATGGCGCCTTCGGGGGGCGGATTGGCGGCATCCATGGCAGCAAAGGTGGCTATGTCATTGTCCCAGCGTGAGGGCTCATGCAGTTCCTGAGCCGAAACCCATGAGCCAGGATGCAGGAGGCAGGAGGCAAGAAGAACTGCCTTTGCTTTGTTGAAGAGGTTTCGCATGTTACAACTATTGTTTTTTAACATCTTGTGGCTTGTGGCCTAATCCAGTAAGTCTCGCAGCGGTCCATCGACTTCCTGAGCCCATAGTTCATACCCAGCTGGGGAAGGGTGAAGACCGTCACTCATGATCTCGACAGGAATTATCTCGTTCTCATCCATAAAAATATGTCCTATATCCATGTAGTGTACCCTGGGCCTGTCCCCCAGTTTTTTTATGACGTCATTAATTCGGTTGACCTTGTCACGGACAGGATTGTTCGGCGCGCTGCGTGGAAATACCCCGAGCAGAAGTATTTCAGCCTCGGGCCAGCGCCTTTCCATGTCGAGCACAATGGCCCCGATACCTTCGGCAATCTCAGCATGGTTGTTTGAAATGGTGTTGTTTGTGCCGATCATCAGCATGATTGCTTTTGGCGTAAACCCCTCGCCCTCCCCGTTGTCAAGGCGGTAAAGCACGCCCTGCGTGGTGTCGCCGGCTATGCCGAAATTGGCAATGTTCAGGTCTGACCAGTACTTGTCAAAAACGGCTTTGCCCGCATATGGACCGGATTCATTGCGCCACCAGTCCGTAATGGAGTCTCCCATGAAAAGGACATCCACGTTTCCCTGCCGTGCACGGGCAAGATTACGCTGATGGGGCTGCAAAAAACGGTCAGATAGTTCCGGCATCGTGGCCAGGTTAAAGAAAAAAGGTGGGTTGTAATCCACGAGGTAGGGATATTTTTCCAGCAGCGCTGCATCATTTCCTTCGAGGCCAACACGAAATTTCTGAAGTAACTCAGCAGCGCGGGTTAGCTCCTCTTGGGAGGGTCGCTCCATCCTGACCTCTTCTGGAACTTCGGTAACGTTGAACTGAGCAAGGACTGCCTGGGCAAAAACGCTGGTAAGTAAAAGTACTGTTATAATTTTCATGGGACTTTCTCCTTTCCTGTAGACGCTTTAAATACTACTTCGATCTCTAAATGTGTTAAATAAGTATTCCTCCATCGTTACGTCTGTCATGTCGTCTCATAGACGAAATGAATACTTACCTGAAGGTAGGAAGCTTCTTTAAACAATATGTTATTGGGGTTTTGGATCAGCCTCGGTAGCCTTATTGCAGTCGGCCTCGGGGCTAGACTCTGAGAGTTTTTCGATAATGACTTTGCCAACGCGCAGGTCCTGAATGTCGACAACCGTCATCTTGTAGTTGTTCATTTCAATAAGGTCTTCGGGCTCGGGCATGCGCTCCAGCTGGTTCATGAGCAGGCCTGAGAGGCTGTTGGCTTCCAGTTCGCTAGGAATGCTAAGCCCCGTTATACGCTCAATATCCCCAAGAGAAGCTAGCCCGTCTGCTTCCCACATATCCTCTTTCATTTCCTGGATGGGCACATTGGACTCCTCCAGGTCGGTTTCGTCGTGAATCTCTCCAACGATTTCCTCGAGGAGGTCTTCCAAGGTAACAAGCCCCATGAATTCGCCGTACTCATCCACTACGAAGGCCATGTGAGCACGCGCCAGACGCATTTCTTCAAATAAAGTCGCTACACGCTGTGCTTCAGGAACCACCAGCGGCGGCCGGCAGAACCGACGCAAATCCACCCACGGCTCATTTTCTCCATCTAACACAGCGGCATAGAGATCAATGCTGAGGAGCATACCGACGATATCGTCATCATTCTGCTTATCAAGCACGGGAAAGCGGGAGTGGCCAGTTTCGCGGATTTTCTTCAGGTTTTCCTCCGGCGGATCGCTGACGTCGAGCGTGACAACAGAATTGCGCGGAATCATGACGCGCCCGATTTGGCGCTGGTCAAACTCGAACAGGTTCTTCAGCATGTCTGCCTTGTCATGTTCGATCTCGCCATGCTCTCTTGAGACAGCTACAAGACCCTTGAATTCCTCACTGCTGTACACCTCTCCATGGGTGGCTTCCTTGACGCCAAACATTGTCAGGATGGAGCCAGAGGCCCAGTTCAACAGCCAGTTCAATGGGTATACGATCAGGTATGAAATATGCAGCGGGTAGGCGATCCATACTGAGACGGCTTCCGCCTGTCGTATGGCAAAGGTTTTTGGTACCTGTTCACCAACCACGATATGTAGCGAAGAAAAAATCAGGAAGCCAGTGAGAAATGCCGCGGTATGGAGGATGGCATCAGGCACACCAAGGAAATGAAACATGGGTTCTAGCAGGGCGGCGACGGCCGGTTCGCCCACCCAGCCCAGGCCAAGCGAGGCCATGGTAATGCCGAGCTGGCAGGCTGCAAGATAGGCTTCCAGGTTTGCCTGAATGCGCAGCGTGAGTTTAGCGGCCGCGCTACCGTCATTGGCCATTGTCTCGATTCTAAAACCGCGCGCCTTGACCAGTGCAAACTCAGCTGCAACAAAAAATCCATTGGCGACCAAGAGTAAAACAACAGCGACCAGGCTGGCACTTGTATTCAATTACTTACTCTCTTGTGCAAGGCGGGTTTCCGCGAGACGCGCATGCTAGGGTAACCCATGCCAAATCGCAACAGGATTATTCACCGCTTTGCGCGTTTTTCATGATCTCGGCGGTCTCCAGGCTCTCGCAGACGAGCGGCAGCAGCTGATCAAAGGGAGCCAGCACAAGGCGCTTGGTAGGGACTTCCCAGGGCTGTGTCAGCACCACGGGATCATAGACGGTGGCATTGATTACAAGCGTGTTTGCATCTGGACGCTCATAGCGTTCGACGATACGCAGCTGGTCGGAATGGAAAGACACGCCGCCTTCGGCAAACATCCAGGTGTCGTCGCGAAAGTTTTTGGTTTCAACAACGAAAGTATCGCCTTCCCAGTGACCCACAGCATCACCGCGGTAGGATGGCGGCAGGTAGTCACGATGATCGCGTCCGTCAGTGGGAACAAGCTGGTAGCCATGGAAAGTTTCCTGGAGGAACACCATCATGTCTGGCGTCGACATGATCTGTCCCACAGCGCCGGCATCAAAAAAGCGCACCATCAGCGTGCCGAATGCGGTTGGCTTGCAGAACAGGGTAGGGTCGTCCTTGTCATTCAGCGTGGCCATTCTGGCCTTGGATTCCTCGTTATACAGATTGGTATACAGTTCGTACTGCAGGCCGCGGCTGCGATCTGTGGTGGAGCCATAACCCGCACTGCCCAGGTCACCGCCGGTCCACCAGACTCCACTCAGGTCGGGCCTTCCATTAGCCATGCGGGGAGTTGGCCCGGCTTCCTCGGCGGCAATGCTGGCCAGTGAAACAGTCAGCAACGAGACAAAGAGAAAATTTTTCATTGTTTTAATCCTTATCTTTCACGCGGGCCAAACATGCCGTACTCGGTGCCGTCTTCATGTACCAGTAGTGTCAGCATGCCGTTGGTGGAACTGTCACGGGCCTGGAAGCCGTTAATAGTGACAGTATCCCCGGTCTTGATCAGCTTGTCGGAATAGCCGCCGCGAATCATGCCGCTGGGCGTGCCTGCCTCGAACGACCAGCGCTCAATTTCGCCAGCTTCATTTTCCACATCCAGGAAAAAGAAGGAGTGCGGGTTGGTTAGGCGGACATTAACGATCTTGCCGGTAATCGATATAGGATTTTCCATGTTGTAAGCCGCGGCGAACGAATGATGAGCCAAGGTGCTCACGCTGCAGACAACTGAAAGAAAAGTGGTGATGGCGATCAGAATCAGTTTTTTCATTATGATTTCTCCCGAAAAATTATGCGCCAGGACGGTCAAGCATATCCTTGTCGATTCAAGGGTACAAGGCTGAAAAGAGTGTTATTTATTTCAAACGAAAACTTTGTCGCCATGCTAAGCGAAGCGATTTTTAGGGGGGGGTCTCGGGCAGGGTCATTGCTGTTTGCTCTGTTCTATCTCCTCCCAGCGTGCATACAATGCTTCAAGATTTTCCTGTGCCGCGGCCACTTTTTTCATTGCGATTTCGATAGTGGTCTGTTCGTTTTCATAAAATTCAGGGTCTGAAATGACACTTTGCAGTTTCGCTAGTTCGGCTTCCGCTGTTTCAATTTTTTCAGGTAATGCATCGAGTTCGCGCTGGACCATGTAAGACAACTTACCTGCTCTGTCCGTCTGTTGCTTTTGAGGTTTGGGTTTGCGTTCGGTTTTTCCCGGCATATTATCCATGGTGCCTGGATTTTCGCTAAAGGACCTGCCGCGTTTTGCCCATTCTGCGTAACCACCAACATAATGATTCACCTTTCCTTGCCCTTCGAACACGACACAGCTAGTAATGACATTGTCGAGAAAGGCACGGTCATGGCTTACCAGAAGTAGGGTGCCATCAAATTTAAGAAGAATTTCTTCCAGCAGTTCCAGGGTTTCCATGTCCAGGTCATTGGTCGGCTCATCTAGTACCAGAACATTCGCGGGCTTGCTGAAAAGACGCGCAAGAATCAACCGGTTCTGCTCACCGCCCGAGAGAGACTTAACCGGTTGGCGGATGCGCGCTGGCTCAAACAGAAAATCCTGCAGGTAGCTGATGACATGGACACTGCGGCCATTGATTTCGACGAAGTCAGACCCGCCAGCCATGTTGTCCTGGACGGTTTTTTCCGGATCCAGCTGTTCGCGCAGCTGATCGAAATAGGCTATCTCGATCCTGGTACCGGTTTTCACCTTGCCGTGATCGGGTTGTATCTGGCCAAGCAGAATTTTCAGTAAAGTAGTCTTGCCGTAACCATTCGGCCCAATCAAGCCGATACGGTCTCCGCGCAGAATGGTTATGGAGAAACTGTCGACCAGAGTGTTGCCATCATAGCCATGGGTAATCCCTTCGGCTTCCGCCACGATCTTGCCTGACAGTTCGCTTTTGTTGACGGTGATGCGTGCAGTGCCCTGCTGGCTGCGCCTGGCTTTCACTTCCTCGCGCATTTTCTGCAAGGCGCGGACACGGCCTTCATTGCGTGTGCGCCTGGCCTTGATGCCCTGGCGTATCCAGTCTTCTTCTTTTGCCAGTTTCTTGTCGAATTCCGTGTTGGCTTTTTCCTCGGATGCCAGCTGAGTGTCTCGGTGCCTGAGAAAGGCCTGGTAATCATGCTGCCAGCTAATCAATTTGCCGCGATCCAGTTCCATGATGCGGTTAGCCGTTTTTTGGAGGAAGGCCCGGTCGTGGGTAATAAGAATGATAGCCCCGCGAAAATCTAGCAGCAGTTTTTCCAGCCATTCAATTGCAGGGATATCCAGGTGGTTGGTGGGCTCATCCAGCAGAAGGATGTCCGGTTCCAGCACAAGGGCCCGTGCTAGGGCAGCGCGTCGCGACCAACCGCCCGACAGGGTAGTCATTATGGTATCTTCGGGCAGATCCAGCTGGGAGATAACGGTCTCTACCTTGTTCTGTATTTTCCAACCATCCTGGCTGTCAATCTGGTGCTGTAGCTGCTCAAGCTTTTTCAGATCTGGGGTCTCATGGGTTGTAATGTGGTGATAGGTGCTCAGCAGTTGTCCCAGGTGTTTAAGACCGCCTGCAACGAAATCGTAAACCGTGGCGTTTTCATCCACCGGAAGTTCCTGGTCCAGGTAGGCAACGCGGGCACCGGGCTGCAGCCACAGCTCTCCCGCGTCAGGTTTGTTTTCACCGCTAAGAATCTTTAGGAGAGAAGATTTACCGACACCGTTCCTGCCTAGCAAACCAATACGCTCACCAGCCTCAATGACCAGCGACTCCTTGTTGAGTAATACGGTTGGTCCATAGGCAAGGTGGACATCTTTGAGCGTGAGCAGGGGCATGTAAGACTACTTCATCATTATTGGGTCGATTTTACATGATAAAGCAGCTGCAAGGAGCAAGGAGCAAGGAAAGGTAATTGATTTTGCTTTGGTTTATGCTTAGAGGCCTCTAGGGGGATTATTCATGCAACGCTTTTTCCTTACCTGCAGCATCTGTTTGATTTCTTTGTTTACACGAGCACAGTCGCTGGAAGATCTGGCCGTGCGCGTGCAGGCGCTTGAGGATCGCGAAGCCATTCGCCAGCTAATCATTGATTATGGCACTTATCATGATCATCGTGATTATCTTTCACTGTCATCACTCTTTGCGGTCGATGGCGTCTGGGAAAGCGGAATGGGCAAGGGGGAGGGGCCGGAAGGCGTCTTCAGGCTCATGGATGAGGCGATTGGCCATAATCCCCTGCCAGAGGGGTCAGGCACTTACCACGTGCTCACGAATGATGGGATAACGCTCGATGGTGATAGGGCCAGCGCATTAACCAAGTGGATATTTATAACACCGGCTGCCGATGGTGCACCTTCAATACAGGCACTGGGTCACTATAACGACGAGTTCGTTCGTGAGAGCGGTGTTTGGAAATTCCTGCGCAGAGGGGCCCCGGTCGACCTGCCGGCAATGGAATGAAGAGGCC
>RFVC01000038.1 GCA_009922595.1 Gammaproteobacteria bacterium | reverse complement strand
CGACGGCTCCTGGGAAATATCGCAGCTCGCTCCCTGAGCTCACATTACCTCAATTCTATAGTAAAATTATGAAATTCTCGGGGCAGGGTGCAATTCCCTACCGGCGGTAAATTACGTTTGCCATCACTTGCAGCGTTATGAGCCCGCGAGCGCCGAAGCCATATGGCTTGGGGACAGCAGATCTGGTGTGATTCCAGAGCCGACGGTGACAGTCCGGATAAGAGAGAATAAAAGCATGCTTGCCTGAGCATTCTGCCAGGTGATTCGTGCCTTCCTCCTTGTGCTCCGAATTAAATTATTTCAGGAGCAATCCATGCATAAAGATGCCAACAAGAAAATCGCTTTTATCCAGTCCTGCTGGCATAAGAATATTGTTGACCGCTGCCGCGAAGGGTTTTCAGCACAACTGGCTGAATATGGCATGTCTGCAGAAGTAGACTACTTCCAGGTACCGGGAGCCTTTGAGCTGCCGCTCAAATGCAAACAGCTGCTCGTACCCGACGAATACGCTCTGGCGGTGGCTGCCGGTTTCGTCGTGGACGGGGGTATTTACCGGCATGAGTTTGTTGCCCAGGCCGTAATAAGCGGCCTGATGCAGGTCCAGCTTGAAATGGCAAGACCGGTGTTGTCAGTTGTACTCACACCAAAGGACTTCCAGGAGACTGAGGCGCATCAGAATTTCTTTCTTGAACACATGATTGTAAAGGGAAAAGAAGCAGCGGACGTGGCTGTTTCAGTGCTTGAACCAGCAGAGTCAGGCGGTAAGCTGCAGGAAAAACTTACTAGGGTGTCTTAAAAGACTAGGGCAGTACGTACCAAAGCAGCGCCGGCAGCAGTGCAAATGACATGAGCGTGGAGATCACCACCGTGGCGGCCACCTCTTCCGGCTGCCGGTCGTACCGAATCGCAAACAGGTAGGCAAATACTGCTACCGGCATAGAGCACTGCATGATAAGTATGCCCCGGGCGGGACCCTCCAGCCCCATTAACATGGCAACACCGTTGCCAACTGCAAAGCCAAGGCCAATTCGCATCACGGCAAGGGTGAGGCTGCGCTGTAAACTGGTGATTTTGAATTGCGCGAGTGAGACGCCTAGGGCAATCAGCATCAGAGGAATGGTCAGGCCGCCAAGTAAGTCTGTCGTGTCATAGATCCACTCAGGTGACTCCACACCCGCGAACACCAACGACACGGTCAGAATGACCGTCCAAAACATGGGGTTGCGCATCAGCTCCTTGAAGGACATGGCGCCCGACGAAACGGCGATTCCGACGGTAAAGCCAAACACAATATTGACCGTGAAATAGGTCAGTCCCAAGGCAAGCCCCTCATCGCCAAAAGCCAGCAGACACAAAGGCAGGCCCATGTTGCCGACATTGGGAAAAATCTGTCCGGGTAAAAAAGCGCGCTGGTCCCAGTTGAATATTTTCAGCACGATGAAACCGACAATGCCGAATATCACCATGGTGATGAAGGCAGCACTGGCCATAGCAATGAAGGCATCCCGCTCCAGTTCGATATCCATGAAAGTGGAATAGATGAGGCAGGGTGCTCCCACGTTCATGACTATCCGTGACACAAAGGGTGTTTCAAAAGGGTGTCCGCTTTTAACCCATGTGTACCCAATCAATGCGCAGACAAAGACGGGAGAGATGATGGCAAAAATATTGTAGAGCATATTAGGGGTTCGTTATTCGGACCAGGCAGACAGTTTCTTGTCCACCAGTGATTTCTTTAGCCGCGCAAAATCCGGAAGTCCATTCTTGTAGGGAGGATAGTCTTCGCCAAGAATCAGTGGTGCAAAATATTCCCTGGCGGCCTCCGTAATGCCAAAACCATCTTCAGTAATGAAATCGCGTGGCATTTTCTTTTCGACATTGGCGATGTCTGCGAGGTTGGCTTCTCCAATGTGCCATTTATATGGATAGGAGCTTTCCCTTACCACAGTTGGCATCATGGCATTTTTGCCGGCCAGGGCCATTTCAACGGCGGCTTTGCCCATGGCATAGGCTTGCTCTACATCAGTGCCTGACGAGATATGTCTTGCCGCGCGCTGCAGGTAATCAGAGACGGCCCAGTGATACTTGTAGCCCAGGCCATCCTTGATCATGTTGGCAAGCATTGGCGCAACGCCGCCCAACTGGGCATGGCCGAATGCGTCCCGCGTGCCCTGGTCGGCCAGAAAAGTGCCGTCTTCATAATGGGCCCCTTCAGAGACAACGATAGCACAGTAACCATGCTGTTCAACGCTGGATTTGACCTTGGCAAGGAAGGCGTTCGTATCAAAGGCAATTTCGGGAAACACGATGATATGGGGGGGATCGCCTTCCTGTTCGGCAGCAAGTCCTGCTGCACCGGCAATCCAGCCGGCATGGCGCCCCATGACTTCCATGACAAACACCTTGGTTGAACTTTCACACATTGAAGCCACGTCCAGGCCAGCTTCGCGAATGGAAACGGCCACGTACTTGGCTACCGAACCAAAGCCTGGACAGTTGTCAGTAATTGGCAGGTCGTTATCAACCGTTTTGGGTATACCTATACAGGTAATCGGGTAGTTAATTTCCTGGGAAAGCTGGCTGACCTTGTGAGCCGTGTCCTGGGAGTCTCCGCCCCCGTTATAAAAAAAGTAGCCAATATTATGCGCCTTGAAGACTTCTATTAGACGCTCGTATTCGGCCCTGTTCTCATCCAGGCTTTTCAGCTTGTAACGGCAGGAGCCAAAGGCGCCGGCGGGGGTGTGTCTCAGCGCTGCAATGCTTTCATCGGTTTCCAGGCTGGTATCAATGAGTTCTTCGCGCAAAGCGCCAATAATGCCGTTGCGGCCAGCGTATACGCTGCCGAGCTCAGGATGGGCTCTTGCTGTCTCAATGACGCCACACGCCGAGGCGTTAATCACAGCCGTTACACCCCCTGACTGGGCGTAAAAGATATTCTTACCAGGCATAAACTACTCCCTAAAAACTTTCTGCATTCTACTGGGATTTCTCCGGCTTCAGAAGGTCGGAGTTGTAGCGCCAATTAGGCCATTTTGAGAGAATCAGTCCCTATGCATATCCATATCCTAGGTATTTGTGGCACCTTCATGGGCAGCCTAGCTGTCCTGGCAAAGGAACTGGGGTACAAAGTCACTGGCTCCGACCAGAATGTCTACCCGCCGATGAGTACTCAACTTGAAGCACAGGGCATAGAATTGATGAAGGGATATGATCCCGCGCATTTCGCCGATCGCCCTGACATGATCGTTATCGGAAATACCTGTTCACGCGGCAACCCCGCTGTTGAATATATTCTTGAGCACAATCTGCCGTACCGCTCCGGACCCCAATGGCTGTCAGATCATGTTCTTCAAGATCGTTGGGTGCTGGCGGTCGCTGGAACGCATGGTAAGACCACAACAACAAGCATGCTTGCCTGGATTCTTGAGTTCGCGAAGAAAAACCCGGGTTATTTGGTGGGCGGCGTTCCAAAAAATTTCGATTGCTCTGCGCGCCTTGGCAGTTCACCTTATTTCGTCATCGAGGCCGATGAATATGACAGTGCCTTTTTCGATAAACGCTCTAAGTTCGTTCATTACCATGCCCGAACAGCAATACTCGGTAACCTGGAGTTTGATCATGCTGATATATTTTCCGACCTGTCTGCTATACAGACGCAGTTCCACCACCTGATGAAAACCATTCCCGGCAATGGCCTCACTATTTCGCCTCATGGCAATGTCAATCTGGAGGCAGTTTTTGAAAAGGGAATCTGGTGTGAACAGGAAACTTTCTCAGTAGGGGAAAACCCTGAGGCTGATTGGGTTGTCTCTAAACTCGATAAGCAGGGCGCCAGTTACCAGGTAAGCTACCGTAATGAGTCAGCGGAAGTGCACTGGCCGTTTCTCGGTGAACACAATATGCAAAACGGGGTCGCGGCCATCGCCGCCGCTGCTCATGCCGGTATCTCATTGGCAACTTCATGCGAGGCCCTGTCTGCCTTCGAAGGCGTCAAGCGTCGACTGGAGATGCTTGGCCAGTTTGACGGGGTGACGCTGTATGATGATTTTGCGCATCATCCCACGGCAATAAAAACTACGCTTGATGGTTTTCGCAGCAGTCTGGATGAGTCCGATGACAAGGGCAGGTTACACTGCATTATCGAGGCCCGTTCAAATACCATGAAGATGGGCTATCATCAGAACTCATTGGCAGCGTCACTCGAGTCAGCTGACAGGGTTGTCTGGTACAGGTCCGATGCCACGCGCCTCGACCTGGACGCGATTGGCGCCGCATCTGGCACGGACTTCTATCACTATCCCTCAGTGGATGAAATCATCGAGGATGTTGTTGTCCAGGCCAGGCCGGGTGATCATGTAGTAATCATGAGCAATGGTGGCTTTGAGGGATTGCATCAAAAGCTGGGCCAAGCTCTTGATGACAGGAAAAGTTAATTGCCAATACTGGCTCGCGAGGTAAGTTTTGGAAATCATTCCCTTATTTCCGCTGAATTCTATCCTGTTTCCCAAGGGTCGTATTTCATTACAGATCTTTGAATCCCGTTACGTGGATATGATTAGGCAGTGCCTGAGAGATCAAAGCGGATTTGGTGTAGTGCTTATCGAAACGGGAAGTGAGGTAGCCAATCCTGAGCAGAAACTTGATATTCACCGCATCGGCACCTACAGCAGCGTTGTGGACTGGAACCAGCTGCCTAACGGTCTGCTGGGCATAACGGTAGAGGGACAGACCACTTTTAAAATCGTTGAATCCTGGCGCGAGGACAATGATCTTTGCAAAGCCGAGGTGGTGTTCAGGGACTTTGATTCGGTGAATTCCGACCCTGTTGATGTCGGCGAGCAGTTCCAGGAGTATGTCGATCTTCTGCAGGGGCTGTCCAGGCACCCAGCTATTGAAGAGTTAAAACTCAACATCAGTTTTGAAAACCTGAGAGAGATAGTCTGGAGGCTCAGCGAGTTGCTGCCGATATCCAACAGGGACAAACAGGCTTTGCTGGAATTGTCTGACCCTTTTGACCGCTTGGAGCAGATAGAACTGTATATCCGCGCCATGAACCAGCAGGACAACAAGAGTTACTAGGTAACGAGGAGATATGCATGCTCGAATTATTATTGAACCCGGGATCCATGACGCAGGGCCAGTGGATGATTCTTGGCATTCTTTTTCTCCTAAGCCTTGGCATCCTGTTTTTTGTGTACAGAACCTACCTGGTCATCAAGGAATCTACACAGAATAAGTACAAACCGAACATCGGCCTCTCCAAAACAGACAATTCGCAACCCTCGGCTGGTGATACAACAAAAGAAGACTAGGATTCCGGTATGAGATCCATCCTGATGACTTGGCGTATTCTGTTTTGCACCCTTGCTATTTTACTCCTTTCAGCGCTACCGCTATCACCTAGCCAGGGTATCATCATCAGGCATGACAAAGCTGATTCGCGCTACCAGGTTAACCCTCGTCTATATCCCCAGATTTTTTTCCTCCACACCATTTTCGATAATCGGGTATGTGTGGCCACACTCATAAGTCGACGCTGGGCAATCACCGCCGCGCACTGCACACAGGAAACGCCGCTGGGTGAAACCCTCTCCAAGGAAGAGTCCTTCCTGCTCGAAATCGCCGGCAGATCCGTGGCGGTAGACAGGGTTGTGCTGCATCCTGACCATGACACCGGGGATCAGCTTAAGAATGTAGACCTGGCCTTGCTGCATCTTGATCAGAATGTTTTAGGTATGGAGCCAGTCAGCCTGTACCGTTCTCCAGATGAATATGATCGCGTATTTTCGCTGCTGGGATGGGGGTTTTCAGGAATAGGAACGCGTGGGATGATAAGCAACGATGGTAAATTTCGGCGTGCTCAGAACCGCGTTGTAGAGGCTGAACAGTGGCTGTTGTTTCTGTTTGATGATCCCCGCCAACCGAACAGTGATCTACTGGATATGGAAGGTGTCCCTGGGCTCGGTGACAGTGGAGGCCCCGCACTCCTTGAAACCGAGGAAGGATTGTTTATTGCCGGCGTTGCCCTTGGGGAGCTTGAGGTCGGTGAGGCGCCACCAGTACAGGGGCTTTATGGCACCTTCCAAGTCTATGAGCGAATTTCAAATCACCTGGAATGGATAGACCAGGTGACAGCTGATAGGTAGCAGCTGTCTTCGGGCATGCGTTATGGAATACAAAGAGTAGTGAATGCTAACAAACATTATGTCTTTAGATTTAGAAAAAGCAGGAATAATACCCCTTTAAGGCGCGTTGAGTCCGGTATAGATAGATAATAACTAATTTATTATAGAATATATTAGCTAATAGCTATCATTTTTATTACAATGGACGCTTTTCCACTATACACTGGTAATTCAATATGTCGGCCAAAAAACCATCCATCAAGCAATTGGAATATTTTGTCACTATTGCCAGTTCCACCAATTTTCGTAAAGCCGCTGCAAAACTTGATGTTAGCCAGCCCACCCTGACCAACCAGGTTGTGGCAATGGAAGAAACACTGGGAGTGCAGTTATTCGAACGTTCCCGGGCCGGGACCCTCCTGTCATCTGAGGGAAGGGAGTTACTGCCACTGGCCCGCGATATTCTGGACAAGTATCAGCACCTCGTGGATACCGCTCAAGGCAGCTCCAGGGAAATGGGAGGCTCTTTTAAAATCGGAGTCTCACCAACGGTGGGACCTTATTTCCTGCCACAGGTTTTACCGGTTTTGCATCAGCGTTACCCGATACTGCAGCTTCACCTGAGAGAGGCCGACCCAAAAGAATTGGAAGCCGGGCTGGCCAGGGGGGATTTTGACCTAATCATGACGGTGCTGCCCATGCACTCCACCGATAACCGTGTCAGGCCGCTTTTTACGGAGCCCCTGCAAATTGTTGTCTCGGAAAAACATCCACTCGCCGGCAAGGAGTCAGTCACCGGAAAGGATTTGCAGGGAGAATCCGTGCTAACCATTGATGACCATTTCCATCTGCATCAACAGATAGCCGCCTTATGTGAGCGTTTTGGCGCAGAACTGAAACGTGGGTTTGAGGGAAACAGTCTTGATACGTTATGCCAGATGGTTATGATGAATATGGGTATCGCGTTTCTGCCTCAGCTGTTTGTGATCAGTGAGCTGAAACAGGAAGCGCGCTTGAGTGTGCTTAACCTTAAAGATGAAACCATTGCCCGCAACCACGTTGCGGCCTGGCGGTTGAACTCATCATCCCGACCGACTTTTCAGAAGCTAAGCTACGAGCTCAAGGCCATCGCCATGGAAAACTTCACAGGTGTGTTGGCCGAAGTGGTCACCGAAGAAAATATTTAGTTAGACGGGCGGCTCCATCAAGTGCCAATCTGTTGCTTGCTGGTAGGCATGCGCTAGCCGGAAGAGAATGTCCTCACGCAGTTTGGCGCTGCTGATTTGCAGACCAATAGGAAGACCCTCTTTGCTGAACCCGATCGGAACCGAGACCGTTGGTATTCCATAAAGGTTAAACGGCGCCGTATTGCGGGTAGAAGGCTCTGCGCCTGTGGCTTCGGTCGGGTTAATCGCCTCGTCAATACGTTCGGGTAATGCCGGTGCTGTAGGCGTTACCAGCACATCCACTGAATTAAATACCGGCGCGATTCGGTTTCTTATACGCATCATGTCCTGGTGGGCCCGTATATATTCCTCCGCGCTTACTGCACGTGCCGCCAGGAGTCGCTCCAGCGTAACGGGGTCAATATCCACTGTGATTACCTTCATCATCAAGCAGTGATTCATGCCAGGCAGCGCTCTCTGCCAGCAGCGGTGCAAAATTTGGCGGTTCCGGCAGTGTGATTTCTTTCGGTGCCATACTTGTTAAAGTAGTAAGCGTGTCCAGTGCTTTGTCAGTAGCCGATGCAACGTCCGGGTGTAGACGCTGGAAATAGTCACCCGTTGGTAGCCCTATGCGTAAACCCTCCGCGGTTTCGGCTAAAGCGGACAGGTAATCTGTCTCGGGAGACTGGATGCTGACCGGGTCTAGTGGGTCAAATCCCTTCATAGCCTGCAGCATATAAGCAGTATCTGCGACGCTGCGACAGAGTGGCCCCACATGATCAAGAGACTCGGCAACAGGAATGATGCTGCGAATACTGGAAAGCCCATGACTTGGCTTGAGACCGGTAACACCGCAGTAGGCCGCGGGCAGGCGAATGGAGGCAAGGGTATCGGTTCCCAATGCGGCAAGGCACAGGCGTGCAGCCATCGCCGCAGCTGACCCTCCTGAGGAGCCACCTGGAATATGATCTAGGTTCCAGGGATTATGGACAGGGCCAAATTGCGTGATAGCCGAGGTACCACCCCACGCAAATTCATGCATATTCAGCTTGCCCAGCAAAATGCAGCCGGCCTCCCGTAATCTCATATAAATGGGAGCATCCTGTTCCGGAATGCGTTCAGTTAACAGCGGGCTCGCGGCGGTTGTGGCGATTCCGGCTGTATCGATATTGTCTTTCAGCGCTATAGGTATACCATGCAAGGGACCGCGCCACTGGCCATTCTCTAACTCAGTCTGTAGCTGCTCTGCCTGCGCCATGGCTAGATCAGCTGTTACAGTGATATAGGCATTTACCAGTGGTTGTAGTCTTTCTATCCGGTCCAGATAAGCACGGGTAAGATCACCGGGGGAAAGGCTCCCCTGGCTGATAAGGGCCGACGCCTCAACCAGGGAAAGTTCTGTAAGATCCTGCGCCTGCGCCATGCCAGCACCTGATTTCAAAAATATGGTGGCAGCCATGCTGCGGCTTATGAAATTCCGACGGTTGATCATAGTGTTTTCGCCTGCTGGTAAATAGTTCAAGCATAAACGCGCTGAAAACGACTTGTCTAGAAAAGCTGCAGCGGAAGGCAGTCCATTCCGTCTAAGATGATATGAATCCAAAGGCCAATTCCCACCAATCGTGTTTTTGGGTGAAACATCAGTGCAAGGTAGACCGGCATCATCCAAAAGGTATGCAGAGGGTGAAAGCCTATGCTGCAACGGTTGGGATCATAAATTGGATCGGCAAGCAAATGATCCAAGTCGATTAAAAGGCCGCAAAGTATCAGGCAGAAAGCCTTGAGCCATTTTTTGGTAAAGAAGATGCCAGCAACTCCGAGTGGCACTAGCAAGTGAAGGGCAATGTGCAGCAACGGTGGGATTAGAACTCTTTGATCTTATATTTGCTCACTGTGTCCAGAGCATCATAGCAGGCATATTGCACATGTCATGCGGGATGCTGGCGAGGCCAGTGCCAATCACCATGAGGTCATGAGTGTTTTTAGAAGACATCAGGTAGGAACTACCTTGTTATCATGAGCCCATAAGCATTACTGTTTTGCCGTGTAAATTCAGTTACGCAGCTCATCGGCGTTTCCGGAAAAGAGCCGGCGGCCATCTTCAAGAGTGATGCCGCGAATATTGGCCGTGGCAGTGCCGTTTCTGGCCCTGAAACCCTCAACAGAGATGGTTGTACCTTCAGGTAAGTCATCACGGCGCCATCCCCTGCGTATCAGGTTATTCGCGGCACTGGTTTCAAGTGCCCAGTTAGTAACAAAGCCGTCTTCATTTTCCACGTCTATGTAGATCCATCCATGGGGATTAGACCATTGCATGCGGGTCACCTTGCCGGTAAGGGCAATAGGTTGCTCAATATCGAATTCAGCAGAAAAGGAGTGATGCGCCTGGACCAGCGAACTGGAAAAGAGACAGATAAACAGAACAAGGCATTTTTTCATTTTAATTCTCCTGGCCGAGGCTAGCTCGGTGTTCATCGCGAACATCTTTGAGATGCTGCAGGTCATTATTGTCCTCCAGACAGGCTACTTCCAGCAACTCTTCATCCTGCTTGTTCAAGGCCATCTCAATAGTCCAGGGACGGTAGTACACGATAGGGTCTGACACCGTGGCCCTGTAAATGATCTGAGAGTCAGATACTGGGGTATAGGATTCGCGTACCGTCTGAGCATGGCTGATAACGTCGCCCAGTTCATTCAGCCAGGCCTTTCCGTTGTAGTTGGAGGATTCGACAATCAATGAATCGTTTTCCCAGTGTCCCACGGCATCTCCCATCCAGAGACGTATGTGGTTGGGCAGGTGCTCCCTGCCATCAAGCGGGATTACCCGGTAAGACATACGTTCATGCAGAATCACCACGTAGCCGGGTGGCTGAAGAATGAAAAAAGGTGAGGGCACGTAATGGGAGCGGGGTATGCCGGCCACGAAACAATGTGCCGTGGGATCATCGTAACCGCGCCATGCTTCGCGTCGTTCAACCATCTCTTCCCTGGCCCATTTTTGGTAGGGGAGCACCCGGTTATTCGGGTTAATAACAACACCTCTTGCCGGTGGGAACATAGCGAGGTTCTCGCGCTTTTCAAGTCCGTAATTGGCGCCACCGTGGTCAGCCATGAAATAGCCACTGATATCCGGAACCCCATATTCTTGCCGGCTGATACTGGCGGGCACTTCCGGTAGAGCTGGGTCTTCCTCGCCGGAATAACTGAAAGGCACATTGTCTGAAGGTATTGGTGCCGGGTACCAGAGGTTGTCGACACGTTCAAAATCGCCGTTGGCCTCCTCCACCTCGGCCTGGCACTGAAACTCTAGCAGGCGGGGCATATTTTTCTGGCGTATTAGTGGAAAACTCATCGACCAGGGCTGGCTGTAAAGGGAGGGGTCCTCGAAAGTGGCCTGGTATAGGATTGTATCGGCATCCTCCATTGTGTAGCGCTCGGTGATGACAGTGCTGTTGGCGAAAAAATTTCCGGCGGCATCAAGCCACGTGCGGTCATTGAGGTCTCGGATTTCAACGACGAAAGTATCGCCTTCCCAGTGGCCGCGGGAGTCACCCATAAAATGCTCAAACCCGGGATAGTAGGGTTCCTGGCCCGCGGCATAAATTAGGCGGTAAACCTGGGTCCACTCAAAGGTGATCGCGACGTGTTCGTCTGTCTGAAATATCTGGAAAGGCCAGGGCATGGCCATAATGCGGGTGGGACCGGGCAGGTAGCATTTGCTTAAGGGGTCCAGTGCTTTGCGGTTTGCATAGTTGGTATTTCGTGCTGCCAGGGCTTCGGGCAGGTAGGGAATGCTGCGGCCCTCGACGACGCTATGTCCGGCAGGCATGTCATGACGCGCCGCGTGTCCCTCAAGATTGTAGGCTGCACGAGTCTGGGCTTGCCATAGGCCCTGGAAAAAGGGCTTTCCGGATTCTGTGCGTGGAATGTCCTGGGCGATGGCCTGTGTGGCCAGAGTCAGTAGAGCGAGACCTTGAATGATGAAATAGTGTATTCGCATTGCTTTCTCCACAAGTGAAAATTGAGAATAAAGCCAAGCGAGACACTTGTCCAACGCAAATGCTCTGGTAATAAGTGCCTGAAATATGGGAGTATTCCTTCATGTTAAGGAGTTGCTCATGGCCAGATTACTGATTGCCTTTTTACTGCTGATGCCGCTGTCTGCCTATGCACAAACCGAATTTGAATTGCCTGGTGGAAACGAAATCCGCGCCTACTTTAACGCGCCTGATTCTGGAGCGTCAGCCCCGGCACCGCTGGTCATTATCATGGGCGGGGGTTCGGGTGATGCCCGCATTGCCAGCAATACCTACCGCAGCCATGGTGAGGCTTTCGCAGATCGCGGCTGGGCGGTTGCAGCCCCGGTATCGCCGAATGGACAGTCATTCTGGGGTGATAATGCAGAAACGGTACGCCAGCTCATTGCCTTGCTCAAGCAACGCAATGATATTGCTGATGGCCCGGTGCTGTTGATGGGCATTTCTAACGGCGGAATTTCCTCCCTAGAGATTGCCTCGAATCATCCCGGGGATTACCTGGGCGTTATTGCTGTGCCTGCACTGGCATCCAGCAGGTCGCAATTGCGAGCGCTTCAGAATTTCCCGGTCTACCTGCGAATAGGCAGCGAGGATCGGCTTGGCTGGGGTAATCGCTTTGACGCCACGGTCGATGTGCTTGAAGGGGTTGGCGTCAGGCTTGATGCAAAACTTCTTCTGGGGAGAGGCCATACCTTTCCCCTTGACTGGGATGACCTCGAGCCCTGGCTACAATCACTGCAGATTGATTAAGCTATAACGGTTTTATGCAGAATTCTGATCAAAAGCATGATTACAACAACCGTATTGGCTGGGCTTTCTTTCTTAATGCCTGTTTCACCATTATCGAATTTATCGGCGGCACCCTGACCAATTCGACGGCTATTACGGCAGATGCCCTGCTATATGTTAAACAGCGCATTGTGGAAAAACTTAAACCCTTTTGTCTGACTCATACCGCCATCGAGTCGGAATTTCCTGATGAATACTGCCGGAAGCATGATGGCTAAGTATTGCTTTATTTCACCATGATGAAACTGATTCGAACACTGCATGCCTGGGGCGGTCTTACCCTGGGGCTCCTTCTTTTGCTAAGCAGTGTGACCGGTACCCTTCTGGTATGGAAGGAAGATTACGTTCGCCTTTCAACGCCGGAAGCTCGCGTGGATTACACACCGGATCCTGAATCCTTGGCCAGGATTGCACAAGCCATAGAACAGCAGTTTGAAAATAATGATGTGCTCAATATCCAGTTTGCAACCAGTGAATTTCCATTGAGCAAAGTAACACTCTATGACACCAACTATGCCTATGTGGACGTCACCGGCAATGTCGTGGATGAGTGGCACATGAATGACCGTTTCGAGGAATGGCTCTATGACTTGCATCACCGGCTGCTCCTCGAAGACTTGGGGTTGACCATTGCAGGACTGGCCGCAATTGCCCTCTTGATCTTGGTCTTGCTTGGCGTTGTTACTTTTGTGCCACTGAGGCGCCAGTTTGGAGAGGGCGTGTTGCCTGCAAGCCTGAATCGAAAGGACCTGATCACGAGTCACCGCAACCTTGGCTTGCTTGTCGCGTTGCCCTTGCTGTTAACCCTGATGACAGGGGTCATCCTCGCATTTCCGTTTGAAGTCGAGGACATGCTGCTCGATGAACTGCGCCGTACCCAGGAGTATAGCGATGCCATGGTGGTTGGGATTGATGATATTAACGGAGAGGGTACCGGCGACTGGCTTCCCGCCATGAAAAGAACCCTGGCCGTGTTTCCCGGTGCAGTGATTCGTTCGGCCAATGTTCCCACCGGATTTTCTATTCATCGCGTTATCGGCGTGCAGCAGCCCGGATCCTGGAACCGGACAGGGCTAAGCCTGACTTACATAGACTGGACCGAGGGCTACATGGACCTGCGCATTGATGCGCAGAATTTCCCCTTGATCGAAAGAGTGGTCAACAGTGCCTACCCTCTGCATACCGGAAAAACCGGTAGCCTGTTGTATAAAATCTGGCTGACCTTGATCGGATTCTCTGTTGCAGTGCTTTCATTGATGGGTATCACCAGCTATATCAAAAGCAAAGTTCAATCCTGACAATAATAAGGAAGTTACTGTCTGGTTTTACAAGAGCGGAAAAATATCAGTACTATCAGGAAATGAGGGGGAGCATCTTGCTAAGAAATAAAAATTTACACGGCTTCACTTTTTTCCTTTTGCTGGCTGCAGCGCTACCCGTGTTTGCCCATGGGGTTGCAGAAGGGGATGCCGATTATATCCAGCGTATCAGCGGTGTGCATTTCATGCCCTATGTCTACCTTGGGGCAAAGCACATGTTTACTGGCTATGATCACCTGCTCTTTCTGGCCGGAGTCATTTTCTTTCTTTATAAACTCAGAGATGTGGCGCTGTATGTGAGCCTTTTTGCATTAGGCCATAGCATTACACTGCTCCTGGGCGTGCTTGGCGGTATTCGCGCCGATTCCTATATTGTAGATGCCATAATTGGCCTATCAGTTGTGTACAAGGCCTTTGAAAACATGGGTGGTTTTGAGCGCTTTGGCATCAGCATCGATACTCGGCATGCAGTTTTTCTTTTTGGCCTGGCCCATGGCTTTGGTCTATCCACCAAGCTGCAGGACCTAACCATTTCCAACGAAGGTCTGGTGCCCAACATGATTGCTTTCAACGTAGGAGTCGAGCTGGGTCAGCTGGCGGCGTTAACGATCATGCTGCTTGTGTTCCAGTTCTGGCGCCAGAGTGCCAGTTTCATGAAAGGGGCATTTAACACCAACCTGCTAATCATGACGGCCGGTTTCATGCTGTTCGGCTACCAGATGACCGGTTACCTGGTTTCGTAAATCTACAAGAGAAGAACTGACCATGAGCTCAGAGACACCATCTTCAAAATCACTCATAAGGGCCACACTGATCTCAGTCGTGGCCGCCATTATTATTCTGTTGGTTGCCATACTACCTGCTGAATACGGGGTTGATCCAACCGGTTTGGGTGGCGCCATGGGGCTCACTGAACTTAATGCCGATCCTTTCGTGACCATTGAAATCACCGATGTGATTGGAGGCAACGAAGTTATCCGCGAAGTGGAAATTCCTGATTACGGCGAGCCTACACCATTACCCAACCCGGCTGTATTCCAGGACCAGGAGGGTGCTCCTGAAACGAGGACTTTGGAGGTGCTGATTCCTGCGGAAAGCCAGACCGAGATAAAACTGCTGATGCAGGAAGGTAAGGTTGCTTTATATTCCTGGTCAGTGGATCGGGGCGATATCTATGTTGACTTCCATGGCCATGACGAAGCCTTTGGGCCAGACTTTTTTGTTCGCTACAAGGAACAGCAGGAAGGCTCAGGCAATAACGGTTCTCTGACTGCACCGTTTTACGGCGAGCATGGCTGGTATTGGCTTAACTACAACGAACATGACGTGTTGGTTACGCTGAAAGTCACCGGTTTCTACGATGACGTGATTGACTACGGAATTTTCTAGATACCGACAGTTTCCGGGTTGCGAATCTCTTCCAGCATTTCCTCGCTGTCCCATTCATAGGCGCCAGCCCAGGTGGCTTGAATGTCACCATTTTCATCCAGCAGCCATGAACTGGGTACAGCACCGATTCCAAAGTTGCCGAAATAACCGTTCAGCTTGATGAAATTACCCTGGAATCCGCGTTCATCTAGAAAATTGTTGATGGTTTCCTTATCCTCGTCGGACACAAATAAGAACAGGTAGTTTTCATCTTCCAGGGACTTGGCAGCGCGATTAATAGAAGGAATTTCCCTGATACAGGGAGCGCACCAGGTAGCCCAGAAATTAACGAAAACTTTTTTGCCTACAAACAGTCCAATGTCAAAACCGCGGCCATCCAGAGTCTGGAAAGTATTGCTGTTGGGGTCATCGTTCAAGGGTAGATCTGCCAGCAGGCTGCTCTTAGGCGCCGGGGCAGTCTCAGCGGGGGTTGCCTCTGCCAGAGCGTTTTTCGCGGCTGTCTGGTCCTCGCTGCTGCAGGAAAAAAGCAAAAATGAAGCAAAAATAAATGTAAGGGTGTGAAGCTGTCTGTTCATTGGGCTGCCTGTCTTTCAGTGAGCTGGCATGGTAGATTCTACGTAATAATGAGTCAAACATTTATGGCCCGTGTAAGTTTTCCTTGATTCCGTGTCATAACAGTATTTAAAACAAGCGTCATATAATTTGCCAGGTCGGCATTTTGATCAATCTTAAGAAGAGAGGTAGACCTATGAAAACCAAGACTCTTATCACAACCGGATTAACTGCGCTTTGCGCCGGCCTGCTGAGTATCTCAGCCCAGGCAGCCCTTGAAACGGGAGACAAGGCTCCAGTTTTTACCACCCAGGCTTCAATGGACGGTGAGGAATTCACCTACTCATTGCAGCAGTCGCTGAACCTGGTTGGGCCCACAGTTGTTTATTTCTATCCATCAGCTTACACGCAAGGCTGCAACATCCAGGCACATACATTTGCCATCAACATGGAAAAGTTCAAAGCGGCCGGTGCGACAGTAGTAGGCGTTTCCTTGGACAGCATCGAGCGCCTTAATGACTTCTCGGCTGATCCTGAGTATTGCGCCGGTGAACTGCCTGTTGCCTCAGACATCGATGGCAGCATTGCCAGCTCGTATAATCTGAACGTGCGTGAAGGCCGTGCGGGCTTCAAGGACACCCGCGGAGTTGAAATCGATCACGGCTTCACCTCCCGTGACACTTTTGTTGTGGATGTTGACGGTACCATTGTCGGCACAGTCGGCGGTGTTTCTCCTGAAGAGAATGTCATGACTTCACTGGAAATCGTCCAGGGTCTGGCAACGCGCTAAAACTGCATCAGTAATACCTGAACGGGGCCCCGGTGGCCCCGTTTTTTTATGTTCTGAATTTATTCAGCCTGCTACAGAGACGATGCAGTATAATTTCCTACTGATAATTACTACCCAAGACAGCAATTCATGACAAAACTTTGTGAAGTAAGAGACTACCAGGCGCTGGCCAGGAGCAGAGTGCCGAGGATGTTCTACCAGTACGCCGACTCCGGTTCCTGGACTGAAAGCACTTACAGGGCCAACGAAAGTGATTTCAGCAACCTGAATTTCAGGCAGCGTGTTGCCGTAGATATGTCAAACCGCTCACTGGCCAAGCAGCTAGCGGGCCAGCACTACACGATGCCTGTTGCCCTGGCGCCTATCGGCATGCTTGGAATGCAGCATGCTGACGGGGAAATTCATGCGGCGCGTGCGGCCGAGAAAGCCGGTGTTCCTTTTACACTTTCTACCATGAGTATTACGCCTATCGAAGATGTCGCGGCTAACACCCAGCAGCCTTTTTGGTTTCAGTTGTATGTAATGCGGGACAAAGACTTTGCCGGTGATCTCATTGATCGTGCAAAGGCGGCCGGCTGCAGTGCGCTGGTGCTGACGCTTGATCTGCAGATACTGGGTCAGCGGCACAATGACCTGCGCAACGGACTGTCAGCACCGCCCCAGTTTCAGCTTGACCATATCTGGCAGGTTATGACCCGGCCGCGTTGGGCCCTAAAAATGCTGACAGCTAAAAATAAGACCTTTGGCAATATTGTGGGTCATGCCAAGGGGGTGGAAAACATGACATCCCTGGTGTCGTGGACACATGATCAGTTTGACCCGACACTGAACTGGGATGACGTAGAGTGGATCAAGGATCGTTGGGGGGGTAAGCTCATTCTCAAGGGCATAATGGATGCCGAGGATGCCCGCAACGCGGTAAATACAGGTGCTGACGTAATCGTGGTCTCCAATCATGGAGGGCGTCAGCTAGACGGCGCACCGTCTTCTATCAGGGTACTGCCTGAAATTGCAGATGCTGTCGGTAGTCGCACAGAAATCCACATGGACGGCGGTGTGCGCAGTGGTCAGGATGTGCTTAAAGCCATCTGCAGCGGTGCCCATGGGGTTTGGCTTGGACGGTCGTTTGTATATGGCCTGGGCGCTAGGGGCGAAGCCGGAGTGTCGGAGGTGCTGGAAATTATCCGCAAGGAAATGGACACTACTATGGCACTTTGCGGAGAAAGGCTGATCGAAAACATGGGCCCTCATAACCTTTACAATGCACCCTGAGCAGGCGTGGTAATTGGTTTGCGGATGTACTTGGTAGTCTTGTGACAGCAGGACTGCAGTGTGTCAGTCTACTTTTGAGAGTTCGCAACAGCCTCTTGCCAGTTGTCTGCCAATATTCAGCAGGTGAGGGGCGCTGGAAAATAAACTGAATCGCTACATTGCGACCAAATGGGTCTACGATCGGGAAAATGCAGGCCTGCGCCAGGTTGGCCAGCTCCGAGGCAACACACTAGTGCCTGTCGAGATTACAGGTAAATCCTTAGCACCAGTAAGTCAGGGAGTCTGCTGCATAATCCATTCCGCCATAATTCTGGCTTGTTCCTCATTAACACGCTGATTGGCCACCATGGGCACATTGCCCCAGTTGCCGCCACCCCCTCGGATGATTTTTCCGGCCAGCACATCAGTCATTACCTCACTGTTGCCGGCGTGCCTGGCTGCAATGGCTTGCCAGGGCGGTCCGAGCGAAGCTTCCTGCATCTGGTGACAGGCATAACACATGGACTCACTTACAAGGGTTTCTCCATCCTGGCCCCAACTTGCTGGTGCCGTAAACAGGACAAGCAGGGAAAGTAAAAAGACTCGTATTTTCATTACCTGATCCCCTTAGCGAGCTGGTGTGGGTGCCGAGGCACTGGAAGGTGAGAATTTATTTGGATAGGCACCATCACCGGGATCAACGATGAAGGCCATGCGCGGACCGTTCACGTTTTCTACAATGTTGGCATAGGATGAGACCAGCACGCCCGTGGCCGGATCAATGTCAATCATGCGCAAAAATGCCTGTTCTCTTGGCATTGGGATGACACCAAACTCGCGGTTTGTTGGATCAAAGCGATAGATCACGTCACCGTTAGATGTGGGTACCCAAACCACCTTACGCACTGGGTCCCAGGTCACCGAGTAGGGCGCGCTGGCAGTATCCGGAAGGTCATGAATGGCAATCATTTCGCGGGACCTGATATCAAATTCCGCTATCTGTCCGGTGCCGTAGAGCGCCAGGTACATAATGTCATCGTCACTGATGGTGATGCGGCGTGGTCCGGCGTTTGCATCGGGCAGCACGAATGGCCCGATGAACTCCTTGGTATCAATCCTAAATCCGCCAAACACGCCATTGCCCAGTTGGCTGTACCAGACTTCGTTCTGGTCGGCAGTCATTACCAGGCCATAAACAGCAGCAGTGCCGTAGAGAGCGCTGTCGGCGGCACGGCTTTCTGCAACCGGTGTATTCCAGATTTCAGTTTTGCCATCCACGGGATCGAAATATCCCACCGCGCGGTTGCCTATATCGGAAAACCAGACTTTGCCTTCTGCGTCAGTCAAAAGTTCGTGGTCGTATCCGAAACTAAGGTCATGGATACCAACGCCGCCACCTGTTGAAGTGGTCAGCTCCCAGGTATCCCATTCTCCAGAGGCGGGATTAAGCTGGGCGACGGTATTGTTGAACAGCGGTGTTACCCAGAGAGTACCGTCAGGTCCACGGTGCAGGGAATGGGGCCCGATGGTGTAGTCGGTTGGTACTTCAAAATCACGCTGGCGCCCTGTACGAACGTCAATGCCGACGATACGGTTGGCAGACACATCTGCTGCCAGCAGCATGGCAGGATCGCCCAGCATTACGGCCTCGCGAATGGCATTGGGCTCCGGGACCTCATAATCCCAGATAACAGTATCTGCGGTTGCAATCACCGGGGCACCCCAATCGTAACCCTCTATATGATCGAGGCGATCATCAAAAATATTGGCGAGTAGGTTTACGACGTCTTGGCTGTTCTCTACGGCATAAACTGCCTCCGTATCCAGCTCAACGCCTTCCGCTCTCGCTCCGCGACTGAATTCCCAGGCAGAAAGAAAATTCATGTACTTCACGATCGAGTCCCAGCTCTGCTGACGTGCCAGCAGAGGATCACTGGCGTGGACATCATCAATCATGGCTGCAAAGTTACGTACCTCGGAGGCGGGCACCTGGTGGCAGTCAATGCAGTTCATAATGAAGGCAGCCTGCTCTGCATGATCACCAATACGCGCCAGCCAGGCAGATGCCGGTGCTGTGTTGACCTGGTTAGCCACGGCTTTCATGACAAGCGTGATGCTTGCAGCACGGCGATCGGCTTCGATTATTCTGTCTATCTGCTGAAAGCCGAGCCCGCGAGAGCTAATGTTTGAAGCCTCATTGATGCGCTCAGGGTAGTCATCCGGAAACGCAAAATGGCCGTCGGCACCGGTAAAAACCGTGACGACACTGGCGCCTCTGTCATCTTCATCCCGGTCATAGATAACCTGCATATTGGCTAGCGGGTTGCCGTTCTGGTCAACCACAATACCGTTGATGCTTGTTGCCAGGGCCTGGGCGCTGAACAATAGTCCAAGAATCACGGGCAGGGTTTTAAATCGGATTCGACGTGTCATGAAATTTCCCATCATTTCTTATTTTATTTTTATATGGCTGCCATTAATCGGCTGTGGCCGGGTCGGTAAACGATGCATAGAGAGAGCTGATCAGATCGACTTTAACCTGATCCTCTCCCCTGATTACCTGCTGAACTGCCTGCTTCTCAGCCGGCTGATCAGTTTGTCCGATTCTATCATCCGAATTCAGGGATGTGCATAGGTGATCTCGGTGACTTGCGGATATATAAATTGATTGTGGCAAATTTAGGAATCCGTGTTTTACCGCCTGGCGAGCCTCTTGAAAAGCATCGGGTTTATTCGCAGACATCATGTACCTGGTTTGCGCTCAGAATGGAAAGCAGGCTACTAAGAAAAATATTATTTTCTGCTTCGCATTTTCAACCAGATTTCATAACCCAGCGCTGCAAGTGGGCGAATAAGAGGTATACCTAGAATGCGCCAAAGGTGGCGAAATGGTGTGTGCTCCCAGGCACGAATATTGGCATCTATACCAGTCAGCCACTTGCCGCTTGAGGTTTGTACATGCAGCCTGGCTAGCAAGGTGTGGGCACTTGGCAAGGATGGGTCTTCATCTAGCTCATGAATATCAACCAGGTGTAATTTACCCTTGCTATGTCGTTTGAGTTTGACGATTTCAGCCCGGCAAATCGGGCAGGCACCGTCATAGTAAAGCGTATCTTTGATCATGTTCAAAATTACGAAATACTGACGTTATTAGACTCATGAATAACAACTAAATTGATGGAGTAGAAAAGAAAAAGGCCTGCAATTGCAGGCC
>RFVC01000037.1 GCA_009922595.1 Gammaproteobacteria bacterium | reverse complement strand
CTACAAAGTCAGATCCTGAGATAGAGAAAAACGGTACTTTAGCTTCGCCGGCAATGGCCTTGGCAAGCAGGGTTTTACCTGTACCCGGCTGTCCTACCATCAGGATGCCGCGGGGAATACGCCCGCCAAGTCGCTGAAACTTGTCCGGTTCACGAAGGAAGTCCACGAGTTCCTTCACATCCTCCTTGGCTTCATCAACACCCGCAACATCGGCAAAGGTTACCTTAACCTGATCCTCGGTCAGCATCTTGGCCTTGCTCTTACCAAAGGCCATGGGTCCTCCTTTACCGCCTACTCCACCGCCCTGCATCTGCCGCATGAAAAACATAAACACCGCGATAATGATAAGTATTGGGAAAGACGCCACCAGCAGTTGTGTCCAAATACTTTGCTGCTCAGGTTCCTGCCCGCGGATGCGAACGTTATGGGAGAGCAGGTCGTCTATCAGCTTGGGGTCTTCAATATAAGGACGAATAGTGTTGAATCGCGTGCCGTTGTTTTTCAGGCCAACAATATTCACCCCACTGATGGTGACTTCAGTGATATTGCCCTGCTGAACTTCGCGGATGAAATCGGAATAGTCCAGCTGTTCGGCGCTGGAAGGCTGGTTGAAATTATTGAAAACAGTCAGCAGGACTGCTGCAATAATCATCCATAAAAGTAAATTTTTCGCCATGTCATTCAACGGCTTATACCTCGTTATTTGCTGCCTAGTCTGGAGTAGTATGAAATTAGATCCGACAGGGGGCCTAATTTTTGCACGAAACTGACTGTTTAAGCTAATTAATCTGCGGGTTTGCTCAGGCTAAATCCCCAGTGAAATCAAGGTTTTTGAAGGGTTTTCACACTTTGTAACCTTTTGCCAGTAAGTAGACTTCCCTGGATCGGGCTCTGGATGCCTGAGGTTTCCTAACTATAACCTGACTGAAATCCTGTTTTAGCTCCCTGAGCAGGGCATCATAGCCTTCACCTTGAAAAACCTTGGAAAGTAGCGATCCCTGGCCTTTCAGAGTAGTACGGGCAAAGTCCATAGCCAGTTCAACCAGGTACATTGACCGAGGCTGATCAATTGCCGCCATACCACTAAGATTGGGGGCCATGTCAGAAATTACAAGGTCTACCACACCCAAATTATCGGCGTGATTATCCTTGACCAAGGCCAGAATTTCCTTGAAACAGTTCTCCTCAGTGAAATCTCCCTGAACGAAATCCACGCCCGAAATGCTTTCCATAGGTAATATATCGGATGCAATGACCTTTCCCCTGAGCCCTACTAGTTTGGCAGCCACCTGTGACCAGCCGCCCGGCGCAGAGCCAAGATCGACAACGGTCATACCCGGCTGAATGAGTCTATCTGATTGCTGGATCTCAAGAAGTTTGAAGCTGGCCCTGGAACGGTAACCCTCCAGTCTGGCGCGTTTAACCCAGAGATCATCTTCATGTTCTGTTAACCAGTTCTTACTGCTCTTAGACTTTGCCACGGCTACGATGAACGTCCTTTTAATAGAAAAAATATACTGTAGAATGCACAGCCTTTTTTACACAAGCATAACAAGGCCGGAAATTCCGGACACCGCAATGCCCTTAGATAATAAAACTCTGCGCCGGTATCGCAGCATTGGCCATCACCTGAACCCGGTGGTTATTGTGGCCAACAGTCTGTCTGAAAGTGTCCTGGCAGAAATTGACCGCGCGCTTTCGGATCATGAGCTGATCAAGATCAGGTTATTGACAGAGGACAGGGAGTCAAAACGCGCAGCGATTGATGAAATCTGTGTAAACCAAGGTGCTGAGCTGGTCCATGTGATTGGTAAGATCGCGCTGATATACCGAAAAGCTGAACCGGTAAAACCACATCTTTCCAATATCCAGCGGTTTTCAGAGCAAGTTTAGAGGTGCTCTACTTTTTCAATCTCGTAAAGCGTGTCACCGCCTGGCGCCTTGACCGTAATTTCGTCTCCCTCTTCCTTGCCCATCATGGCGCGTGAGATTGGGGAACCCACTGAGATCTTACCGTTCTTCACATCAGCTTCATCCTCACCAACAATCTGGTAGGTCACTAAATTATCATTTTCAACGTTGTACAGGGTTACGGTTGTTCCAAATATCACCTTGCCTGTAGGTGTAATAGCCCTAATATCAATGATCTCTGAATCAGCCAGCTTGCCTTCAATCTCCTTGATGCGTCCTTCGCAAAAACTCTGCTGTTCCCGTGCAGCATGATACTCGGCGTTTTCCTTGAGATCGCCATGCTCACGGGCCTCGGCAATGGCCTGAGTAATTTTGGGACGCTGGACGGTCTTGAGTTCGCTGAGTTCTTCTCTCAGCCTCTCGGCACCATCAATAGTCATGGGTACTTTACGCATTACGCAATACCTGTTTCATTGTGTCAGTTAGTTATGGGCAATCCGGATAACGGCTATCAGGATAACTGTTCAGCATGCAGATGCTGCAGACTGTTTACTGAAGTTTCACCACCGAAGACCAGGGCTTCATAAACCGCTCTGGCACTGGCAATTGTTGTAGTGCAGTAGACGCCGTGACGCAATGCTGTGCTACGGATAGTGGCTGAGTCGGCGATTGCCTGACGCCCTTCCGTTGTGTTTACGATAAGGTCAATTTCGTCATTTTTCAACATATCGACAATATGGGGCCTGCCCTCCATGACCTTGTTCACCGCCTGCACGGGAATACCGGCTTCGCTTATCACCTTGGCCGTGCCCTTGGTCGCAACCAGTGTAAAACCCAGGTCATGGTAGTTTTTCGCAAGCTCCGGCAAGGCATCTTTGTCTGCCTCGCGGACACTGATAAAGGCTTTTCCATCCAATGGAATATTCAGCGCCCCCATGCCCTGCGATTTGTAATAGGCCTCTGCGAATGTCTCGCCCGTACCCATTACCTCACCTGTTGATTTCATTTCAGGACCTAGGATCGGGTCTACACCCGGGAATTTATTGAATGGAAATATGGCTTCCTTCACTGCAAAGAAGGATGGAATAACTTCCTGCGTGAAGCCCTGCGATTTCAGTGAAATGCCTGCCATGCACTTGGCTGCCACTTTCGCCAGCGAGGTGCCGATACACTTGGAAACAAAGGGCACCGTCCTGGAAGCGCGCGGGTTCACCTCGATGATATAGACCTCGCCATCCTGGTAGGCAAGCTGAGCATTCATCAAACCGACCACCTCAAGCTCAATCGCCAGCTGGATGCACTGCTCGCGAATCTTGTCCTGCACTTCAGCGGGCAGACTGTAAGGCGGCAACGAGCAGGCCGAATCACCGGAATGCACGCCGGCCTGTTCAATGTGCTGCATTATCGAACCTACAACGACCTGTTTGCCGTCACTGACCACATCCACATCCATCTCGATTGCCGAGTTAAGGTAGTAGTCGAGCAACACGGGACTTTCGTTTGAGACTTCCACGGCACTGTTAATGTAGCGTTTCAGCTCGGCCTCGGTGTAGACAATTTCCATAGCCCGCCCGCCCAGTACATAGGAAGGACGTACTACCAGCGGGTAGCCGATTTTTTCAGCTTCTGTAACCGCTTCTTCAAGGCTACGCACCGTATTGTTTGGCGGCTGTTTCAGATTTAGCTTGTTGATCATGCTCTGGAAACGTTCGCGGTCTTCAGCGCGGTCAATAGCGTCTGCAGTGGTGCCAATGATGGGAACGCCGAGTCTTTCCATCTGTGTCACCAGCTTCAACGGGGTCTGTCCGCCAAACTGCACAATGACACCATCCGGTTTCTCGATGTGCACAATCTCCATCACGTCTTCCAGTGTGACAGGCTCAAAATATAGGCGGTCACTGATATTGAAATCGGTGGAGACTGTCTCAGGGTTACAGTTAACCATAATGGCCTCATAGCCTTCCTCGCGCATGGCAAGTGCGGCATGCACACAACAATAGTCAAACTCGATTCCCTGGCCTATGCGGTTGGGACCACCGCCCAGCACAATAATTTTCTTGCGATCGCTGACATTAGCCTCGCACTCTTCCTCATAACAGGAATACATGTAGGCCGTTGTGGAACGGAATTCTGCTGCACAAGTATCTACACGTTTATAGACAGGATGGATATCCAGCGCATAGCGTTTGTCGCGTACTTCATCCTCGGTGATGCCCATAACTGTGGCCAGCCGCTCATCAGAGAAGCCCTTTCGCTTCAGGCTGTAAAGCTTTTCGCGATCCAGGTTATCCAGGCTCATGGATGCCAGTGCCATCTCCTCCTTGATAATGTCCTCGATCTGGATCAGGTACCAGCGATCAACATGGGTGTGCTCAAACAACTCATCTACCGTCATACCCAGGCGAAAGGCATCGCCTATATAGCGAACTCTGTCGCAGCCTGGGTCCTTGAGTTCTCGCAGCAAAACTTCCTGCGCATTGCTGACTTCATTGTCAAGAATAGGGTCAAAGCCGCTGATGCCTATTTCCATCCCACGCAGCGCTTTTTGGAATGACTCCTGGAAAGTACGGCCTATGGCCATCACCTCACCCACAGATTTCATCTGCGTGGTCAGGCGATCTGGCGCCTGTGGGAATTTCTCGAAAGTGAACCTTGGAATCTTGGTGACAAAATAATCCAGCGTAGGCTCGAAGGATGCCGGGGTTACGCCACCGGTAATTTCATTGCTCAACTCATCAAGGGTAAAGCCTACAGCAAGCTTTGCTGCCACCCTGGCGATCGGAAAGCCAGTGGCCTTTGACGCAAGCGCCGAAGACCTAGATACCCTCGGGTTCATTTCAATTACCACCAGGCGTCCATCTTTGGGGTTCACACCAAACTGGACGTTCGAGCCGCCGGTTTCCACGCCAATTTCTCGCAACACGTCAATTGCCGCGTTACGCATGATCTGGTATTCCTTGTCCGTTAGTGTCTGGGCCGGGGCTACTGTTATAGAGTCGCCGGTATGGATACCCATGGCATCAAAGTTTTCTATGCTGCAAACAATGATGCAGTTGTCATTCTTATCACGGACCACTTCGAGCTCATATTCCTTCCAGCCGATCAGTGATTCGTCAATCAGCACTTCGTTGGTAGGTGAAAGGTCCAGGCCGCGTTTACAGATTTCCTCGAACTCCTCCTTGTTATAGGCAATACCCCCGCCACTGCCACCCATGGTAAAGGAGGGTCGAATGATGCAGGGAAAGCCCAGCTTCTCCATCGCAACGAAGGCTTCTTCGAGGTTATGAGCAAATTCATGCTTGGGGGTTTCAAGACCGATGGATTCCATCGCCTTGTCAAAAAGCTCACGGTCCTCAGCCTTGTCTATCGCCTGCTTCTTAGCACCAATGAGTTCAACATCGTACTTTTCTAGGATGCCGAGGCGGTCCAGGTCAAGTGCGCAGTTCAGGCCTGTCTGTCCGCCCATGGTGGGAAGAATGGCATCCGGCCTTTCCTTCTCGATAATTTTTTCCACGGTGCGCCACTCTACCGGTTCGACATAGGTCGCATCTGCCATTCCGGGGTCGGTCATGATAGTGGCTGGGTTTGAATTGACCAGGACCACCCGGTAGCCCTCTTCTCTCAGTGCCTGGCAGGCCTGGGCTCCCGAATAGTCAAATTCACAGGCCTGACCGATTACGATTGGTCCGGCACCGATAATTAAAATGCTTTCAATATCTGTTCTTTTAGGCATGGCGGTAAACTATTCGTTCTTCAAATGATGTATCGCTGGTCTGCTTAGTTCTGTTTTATCAACTCGATGAAATGATCAAACACCGGAGTGATATCGTGCGGCCCAGGACTGGCTTCAGGGTGTCCCTGGAAACCAAAAGCCGGCTTGTCTGTCAGGTGAATGCCCTGGAGTGAGCCGTCAAACAGCGATTTATGTGTTGCCTTGACGTTATCGGGCAGGGTTTGCTCATCCACGGCAAAACCATGGTTCTGACTCGTGATAAATACCTTGCCCGACCCCAGTTCCTGTACAGGATGGTTGGCGCCATGGTGCCCAAGCTTCATCTTGACCGTGGATGCCCCGCTTGCCAGAGCTAATAGCTGGTGACCAAGGCAGATACCAAAGACCGGAATTTTGGTTTCAAGGATTTCCTTGATGGCCTCTATGGCATAGTCGCAGGGCTCCGGGTCGCCCGGGCCATTAGAGAGAAACACTCCATCAGGTTTCATGGCCAGGACTTCACTGGCGGGCGTCTGCGCAGGAACAACTGTTACCTGGCAGGAGCGGTCTGTAAGCATACGCAGAATATTCCGCTTTACACCAAAGTCGTAGGCCACTACCGTGAATTCACCCGGGCTCGACGGCTCGGTATGTCCTGCCCTTATATCCCAGCTACCTTCCGACCAGTCGTATTGCTGCGCACATGTCACTTCTTTGGCCAGATCCATTCCGACCAGGCCAGGGAAGGCCTTTGCCCCATCCAATGCAGACTGTTTCATGGCCTCAACCGCCTCGATTCCGGCCACAATGCAGCCATTGAGAGGACCATTATCTCTTAACAGCCTGGTCAGGCGGCGAGTATCAATGTCACAGATAGCGATTACATTCTGTTCTTTTAAAAATTCGGAAAGCGTCTTCTCGCTGCGGTAATTACTTTCCAGCATAGGCAGGTTGCGTATCACCATTCCCGACGCCCAGATTTTCTCTGACTCGTCGTCCTCGCTGTTAATACCTGTATTCCCGATGTGAGGATAGGTAAAGGTGATGATTTGCTGGGCATAGGAAGGATCAGTAAGAATTTCCTGGTACCCGGTCATAGCGGTATTGAATACCACTTCCCCAGATGTCTGGCCTTGGACACCAATGGAATAGCCTTCAAAGATGGAACCATCTTCAAGAGCAAGAATGGCAGGAGTGTGTTGCATTGTCTTTGTCTTATTCTCCTAGATTCAGCTAAAGGCGAGTTTTCTGCACTTTCAGCTCTCCCCGCCACAAAATCCAGCTCGCAAAGAGCTTTAACCGCTTCCCAGCCGGCTGAAAATTCTGTTCTTTTGAGAGAGAAAAAGACGTTGAAAACTGCTGCCTGACCAAATCCAAAAAAAAGCGGAATGGGTTAATCCCATTCCGCTTTCATTGAATTTTATTTAGGCTACATGCCCGTTTCAGTGTCTTCATACTGAAAGATTATTCTATTAGAAACAGCACCGCCTTGTCCACGCAGATCACAATAAAAGTTGCCTCATATTGTGTCTAAATTATGGATATTGGGGTGCCGGTTGGATCCGGGCAGCAGGTTACTGCAGGCCTAGGACATCCAGCATATCAAACAGGCCCTTGTCCTTGTTTGCCAGCCACAGTGCTGCCCGCACGGCCCCTTTGCCGTATGTCATGCGGCTGCTGGATTTGTGGGTAATTTCGATGCGCTCGCCTTCACTGACAAACATTACGGTATGGTCGCCGACAATGTCGCCGGCCCTGATAGTTTCAAAGCCTATGGTTTTTCCATCACGCTCGCCCGTCTGGCCTTCACGTCCGAAAACTGCTACTTCAGCCAAATTGCGGCCTAAGGTGTTGGCTACCACCTCGCCCATCTTAAGGGCGGTACCGGAGGGGGCATCTTTTTTATGCCGGTGATGCGCCTCAATAATTTCTATATCGCTGTCCTCGCCTATGATGGCTGCCGCCTGCTCTATCAGTTTCAGGCACAGGTTCACCCCGATACTCATATTGGGTGCAAAGACTATGGGTATGGTCCTACTGGCATCGGCAATTGCCTGTTTTTGTTCGTCAGTAAAGCCGGTGGTACCAATGATAATTTTCTTGCCCGCAGACTCGCAGACTTTAAGATGGTTCAGGGTTGCTTCCGGGCTTGTGAAATCGACCAGGACGTCAAAGTCATCAGTGCAAGCCTCAAGGCTGGTAGCGACATGAACACCCAGGGCTTCCATTCCACACAGGGCTCCCACTTCCTTGCCTTCAGCTTCACTGCCGGAACGTTCGGTCGCCGCACCCAGAGTAACGCCCTCAGCATTGCTGACGGCTTCAACATGTATTTTTCCCATACGACCAGAAACACCGGCCACGCAGATTCTTAACATATTAAGGAGCTCTTTAAAGTCCAGGCTAGGACTTTAAAGCATCAACGAACTTTTTTACACCATCAAACCAACTGGAGCGCTTGGGTGACTGCTTGTTGCCCTGACTTTCCTGGATTTCCTGGAATTCAGTCAGCAGTTCTTTCTGACGCTTGGTCAGATGCACGGGGGTTTCCACGATTACCCTGCACAGGAGATCGCCGGGAGAGCCACCGCGGACCGGAGTGACCCCCTTATTACGCAGGCGGAACAATTTTCCGGTCTGGGTCTCGGTAGGAATTTTGAGTTTGACCTTGCCTTCTAGGGTCGGTACCTCAAGTTCACCACCCAAGGCAGCATCAACAAAGGTGATGGGAATTTCACAATAGAGGTTGCTACCGTCACGCTGAAAAATGGGATGTTCTTTTACAGCCATCTGCACATAGAGATCACCGGGAGGGCCGCCATGGACGCCAGCCTCACCTTCACCAGTCAGGCGTATACGGTCACCATCATCAACACCGGCTGGCACCTTGACGGAAAGCGTCTTGGTTTCCTCCACGTTGCCGCGTCCGTGACAGACGTGGCAGGGATCCTTTATCGTTTTACCTGCACCCTGGCAGCGGGGACAGGTTTGCTGAACAGAAAAAGGTCCCTGGCGCATTCGCACATTGCCCATGCCGCTGCAGGTGGCGCAATTTTCAGGCGAAGTACCTTTCTTAGCACCAGACCCGTCACAGGTTCCACAGGTAGTAGTTGTTGGAATTCGAATCTTCACCTCGGTGCCGCGCACCGCGTCCTCAAGACTCAGGCTCAGTGTGTAACTGAGGTCAGCACCGCGCTGTACATGACTGCGGCCGCGGCTGCCACCGAAAATGTCACCAAAAATGTCGCCGAAGATGTCGCTGAAACCGGAAGCATTGGCACCGGCTCCACCGCCCATGCCGCCGAGCCCGGCATGACCGAACTGGTCATAGGCAGCGCGTTTCTCCTTATCACTCAGGACTTCATAGGCCTCGTTGGCTTCCTTGAAGCGCTGTTCGGCCTCTTCATCGCCAGGATTACGATCCGGGTGGTTCTTCATCGCGATACGACGATAGGCCTTTTTTAGTTCGGCACTATCGGCTCCTCGCTCGACACCCAGTACTTCGTAGTAATCTCTTTTGTCCATAGTATTTCCAGATACGAAAAAACTAACGCAAGCCGGTAGCCCACGTTAGTCTTTTCAATTCACGCGATGCGGTTTGCACCGCAAGAGTCAGGAAAACTTACTTTTCGTCTTCTTTGACTTCTTCGAACTCGGCATCGACAGCATCTTCTGCCGCACCGCCGGCTTCTGCTTCTGCAGCACCCTCCGGGCCGGCAGCGCCTTCCTGTGCCGCCGCCTCAGCATACATGCGCTGGGCAAGGCCAGTAGAGGCATCTGTCAGATCCTTGGTCTTGGCTTCAATTTCTGTTAAGTCGTCGCCCTTGACGACCTCTTCCAAGGCAGTGATCGCCGCCTCAATCTTTTCTTTCTCATCCGCTTCAACCTTGTCTTTTGCTTCGGTCAAAGTTTTCTTGGTAGCGTGAATCAGACCATCTGCCTGGTTGCGGGCAGTGATCAGTTCCTCGAACTTCTTGTCTTCCTCGGCGTGAGATTCTGCGTCCTGCACCATCTTGTCAATTTCGTCGTCAGACAGACCGCTGGACGCCTTGATCACGATGGACTGCTCTTTACCGGTAGCAAGGTCCTTGGCAGAAACATTCAAAATACCGTCAGCGTTGAGATCAAAGCTCACCTCAATCTGCGGCATGCCGCGCGGTGCCGGCGGGATGTCGGCCAGGTCAAAACGACCCAGTGACTTGTTCTGCACCGCCTGCTTACGCTCACCCTGGACCACGTGGATGGTTACCGCTGTCTGGTTGTCATCAGCCGTGGAGAAGGTCTGCTTCTTGTTACAAGGAATAGTCGTATTCTTCTCGATCAGCGGTGTCGCCACTCCACCGAGGGTTTCAATACCCAGAGTGAGGGGCGTTACGTCCAGAAGGAGAACGTCAGTTACGTCACCGGCCAGTACAGCGGCCTGGATTGAGGCACCCATGGCTACCGCTTCATCGGGGTTGACGTCCTTGCGTGCGTCCTTGCCGAAAAATTCAGCAACTTTCTGCTGAACCAGCGGCATGCGGGTCTGACCGCCAACCAGAATAACGTCGTCAATCTCTGAAATACTTATGTCCGCATCCTCAATGGCGGTCTTAAGCGGATCAAGTGTGCGCTCAACCAGGTCTTCCACCAGGGATTCCAGCTTGGAACGGGTCAGTTTCACCACAAGGTGCTTGGGACCGCTGGCGTCGGCCGTGATGTAAGGCAGGTTTACCTCGGTCTGCTGTGACGAAGACAGTTCAATCTTCGCTTTTTCTGCAGCTTCCTTTAGCCTCTGCAGAGCCAACGGATCATTATGAAGATCCATTCCGGACTCTTTCTTGAATTCGTCTGCCAGGAAATCGATCAGGCGCAGGTCAAAGTCTTCACCGCCAAGGAACGTGTCACCGTTAGTAGACAGTACCTCGAAGGAATGCTCGCCGTCAGTTTCAGCAATTTCAATAATGGAGATATCAAAAGTACCGCCGCCTAGGTCATAAACGGCGATGGTGCAATCCCCACTTTTCTTGTCCATTCCGTAAGCTAGTGCGGCTGCAGTAGGCTCGTTGATAATGCGCTTTACGTCCAGGCCGGCAATCTTACCAGCATCCTTGGTAGCCTGGCGCTGGGAATCATTGAAGTAGGCTGGCACAGTGACAACCGCCTCGGTTACTTCCTCACCCAGGTAGTCCTCTGCAGTCTTCTTCATCTTTTTCAGAATCTGGGCCGAGATCTGCGGCGGCGCCATGGTTTCCCCATGCGCTTCCACCCAGGCATCACCATTGTCTGCCTTGACGATCTTATAAGGCACCATCTTGATGTCTTTCTGCACGACCTCGTCGTCGAACTGACGACCGATAAGGCGCTTGATGGCAAACAGCGTGTTGTTGGGGTTCGTTACCGCTTGGCGCTTGGCCGGCTGACCAACTAGAGTTTCACCGTCTTCTGTATAGGCGATGATTGAAGGGGTTGTGCGATCACCCTCAGCGTTTTCAATAACCTTCGCCTTGCCACCTTCCATGATGGCGACACAGGAGTTGGTGGTGCCAAGGTCTATACCAATTATTTTGCCCATAATGTCTTAATCTCCGAAATCTCTCCGTCACCCTGCAAGCTGATGTCGGACTGTGTATTTCTATCTAATTCCAATATTGGCCCTATCCCGGATAATTCAAGGAAAAGGCTGTTAAAATTCTGTTTTTCTAAAGTTTTCGCTCAAGTTGCTGAAGTCTTGGAAACCATGACCCTGGCTGGACGAATAACCCTGCCGTTGAGTATGTAGCCTTTCTGAATCACAGTGAGCACCGTGTTGGGCTCCACATCGTCATTCTCAATCATGGACATTGCCTCATGCTCCTGGGGATCAAAGGGCTCACCCTCAGGGTTCACCTGCTTTATGTCAAAACGGCTCAGGGTCTCAACAAAGCCCTTGAGCGTTAGCTCCACTCCTTCGTACAGCGCCTTCACGTTGGCATCCTCGGCATCAGGGACTGCCTCCAGCGCCCTTTCCAAGTTGTCCACCACAGTGATGAGCTCAGCACTGATTTTTTCCAGGGCAAACTTGTGAGCCTTTTCCACATCCTGGTCACGCCTTCTGAGGGTGTTCTGGACCTCAGCTTTGGCCCTCAGGACTGTGTCCTGCTGCTCGGCCAGTGCCGCTTCTACGGCCTCGGCTATGCAGGCTTCGAGCTCGCTGTCCGCCTCTGTACCGTGACTTTCCTGGTCAGATTCAGGCTGCAGCTGTTCGGTCTCTTCAACTATTTCTTTGTCTTGATCTTGGCCTGCCATCTTGATCCTCCGGCTTTTATTGCTACAAGCGTGTCAGAATAAGAAGCGATATGGGGTCTGACGCCAGATTATCAATGGAAATCCGATGCATTTTTTGTCATAAATATGACCTAAAATCTTACTAATAAATCGCTATAATCTTCTTCATGCTGCAGCACCTTTCAATCAGTAATTACGCCATTGTCGACCGGCTAGAAATCGAACTGGAGCCTGGTATGACGGTAATTACCGGTGAAACCGGCGCCGGTAAATCCATCATGCTGGATGCCCTTGGCCTTACCCTTGGCGATCGTGCCGACCGCGAGGTAATTCGCGGGGGTGCTGAGAAAGCCGATATCACGGCAACATTCGAGTTACCTGATAACACGGAAGCACAAGCGTGGCTTAAGGACAAAGATTTTGACCAGGATGAGCAGGTCTGCATCCTACGCCGACTGATTACCCGAGACGGTCGCTCAAGGGCCTATATCAATGGCCATCCCACAACCCTCAACAACCTACGCGACCTGGGCGAAATGCTCATTGATATCCACAGCCAGCATGAACACCAGTCATTGCTTAAAACTACCACGCACCAGCGCCTGCTTGATGAGTATTGCGGCATACAAAAGGAAGCCGGCGAAGTCCGCACGCTCGCAACCAAGTGGCGGCAGCTAAACGAAGAGCTGGAACAGATTAAAAACCGGGCCGAAGAATCCAACGCGCAGTACCAGTTGCTGAGCTACCAGGTACGCGAATTGGAAGAGCTCGACCTCGGTGTGGATGAGCTGGAAGCTCTTGAAGAGGAACACAAAAAGCTCAGCCATGGAGAAGAGTCAGCACTGGTAAACCGGCAGGTGCTGGATCTTTGCAGCGAAAATGGCGAATTCAACCTGGAACAGTCACTCAACAAGGCCATCGGACTGCTGCAGGACATTCCCTATGCAAGCAAACAGACCGAAGAGGCTGGCTCACTGCTCGGCACCGCCCTCATCCAGGTAGAGGAGGCGTCATCAACACTGAAGCAGGCGATTGATCAGTTTGAAGTGGATCCGCAGCGCTTGGAGGAAGTCGATCAACGCTTAGGCCTGATTCACCAGCTGGCCCGCAAGCATCATGTACAGCCCTCCGAACTGGCGGCGCACTGCCAGACATTGTCAGATGAGCTGGGCAAACTGCTGACCAGCTACCAGGACCGAGCGGAAAAAGTCAGTGCTGCCAGGGACAAAGGCGCCAAAAAACTGGGCAAGGAAATCAATAGGCAGCTGAAAAAACTGGGTATGGAGTCAGCCAGTTTCAGTGTTGCCCTGACCCGGTACAGCGACAGCACCCCCCGGTCCGGCGGTTTGGAAGGAGTAGAATTCCTGGTCTGTACCAACCCGGGGCAGCCACCGCGCCCGATGGTCAAGATTGCCTCGGGCGGTGAACTTTCCAGGATCAGCCTGGCTATCCAGGTGATCACTGCACAGACCTCTTCCATTCCGTCACTGGTCTTTGACGAAGTGGATGTAGGTATTGGCGGCGGAGTTGCGAGGTCGGTTGGTGAATTGCTAAGGCAGCTTGGTGAAAAAGGCCAGGTCCTGTGTGTCACCCATCAGCCGCAGGTAGCCAGCCAGGGGCATCAGCATCTATATGTAAGCAAGTCGTCAGACAAGGACTCAACAGCAACGGTACTAAATAAGCTCGAAAATACCGAAAGAATAGAAGAAATTGCCAGGATGCTGGCTGGGGAGAATGTCTCGGCCAAATCCAGGGAACACGCCATCGAGCTGCTGTCCTAGCGCTCAATATTGCTGCTTGCTAATCCTGGCAATTAGCACAAAGCCCGTAGATGTACAGCGAGTGATCAGAAATTGTGAAGCCGAGTTTTTCAGCCGCTTTTTTCTGCTGCTCTTCAATGACTTCATCATAAAACTCTTCGACTTTCCCGCACTTGGTGCAGACTACGTGATCGTGATGATCTTCAGGTGTCATTTCAAAGACTGACTGCCCGCCCTCGAAATGATGCCGGGTAACCAGCCCTGCCGACTCAAATTGGGTCAGGACGCGGTAGACAGTGGCAAGGCCCACATCCTCGTCTGCATCGCGGAGAGCCTTATACACGTCCTCAGCGCTCATATGCCTAGCCTCTGCAGATTCCAGAATCTGCATTATCTTGACCCGAGGGAGCGTGACTTTCAGTCCTGCCCTGCGAAGTTCCTGATTTTCTCCAGACATAATTTTATCCCGTGCAACCTGTAGGCAGCGCCACTTAACAAGTTAAAGTCGTTTCAGTTATTATGCCCTCTCCCGATTTCTTGTGAAAGGCTGTTGAGGCTTGCGTAAAACGACTACTTTAATAACCCTTTTTTTCGTATTGTTTCTAAGTGCATGCGGAAACGTTACTTCGTTCTCATTTCCGGGCGTGTACAAGCTGAACATTCCCCAGGGAAATATTGTGACACAGGACATGGTCGACCAGCTAAGACCTGGACTCACGAAACGCCAAGTCAGTTTTATCCTGGGCACCCCTTTAATCAGGGATACCTTTGACCAGGATCGCTGGGACTATATTTACAGCTTCCAGCCAGGTGGCGGAGAAAGAGTGCAGGAAACACTTACCGTGTTTTTTGAAAACAACCAGCTCACACATTTCACAGGTGATTTTCAGCAGACCCCGGAAAACGAGCAGTTTGGGAACTTTTCTGAGCAAGCTGAAGACAACAACGACATTTCGGCTATTGACGCCAATTAACCCGTAACGGATTTTCTAGCTGGCCTGACGGGCCTTTTTTACCCTATCAATTCGGGCCTGCCTAGGATGATTTTCCAGCGGCCGATAAATTTCTACCCGGTCATTTTCCCTGAGGACGTATTCGTGCGGTAAAGGCATGTCCTTGCCGTTCAATACCCTGGAAAATATTCCTACATTCATTTTGTCGAGTTCTATGTCAGGAAAGTTTTCTTGGATACCCGAGCGCTCGATCGCCTCGATAGCACTGCATCCCTCCTTGACCTGCACTTCAAGGATTACCTGCTGCGCGGGCAAGGCGAAGGCGACTTCCACACGAATCGTTTTGTGATAGTTATTCTGCTTAGCCATATAGCAGCTCTGCCCTTTTACAAACAGCATTAACGAGATTGCGACTGGTTGCCTCGAACAAATGTTTCAGAGTCGCATCAATTACACCGGACGAGAATTCAAATTCCATTTCCAGGCTGACCTTGCAGGCAGAATCATTCAATGCCTTGAACTGCCATTCTGCGCTGAAGTGTTTGAAGGGCCCCTCAACCAGTGACATTGTCATGCTTTTGCCTGGAACAAGCGCATTGCTGGTGGTAAAAGAATAGCGCAAACCGGCTTTGCCAAGCTCCAGCCTGGCCGTCACCTCTTCCTCACTGCTTTCAAGCAACTGAGCACCAAGGCAGCCGTTCATGAACTCCGGATAGGATTCAATGTCGTTTACAAGTCGAAAAAGCTGCTCGGCTGAATAGGGCAGCAAGGCACTCTGGTCAATACGGTTCAAAAGCAGACCCGTCAGAAACCAAAGAGATTATGGGCAAAGTAGATCCGGGAGACATTGTTCATAAATACCGCCAGCAGAATAACCGGTATGAATGTTCCCAGTGAGATGCCTACGTATTTTCGCAGGAACGAGTCATTGTAATCTGAATCCCCCAGGGCAATCTCTTCGTTCATGCTGTGCTTTTTCCAGCGGTAACATACAAAGAGACAAACCACGAACCCCATCAGCGGCAGAATAGTTTCGTAGAACACGTCATAGATCAGGTCAAAAAATGATTTACTGATTCCACCGTAGTGAAGAAAACTAGTAAAGAAGTCACTCATGCCAAATGACACCGTGGTCACCAGGGCAAAAACCATCACAGCCACACCGACATAAACAATCGCCTCGCGACGGGGCTTGTCCTTTTCATCCATGACATAGGCGATAGGGATTTCAGTGATGGAAACCAGGGAGGTCAATGCGGCGAAAAAGACCAGCGTGAAAAACATGAAAGAGACCAGGCTGGCTCCAAAGTAGCCGACGAAGTCCTGCATGGAGAGAAAGACCTGCGGCAGGTAGCTGAACATGAGACTGATACTGCTCTCAGAAAGCTCGTCAGCATTTACGCCAGGGTCAATGGCAAAAACCGCAGGGATTACCAACAACCCGGCAAAGAAAGCGACCCCGGTGTCGGCGATTGCCACAAGCCGGGTTGAACTGACCATGTTTTCTTTCTTGTTCAGATAAGAGCCATAGGTAATCAATATCCCCATGCCCAGTGAAAGCGAAAAGAATCCATGGTTGAGTGCCGAGTTGATCACACCGCTATCGATCTTGGAAAACTCGGGAACCAGGTAAAAGGACACACCCGCAAAGGCATTATCCAGGGTGAGTACAAAACCAATCAGCAGCACCATCATCACAATCAACGTAGGCATCAGGATTGTTGCGGCACGTTCGATCCCATCGTTTACCCCTTTACCAAGAATGAAAAACAGGACTCCAAGCAGCGGAACGAGATAGGCAAACATCACCGGGGAGCTGACGGTAGCGCCAAACGTGTCCGGGTTGGCGAGCACATCCAGATTGCCCATGGCTGACTGCACAAGGTAAATCAGGATCCAGACGGTAATAACGGCATAAAAAACAGCAATAAAAAACGGCGTGATAATGCCGAGACCGCCTACTGCACGCCAGGCTTTACTGTTACCCGACAGCGAATCAAAAGCGCCCACTGGGCTGCTTTGTGAAGCACGGCCCATCGATATTTCCGCCAGCATTACTGGAAAGCAGACAAAAGCGATAAAAAGGAGATAGATAAAAAGAAACGCGCCACCGCCATTCTTGGAGGCCATGACCGGGAATCCAACGAGGTTGCCAATGCCGACAGCAGAACCTGCCGACGCAAGAATAAATCCTAGTTTTGAACTAAACTGACCGCGCAAAACCGACATAGAGATTTCCCTTGTATTTCTGGTACTTGCCGGCAAAGTGTACCAGAAATAGGCACAGGCAATCACGGCACGTATAATCGCACACCATGGCTAAGCCCAAGAAAAAAAAGGCAGACAACACAACAATCGTTGTGAACAAGAAAGCCAATCACGACTTCTTCATCGGTGACAAGTTCGAGGCAGGTATCGCCCTGACTGGCTGGGAAGTCAAAAGCCTGCGCCAGAAAAAAATTCAGCTGGTCGACAGTCATGTCATCATTAAGAATGGGGAAGCCTACCTGCTGGGTGCCCAGATCACCCCGCTCGATACTGCCAGCTCACACGTTGTCGCCGACCCCACCCGCACGCGCAAACTGCTCCTGCATAAGAAGGAACTGGCAAGAATTTTTTCTGCCATCCAGCAAAAGGGACACACCTGTGTGTGCACGAAACTCTACTGGAAAGGCCACCTGGTAAAATGCCAGATTGCATTGGCCAAGGGTAAGCATTCGTTCGATAAACGCGCTAGCATCAAGGAAAGGGAGTGGAATATCGATAAGCAGCGCGCTGTTCGTCAAGACCACCGCTGATTGCTGCTTAAAATTTCAGCATCTAGAGTGCAAGAGGTTCGGTGGAATCACCGATACTGTCTACCGGGACATCCATCTTGTGAAGCAGGGCAAGGAGCAGGTTCGCCATTGGGGTCTGTTCAGCAAACATAAGGTGACGCCCTCCTTCGAGTTTTCCCCCAGCATTACCGGCAACCACGACAGGAAGCGGGTCATAGTTATGTTCGTTGCCGTCACTCAGGCTAGAACCATAAATGATCATTGAATTTTCCAGGAGGTTGCCGTCACCATCAGGTGTATTGGCCATCTTTTCGAGAAAGCCTGCCAGGAGCCCAACGTGGTAGGTATTGATGCGAGCATACTGGTCCTTGTTGGCTCGTTCATTACTGTGATGCGAAGCGTTATGGAAGCCTTCTCTCACCCCGCTGCCCGGATAACTGGTATTGGAATTTTCCCGCGCCAGCAACAGCGTCGAGATCCGAGTGATCTCCGTCTTGAAGGCGAGTAGCTGCAGATCAAACATCAGGTTGAGATGGTTTTCAAAACCGCGTGGAATGCCCACCGGGGCATCAGGTAAATCAATATCGACAGAAAGTTTTTCGTCAACGAGATGGACGCGGCGTTCAATTTCGCGCACCTCTTCCAGGTAATCACTCAGAATGGATCTGTCCGCCGCGGAAAGACTTTTACTCAGGCTGCTGACTTCATTGCCTAGCGAATCGAGAAGGCTGGACGCCTGGTTGCGGCGCTCACGGCGCTGCGCATCAGTGGTGCCGTCGCCAAACAGGTTTTCAAAAACAAGCTGTGGATTGTTCTCCATGGGCAATGGCAGCGTTGGTGTTTTCCAGCTCAGGGTGTTGCGATAGGCGCAGGTAAAATTGTTGCCGCAGTTAAGACCCGCCGGTTCAATGGATAACTCTATGGAAGGCAGCGGTGTATCCTGCCCTACATACTGCGCCGCTACCTGGTCGATGGACTCTCCTACTACTGCCAGATCACCCTTAACTGGATGTGCGCCTGTCAGGAAAACCGCCGCAGCCCTGTTATGATTTTCAGCGCCACCAAAATCCTCTCCTTCCCAGGGACCCACCTGGTTGTGAACGGTATTGCTAATGACGTTGATTGAACTTCTGAACTGCTCAAGCGGTTTTAGGATAGGGGAAAATTCAAAATTTCTGCCGGTGGTTGTCGGTGTCCACATATCCATTGTAGCCCCATGTGGAATATAGATGCCGCCAAACCTTGTTTTCGGCGTAGCGGCTGTTTGAGCGAGCGCCGTCCCGGCGGGCACCATGGCATCGAGCAGTGGCAAAGCCACCGCCGTGCCTAAACCTCTTAGCATGGTGCGGCGAGACAAATGTTTCTTACTAATGAACATGTTTTACCTAATCTGGCTGAAGTCAGGGGCTGCCTGCCAGTGTTTCCTCCAGTGTATTTTCACCGGTTTTAACGCGGTACTGAAAGGGCATGCTGCTCACGACACCCTTTACCAAGTCACTGATTTTATAGTTATTTTCTTCAGCATTTCGCACGATTTGTCGAATGCTAGGCATATCGTGGTGTTCTACTGTACGCCCCAGCGCATAGGTCAGCAACTTTTCAGTCGCGGTAATCACAAAATTTTCACGTTTATCCAGAATGGCCTCACGCAGCGCCCCGGGGCCGCTGATGGGTGTGCCATCCCACAAGATGGTGGCAGTATCAACCTGCTGCTCACCTATCGAGTCACGCCATTTGCCAACCGAGTCAAAATTTTCCAGGGCAAATCCGATAGGATCGATCATGCCGTGACAGCCGCTGCAATTTGGATCTGCCCTATGCTGCTCCAATCTTTGGCGCATGGTTGTAGGTGCCTCACCTTCACCAGCGGTCTCCTCCAGATTGGTTTCCACCCCGGGCGGCGGCGCCGGCGGCGGTGATCCAAGAATATTTTCCAGAATCCATTTGCCTCGCATTACCGGGGAGGTCCGATTAGGTGCAGAAGTTAATGTCAGGATACTGCCATGACCAAGCAGGCCACGGCGGGCGTCACTGGGCGTTGGCACACGGCGAAAGCGGCTGCCGCGAATGTAGGGAATACCGTAATGTTCCGCCAAACGTTCATTGACAAAAGTATAGTCAGCATCCACGAGATCGACGATGGAGCGGTCCTCGCGCAGTACACTTTCAAACAACAGCGCAGTTTCTTTTTTGAAGGCCTCGCGCAGCGTGTTGTCATAGTCCGGTGAAATCGGATACAGCGCATCCAGCGTACGCAGTCCAAGCCACTGGGCCGCAAAGTTATCCACTAGGGCAACAGATTTTTTATCTGCCAGCATTCGCTGCACCTGCTGCTCAAGTACATTAGGTTCCGAAAGTTGTCCTGCCTCCGCCAGGCTCAGCAATTCATCATCCGGAATACTGCTCCACAGGAAGTAGGAAAGGCGGGATGCAAGTTCTATATCGCCTAGGCGGTAAATTTCACCCGGCGCCAAATTTTTCGGCTCGCTTTCAAACCGGTAAAGAAAACGCGGATCAACGAGAATTCTGGCCAGCGCATACTGCACGCCTGTTTCAAATCCGCGAAGTTCGTTGCCCCGATTGTAAAATTCCATCAGCGTCTCGAGTGCTTCTTCCCCAACCGGCCCGCGGTAGGCACGGCTGGCAAGATTGGTCAGTATTTGCCGTGCGCAGCCTTCCTGTTCTGTTACCGCGATGGGCTGGCAAACAAATATTTTGCGGCGGCTTGGAGTATCACCCGGTCCGGTTGGGTTCAGTGGCCCCGTAATCTGCAATGCATTAATGCCAGATGTATTGGCCTGGACGGTATAGAGATCATCTACACCCAGCTGCGCCTGGGTATGAATAAATGCCGCTTCGATAACATGGGGACCGGCCGGTATCGACAATCTGATAGATGTACTTTCACCCACTGGTATCACAGCAAGGCGTTCACCATCCAGTGAAATCTCTATAGGCTCCTCTGTCTGCACGGAAGGAAAGAAAAAGATGCCGCCGCCACCGCGGCGAATGGCAATCTCGTACTCGGCATCCAGCGGGAAGATATGTTCAACGCGTGCACCACCACGGGTACCAAGCGGCAGGCCTTCAATATGCTGCGACTGAGAGACTGCTCCGGGCTGGTAATTGGTAATCACGGCGCTGGCCGTAAGATCACCTATTGCAAGCCGGCTGACCTTGGCGGCCGTGTTCACCCAGGCCTGCATGAGGGCTGGCGAGACACCAAGCACACTGGCCACGTTATCAAATCCATTGGAGGAATCATCCGCAGGGAATAGTCCGCTGGTATCCAGCGACAGATCCAGCAGGTCACGCACGGCATTAGCGTACTCCGCCCTGTTCATGCGATGCAGTACCGGCGCACCGGGATTAGGATTGGCTGCAGCGGTTTCATCCAGCGCAAGTTCCAATCCGGCAACGAGACTATCCAAAGCGGACTTATCCGGCCGAGGCTCACCAGGAGGCGGCATCATCCCGCCACGCAATTTCCTGACTACTTCCTCCCAGAGCTCAGCATCCTCATGAATAGCATCGGGTGCTAGCAGATCAAACGCAAAACCTCCGGAGAAATCCTCCAGGTTATGACAGTCAGTACAGTACGAATCGATAACTGCCCACTGCTGATTATCGATGGAGGCTGACTGCACCTGGATAGACGCGACTAGCAAAGCGGTGAGGGATAAAACCCGTTTCAATAAGTTGTTTTGACTCATAATTCAGCGTGCCGGTCTTTTCCTGCCCTGCATTGCAGCAAGCTCATCTAGCAGGGCCAGGGTATGCGGTTTCCACTCGGCACCTACGGAAGCGAGAAAAACGCCTTCCGCCCAGCGCCAGGCGTCTCGGTCGTGGACATCGGCCACGAACAGGTCGGCGCCATAATCACTGACCAGTTTCTCTACAAGGGGATTAGCCCCTCGGTTCGCCG
>RFVC01000036.1 GCA_009922595.1 Gammaproteobacteria bacterium | reverse complement strand
TACAACATGGGCGATTACTGGAAGCACTGGCTCAGCATGGAGGACAAGGTTGATAACCTCCCGGTTATTTTTCGAGTGAACTGGTTCCGCAAATCTGAAGATGGTGGCTGGTTGTGGCCGGGCTTTGGCCAAAACATGCGCGTCCTGCAGTGGGTGGTTAACCGGGTTAACGGTAAAGTTGATGCCAACGATACTCTTTACGGCCAAGTGCCCAAGTATGAGGACATCAACTGGAATGGGCTTGCCTATGACCAGGGCACGTTTGATGAACTGATGGCGATCGATAACGAACGCAGTAAGCGGGAAGTGGAAGACCAGACCAGCCTGTTTGAGAAGATCGGCGATCACTTGCCTGAGGAAATGAAGCAGATTCAGCAGGAAATGCTGTCTCAACTACAGTAAGCAACATGCTTTCAGAATAGCCCACATTCATTAAGCGGGCTTTTTGTGCCTGTAATTTTAATCTGCGTCTGAGATTGTAAAGGTGTAGTCGTCTGCCAGGATATGTCCGTCAACGGTTCTGACCTGGAATACTACCTGGTACAGTCCTGGTCCCAGCAGTGGTATTGGTAAATCTATCTCAGTGCCAAATGCCGTGGACTGACCGATTCGGTTGCGTGGCAGGCGCACAGTTGTGACGTTGCCGATTAGTGTGAGCGCTTCGCTGACCGGTCTTATACGGAGATTGGTGATGGTTACTTCACCAGGAAAGACAAATCTCAGTATGGCAGGCGCCTGGTCTATGACGGCTTCATGATCGGGAACGGTGGTGGCTATTCCGACATGCGCATGCACAGGTAAAGTGATCAATAAGATAAGAGGTAGAAATTTATTCATGCTGATTGAATGGTTATAGCTTTTGCATTAATTTACAGTCGCACTATCCATATGAATTGATGCCTAAGAGGAGTAACAACAATAACTCTTTTTCATCATGAATAAATTATCTAAGAATTCGAATCAATTTGATGCTATCACTCTGGAACGTCAGTATCAGAATTCGCCGTATGAATTCAGAAAGTGGTTCAACAAGACATTTAGTGAAAATCCTGAAAACCCGTTGCTGTTGGCCTGGAATGCCCGCCTGAATTATCAGCCATCTCACCTCAGAGACACACCTGCATCCAGGAATTTACTCCTCCTCACCATACTCATATCCTTTGTGTCTTGGGCGATTGCCAAAGCTCCCAGCTATATCAACCTTAATGGAGAATGGTTCTATATAAGATTTATTCCCTTTCTCGTTATTGGAACATTGGTATATTACTTTCATATCAACGAGAAGTTGAATAAAGGGCTTATCCTCAAAAGTGCTGTTGCAGGGTTAACGATGTTTACGGTACTGCTGCTTTTGCCGTATCGGCCCAATTCAGATTCCATCAGGATGGCCCTGATACATATGCCTTTTGTTTTGCTCAGTCTGCTCGGTTTTACTTTTTGCAAAGGACAGTGGCGAAGCCTGGATCAACGGTTGAATTTCTTGCGCTTTGGCGGGGAACTTGTGATTTATTCTGGTCTAGTACTTCTGGGCGGCTTCGTTTTTTCTGCTCTAACGATCAACCTTTTTGAGATGATTAGTGTTGATATCGAGCAATGGTATTTTAGTAATGTCGGTATGTGGGGGGCGATGTCAGCACCCCTAATTGCCAGCTGGATCTGGGACCAGCTGCTTGAGAGGGATAGCCGTATTGCGCCAATTCTAGCCAATATTTTTTCGCCCTTGTTTTTATTAATGACGGGATTTTATCTGGCTGCCTTACTCGGCAGGGGGCAAAGTCCATTTGAGGATAGGGAGTCTCTGATAGTTTTTAACGGATTGTTAATGGTGGTTTGGGGAATCTCTGTTTTTTCCATTACCGGCAGGGGAGGCAAATTTTCAAAGGTGCTGGATCTGACCAACCTCAGCTTGGTAGGGGTCACACTTATCATTGATGCTATTGCCCTAGCCGCCATTGTCTATCGCACCTTTACCATGGGTATCACGCCCAACAGGGTAGCGGTAACAGGAGCCAACCTCCTGATCTTTATTCACCTCATTTGGATTTCCTTCGAGTATGCCAGGGAATTCAGAGGGGCAGGCAGTATAAAGGTTATCAAGACAACGATCGCGCGTTACCTGCCTGTCTACACAGCCTGGTCGATGTTTGTCGTGGTCGTACTGCCGCTGATGTTTTGGTTTGATTAGGAAGCAAGGTCGAGCAGGATCTGCAACGTCTGCTCAGGCTGGTCATCCATTACCATGTGAGTAGCATCTGCTTCATGATATTCCCATTCAGCATCAGCTTTGGTTCTTTCTGCGAACGGCACAAAAGGGGTCTGTTCAAACCCTGTGGCAAAGACATAGGCCTTGCGGGGGATATTCACCTCACTGCCGGATAACTGCACAGCTTCAAGCAGGGTCAGTAAAGGATGCCTGCCGATGTGGCCAGGTTTTTCCTCGAAATCTATACCGCCAATGGGCGCGACAAGACCTGGTGTATTTTTCTGGCTGTCGATATACCAGTTGTGCTCAAACTCACCGGTGATATCCCATAGGGATTCATCATGCTGGGGCAGGAAGGCATCTATATAGCAGATGGCATCGATGCGCTCAGCCATTATCGAAGAAATCTGGGTTATGACCATTCCGCCATAGGAATGTCCAACGAGGACGAAACGTTCAAAGTTCGCCTGCTCAATCTGTTCGATAACATCATTGACGTGATCGGTCAGGGTAATACCACCATGCAGCTTTGGCTGCCGTACACCTATGCCTGATAAGGCGGCCACTAGGACATTGTGGCCCTTTTCCTGTAGATCCGCGTCCGTTTTTGTATAGCTCTGACCGCCGCCCCAGGCGCCATGCACCAGTACGTAATTAGCCATTGTTTTCAGGTAACTCCTCAAAGGTCTGCCTTTTGTCTGCGTACCATTTTTCCATATCGCTTTATACTTACGAAAGCCCTTTCATTTCTTCCATGGCTACAACAAGGTGTGCGGCATTCTGCTGATGAAACATGGCCATACCGTGCTGTTTGCTCATTTCTGCTATTTTTTCAAAAGTTTCTACTCAGAAGTTTTCGTCGCAGGCACCGCCAAGTTCATTACCAGTCATCATTTTAATTGTTATTTACCCCTCAGTTGTTGACTAAGCCCGAATGCTTGCGCAGACTTTCAGCAAGAATCATAACAACATGCCAGGGAAAAGATGAGCCAGCCCAGTTTTAAAATCAACTCTGTTTTTTTGTTACCTTTTTTATTATTTCTTTGTGCGACAGCTGCTGCCCAGACCAGCACACGTGAGGGTGTTTTTACCGAGCAGCAGGCTGTTGCCGGGGGAGCGCTTTACCTGCGTTCTTGTGTTGAATGTCACGGCATAACACTTGCGGGGGGTGAGGCAGGTCCGGCCCTGGTAGGTGGAGCATTCTGGCAGCAGTGGCAGGATCAGTCACTGGCAGCGTTTTACCAGATCACCGCATCAACCATGCCGGTGAATAATCCCAACGGGTTTACCCCGGAACAATATGCTGACCTTGTAGCGTTCATGCTGCAGCAAAATGGTTTGCCAGCCGGAGAAGAAAACCTGCCATCCAGTGCGCAAAATCTTGTCGCTATTTCGATGCAGCCTTCGGAGAGTCCTGTGCGGGTGGCGTCACTCCTGGCTGGCGCATCCAGTGCGCAGCGGGTAATCGATTACGAATGGCTCGGCTATCACAACGACAGTAACGGTACGCGCTATGCTCCACTAGATCAGATAAACCGGAATAACGTGCAGAATTTAGAAATAGCCTGGCGCTGGACGACACAGAACTACGGCCCCAATGCTGAATTTAATTATGAATCCACACCGGTCATGGCCGATGGTGTGCTGTATGCCACTGCAGGCCGCCGCCGCGATGTTGTCGCGATTGATCCGGTAACCGGTGAAAATTTATGGATGTTCCGCTATGACGAAGGGGCGCGCCGCGGACCAAGGGTTAACTCCGGCAGGGGAGTGTCTTACTGGCGCGATGGTGGTGATTCCCGGGTAATAGTTGTGACACCTGGCTACTATCTCATCTCCCTGGATACGGCGACCGGAAAGCCGGATCCAGCCTTTGGTGAAAACGGAATTGTGGACCTGCGTGTCGGCCAGGAAGACCGTTTCGATATTGATATAGAAAGCATTCCTTCCGGTCTCACCGCACCCCCTGTGATTGTGGATGACGTAATTGTTATCGGTGCCGCCTTTCCCTCCGGAGGTTCACCGCGCTCCATGAAGGGACCTGCCGGGAATATTCGCGGTTACGATATTCGCACGGGAGAAATGCTGTGGAAGTTTCATACGATTCCCCAAGAAGACCAATTTGGCGTTGAAACATGGCGCAACAACAGCTGGCAGTACACGGGAAATGCCGGCTCATGGGCGGTCATGTCGGCGGACCAGGAACGCGGCATCGTTTATGTCCCGGTGGAAGCAGCTACTGGCGATATGTACGGTGGCCATAGGCCTGGTGATAACCTTTTCAGCCAGTCGCTGGTCGCTCTGGATGCGAAAACCGGCGAGAGAATTTGGCATTTCCAGCTCATACATCATGACATCTGGGATTACGATCCGCCGACTGGGCCCGTTCTCGCAGACCTTGTGGTAGATGGGGAGGAAATACCGGCGGCGATTCAGGTGACCAAGCAGGGTATGGTGTACACCTTTAACCGCGTAACGGGGGAACCGGTCTGGCCCATCGTGGAAAGGGAGGTTCCAGCCTCAACCATACCGGGCGAACAGGCCTCGCCGACCCAGCCGTTTCCGACCAAGCCTGCCCCTTTTGAAAGGCAGGGCCTGAGCGAGGAAGACCTGCTTGACTGGTCGCCGGAGATTTTTGAGGAAGCTAAACGACTGCTAAATCAGTACACCTATGGGCCTGTCTTCACTCCGCCCACGCTTCAAACTGAGAACAACAGAGGTACGCTGTTCATGCCTGGATTCGGAGGCGGTGCCAACTGGCAGGGAGTTGGCTTCGACCCTGAAACTAACATGCTGTACATACCATCAACCTCGCATCCGATGACAATAGGTCTGACCGCGGATTCTTTTTTCGAGGACAGCGATTTTGATTACGCGATGGCCAGGGGCTTTGGAGTGGATGGTCCTTTTGGGCTGCCTCTGATCAAGCCGCCTTACGGCCGAATAACAGCAATCGACATGAATACGGGCGAGCATGCCTGGATGATGGCCAATGCCGACACTCCTGAGGAAATAAGTGAACATCCCAGACTGCAGGGCGTGGAAATTCCAGAGCGAACGGGGCATGGTGACAGGGGCGGCCTTCTTGTGACAAAAAGTCTGCTATTTGCAGGCGAAGGTGCGGGTCTTTACGGGGGGCAGACAGGAGGTGGCCCAATGTTTCGTGCGCACGACAAGGCCACGGGAGAAATAATCAGCGAGTTTGAGTTGCCGGCAAAACAGACGGGCCTGCCCATGACTTATCAGATCGATGGCGTCCAGTTCATAGTTGTTCCAGTCGGCGATACCGGACATCCCGGCGAGCTGGTAGCGCTGAAATTGGCCGACTAATTTACCAGTGCGTGGCAGAGGCCTTGTCCCAAGCCCGCTGCCAATCATCCGACATCAACGCATCGTTGAGCAGGAAACCAGTTTCTAGTTCCGGGTATACATCCTCGTAGGTCAGAACTGTATTGTGATTGATTCGGCGGTTCACATGTTCCGGTTTTACCTCTGTCAGTGAACTGACGCCGAGTTGTCCCAGCAGCTCTGCCAGGGCTTTCATCATGGCGCTGTGGTAATTGAATACGCGCACACCCTTGTCGGTGACATCGAGCTGGCGATAACGGGCAGGATTCTGGGTTGCCACCCCTGAGGGGCACTTGTCATTGTTGCAGTGACGGGCCTGGATGCACCCAAGTGCAAACATCATTCCCCTGGCAGAATTCACGGTATCGGCCCCGAGGGCACCAAGTCTGACCATGTGGTAAGCCGACGTGCTTTTTCCTGCCGCGATAAGATGCAGTCGGTCACGCATGCCGATTCCGCGCAGCGCGTTGTTTATAAAGTGCAAGCCTTCACGCAGGGGGGTGCCAACCGAGTTGGTGAACTCAATTTGCGCGGCGCCGGTTCCGCCCTCACCACCGTCCACCGTGATAAAGTCCGGTGTGAGTTCAGTCTCCAGCATGGCCTTGCAGATGCTCAGGAATTCAGTTTTTCTTCCAAGACAAAGTTTGAATCCTACCGGTTTGCCTCCGGAGAGTTCTCGCAGTGTGTCCATGAATTTAAGCAGCCCTGCCGGTTCGGAAAAGGCCGTATGATAGGAAGGAGAAATGACATCTTTGCCAAGTGGGACATGACGAATTTCAGCAATTTCCTCGGTAACTTTAGCCGCCGGTAGAATACCACCGTGACCAGGTTTGGCACCCTGGGAAATTTTGATTTCAATCATTTTAACCTGGTCGTCAGAGGATTTTTGCTGGAACAACTCAGGATCAAACTGTCCGTCCTCGTTTCTGCAGCCGAAATAGCCGGTACCTATTTGCCAAACAAGGTCACCACCGTGTTCTCTATGGTAGGGAGATATGCCGCCTTCACCAGTGTTGTGAAAAAAACCGCCCATACTGGCGCCACGATTAAGAGCCAGTATGGCATTCCTACTCAAAGACCCGAAGCTCATTGCTGAAATGTTTAGAGGAGAAACTTCATAGGGCTTGGCGCAGTTGAGTTGGCCGAAAGTTGTCCTCAGCGAACCGGGGTCAACGTGCTTGGGAGACATTGCATGGTTTATCCACTCATACCCGTCGTTATAGACATCAATAATCGTTCCAAAAGGCCGTGTATCGGTAACTTTCTTGGCGCGCTGGTAAACAAGACTACGGAACTCTCTTGATATTGGTGTGCCGTTTAGGTCTGACTCTACAAAATACTGCTGTATCTCAGGGCGTATGTATTCAAAGAGATAGCGAACGTGACCAATGACCGGGTAAATACGTAGCACGGTTTTTCTTTTCTGGCAGAGATCATATATACCGACAAGTATGTAAGGACCGACCAGCAGGTAAGCCCATAGTATAGGCGGCCATACTGTGCTGATCAGTTGAATGAGCAGCGGCAGCGCAATTATTGAAACCAAAAATGAATGGCGAACCGTCATATTATATCCGCTTGAAATATATGGTCTTTTTGCAAATTAAAACATAAAGGCCCCGATCCTGACTAATTCTTTATATGGGCCGACAATCATTTAACCTGCAGAAAAATCCGCAGACCATAATGAAGTTTGAAGGTGGATACCTAGTATGTTTTTTTGAAGTAACGTTGTACCATCGTTCAGCGTTAGCGAGTAACGCAGTTATAAATTTTTGGAGTCCTATATGCGAACCACACTGACACTTATTTACTTTTCTCTATTAGCACTGGTCATGCCCACCCATGTCATAGCCCAGGGCTTTCAGCTGCCCAACATGCAGGTCACCAGTGATGCCTTCGAAGATGGCGGCATAATTCCCATCAAGTACACTTCACATGGCGAAAATGTACAGCCCGATTTTACAATTACGGGAGCACCTGAGACCACTTCCAGCTTTGCCATTATCTTTCACGATATTTCTGTAGCCTTTGGCGGCGGAACCGGTGATGTTACCCACTGGCTGGCATGGAATATAGGGGACAATAACATTCCAGAGGGAAGCTTACCTACTGGAAGTGTCCAGGGAGCCAATATTCGCGGACAGGCCAGTTACATGGGGTCAGGCGCACCATTACCCGACCGTTTTCATCATTACGTGTTCGAGTTTTATGCTCTAAGCGACACGCTGGATTTGCCTGAGGGTTCGTCACGCGAAGAATTGCTTGCCGCGATGGAAGGTAAGGTAGTGGCTAAAGCGTCCTATATCGGCAAATACGCCAACGCCCAGTAAACAGCTATTGCGCTTAGCAAGGCGTCGTAAAAACTTTTTTCGGAACCGCTCTCGTACCTGTCAGTAGTGTTAGCGGTCTCTGAAAATAGTTTTTCCTAGCCTGGCTTTAGCTCATGACGCGGTTTGATCTGATAAGTTTTCATTGAGAGGGGACAATGAAAAAAATAATTCTTGGTTTATCGATTCTGATTCTGCCTATCGGCAGTTCTGCTCATCACAGTTTTGCGCCGCATTTTGATCGTGACAAGCCGGTTACGATTACGGGCACTGTTATTGAGTATGAGCAGCGTAATCCCCACGCCTACCTCAACATTCGTGCAGAGGATGCGGATGGCCGAGTGACTGACTGGCGCTGTGAGTCGCACGGCTACACCCAGCTGGCACGTAACGGCATTACGCCAGGCATGCTGGTCGAGGGTACGCGTATTGGCATAACAGGTTCCCAGCACCGCCGTGACCCGGCGATGTGCTTCTTTGATACGGTGTATCTTGAAGACGGGCATGAATTGAGCGTCAACGGGCCAAGGGGAGCGCAGCAGTCCACCGAGGAGCAGCGTGAATCCATTTTCGGTGAGTGGATGCTCGTACCGGGCGGCTTTGCGACCAGCGGCCCGCAATTCATGATGGATTTCCTGACTGAAACAGGCCGAGCGGCAGTCGAGCAGTATGATCCTTTTACTGATGATCCCACTTACCGCTGTGAGCCTGTCGCATTGCGCCGGGCATGGGGGGCGCCGGGCACTCCCCTAGCAATTTCCAGGATTGAGAATAATATTTTGATTAAGCATGAGTGGATGGATGTGGAGCGCATCATTCACATGGAGCAGGTGTCTGCACCTGATGGCACTGAGCCCAGCATCATGGGCTACTCTGTCGGACGTTTCGAAGGGGACGACCTCATTATTGAGACGAGTCATTTTACCCAGGGGGTGCTCAATCAGTTTGTTACCGTGGAAGGACAACCAATGCGGGGGCTGCTGCATTCGAACCAGATGACTACGGTGGAGAGACTATCACTCGATCGGGAACGTAACCGTCTGGTAATGTCTATAAACCACTACGATCCGGTTTTCTTCTCTAGGGACTTTCCTCTATACACGCGTGAGTATGAACCCTCTAGCCTTTCTATCGAGCCCTTTGGCTGCATACCTGAACTTCTTAAGTAGTGGGTCAGATTTTTGTCACTACTACCATTTGAATCTCTGCTCCTTTTATCGATAGTGGGCGTTTTTACTGGCTTTATAAAAGCCGGCATTCCTTCGCTCGGAACACTACTGACAGCATCTGTTGCCTTGATGTTTCCACCGCGAGACGCCCTTGGCATAACCTTGCTGTATTTACTCGTGGGGGATGTCGTTGCCGTCAGTATGTATTGGCGCTTGGCGCACTGGAGAGAACTTAAACGTATGTCTGCCCCTGTACTCTTAGGCATTTTGCTGGGCGGCGGGCTGCTGGCCTTTCTTGATAATCAGGACCTAGGTCTGGCGCTGGGCTTGCTGGTGATATTGCTCGTATCCTTCGAGCCTATAAGGCCGCGTATTACTGGGTGGGCGCTTTTGCATCCCAATAGCGTTCGTTCAGGGTCAGGCATGTTGGCTGGAATAGCCACTACTCTGGGTAACGCGGCGGGCCCGATTCTTTCTCTTTATTTTCTACTACTTAAATTAGATAAAAAGGCTTTCGTAGGTACCGGAGCAATATTTTTTTGCTGCGTGAACCTAGCCAAGATACCAATCTTTATGGGGCAGGGTATTTTCAAAGCTAATTATTTTGCCTCTATTGCGGCGACGGCGCCTTTTGTAATTATTGGAGCAATTTTAGGTAAAAAGTTTCTGGATTGGGTCCCGCAACTATGGTTCAACCGAATCGTTCTGTTTTTTACAGGAATAGCAGGAGTTGGTTTGGTGGCTAAATATTTTTTTGAGTGATCGCCTTAGTCTTAGTAACCAGATAGGTATTAGGGGCTACCAAAAAACCTAAGATGATTTATGTGTGCTACGGGCTGGGTCAACTAATATGGCTTAGGGGGGGGCAAAGAGAGATCGTAATAGAAGCTTAGGCCTTGGACAGTTGAATCTGTGCGTACTCAATAAAATGCATCAGTGACTCTAGTGGATGAAATCCAGAGGTTATGTAGCTACCTGCTACGTAGGTGGGTACGGCAGTGATTTTCATTTGTCTGGCTCTGGACCATGCCTCGTCAACCTTGATGCTGTAAGTTCTATCATCTATAACTTTTTCCGCCACTTTGACATCAAAGCCAGCCTCCTCGATCCCTTCTAGAAGAACACTCTTATCTGCCAGGTTCTTATCGCCGACAAAATAAGCATTAAAAAAGGCTTTGTGTAATTTCTTGCTTTTAGCAGAATCTTCCTGATCGTCACCCCACATTCCCAGCTCTTGAGCTAACCTGCTGTTGTAAGTTTTCGTCCGTTCACAATGCTCAAGCCCTAACTCATCCATCAGTTTGTATAAACGCTCATGCACAGCCTCCAGGTTGGCCCCTAAAAATGATGTCAGCAATAACCCCTCCGGTGGGGTGCCTGGGTGAAGCGGGAATGGAGATAATTTTACTTGCAGACCATCTTTGGCGGATTCAAGTTCTTCTATCACGGCATGGCCAAGGTAGCACCAAGGGCAAACATAGTCTGTAAAAACTTCTAGGGTAACTTTGTCGTCAGCCATGTTTAATTTTAAATCTGTAGATGATACTTATAATTTATAAAAAGCTAGCTTGGTATAACCCTTAATTCATTTAGTCTTATATACTACCAAATAATTTGAACCGATAAGATCGATGACTTTATTGAAGTGTTTGGAAATCTAATATTGTTTCACTTAATCACTCATAAGATCTTTAGGTTAATCCAAGTTTTCAAATACTTTATAATTTTGCCAGACAACTCTGAGCAACATGTTAATAAGTTAACCCGACAATGAACGGTAACGTCCAATTGGCGCGCTAATGATCTAAATTGTATAAAGTAATTAGAGGAAAAGACGAGCGATAAGACTATGAAGGGTAAAATTGCATTCGAAGAACATATGGCGATTCCGGAGACCACCAGTGAGACAAGAGATTTTGCTGGGGAGTCAGCGGACTTTGACCAGTTCACTCGCGAGATCCTCGATTTGGATGATATGCGCCTTGATTACATGGACCAGGCAGGGATCGAATTAGCGATACTTTCCCTAAATGCGCCTGGAGTACAGGCGATCCTTGATACTGATGAGGCTGTTGAAGTAGCTCGCAAGGGTAACGATACCCTGGCCGCGGCGGTCGAACGTCATCCTAGGCGCTACAAGGCTTTTGCTGCCTTGCCCATGCAGAGCCCGTCGGCTGCTGCTGAGGAGCTAGAGCGATGTGTAAACGAGATGGGCTTCAAGGGCGCTATGGTTAATGGCTTTACGCAGAGAGACGATTCCGACACTGCTATCTACTACGATATCCCTGAGTACAGAGAATTCTGGCAGACTGTTGCGGATTTAGACGTTCCTTTTTATCTGCATCCAAGGATGCAGTTGCCCTCACAATCCAAAAATATGATGGATCATCCCTGGTTGAGATCCTCGCCCTGGGGCTTTACGGTTGAGACCGGCACCCATGCACTGCGCTTGTGTGGGTCGGGACTATTCGAGGATGTCAAAAACCTAAAATTAATAATCGGACATCTTGGGGAATTCATCCCCTACAACCTATGGCGCATGGATGCACGAATGGAGTTCTCACCACGAGGTTACCGAGGTAAACGTCCGCTGGGTGATTACTTTCGGGAACATTTTTATGTAACGACCTCTGGCAACTTCCATGACTCAACATTGCGTTGCTGTCTCGAGGAACTTGGTAAGGATCGAATCTTTTTCTGCTCTGACTACCCATTCGAAAGAATGGAGGATGCGTCCTCATGGTTTGATAACACCCAGGTTGTAACTGATGAAGAACGGATTCAGATAGGCAGAAAAAATGCATTAGAGCTGTTCGATATTGACTCTGACTAATATAAGCAGCCCTCGATCTTTCAAAAATATCCAGAGACTTTGATGGCAAACACATTCGACTAGTCAGATACAGACCAACCTAATTTCCGAAACAACTCAAATTTATTTGTAAAGATATTGAAGAACTAGACCTAGCTTCAAAATTTTTATATGCACCAAAATAGTGCAAAATGCACCAATTAAATCCGCCCCCCTTTTTTCTACGTAATCGATGTAGTACATTAAGATCGTATTAAGAAAAAACGTATTCAGCAAAAAAATTTACTTTGAGGGGCTTACTATGAAAGTCAAACTTAACAAATTCGTACGTGGTTTCATCGCAGCAGGATTTACAACAAGTACTTGTTTTGTGGTTCCATCACTTACTCTTGCTCAGGACCAAGTAACAGAAGAAGTAGTTGTTACTGGCTCAAGGATAAGGGGGTTAATTTCTGATGCTCCCAGACCGATCACATCTCTAGCGATAGAAGATCTTCAGCTGAGCGGGGTCGATAGCGTTACAGACGCATTACGTGAGAGTTCCTACAATACCTTGGGTTCATATACTCAGCAATCGGGTAGTTCATTTGCTGGTGTGGCCTTGGTCAGTTTAAAGGGTATTGGATCAGATCGTACTGCAGTACTTGTGAACGGCAGGCGTGTGCCTGGCAACCCTTGGACAGGTACATCTGCCGTCGATATGAATACAATGCCGCTGGCCGCTATCGATCGAATTGAAATTCTCACCGACAGCGCCTCAGCGGTTTACGGTGCAGATGCCATAGGTGGTGCCATAAACATCATCATGAAGGATGACTGGACTGGTGCTGAAGTTGCACTTGGAGGCGCCCGGCCTACCAGAGATAGCGCAAACACAGACTCGGTCAGTTTTTCTTTTGGTACATCCTTCGATAGGGGTAGCCTGATATTCTCGGGCGAGTGGTATCAGAGATTACCGGTATTTGACAGGGATAGGGAATACTCTAATGTTCAAGTCAAAGCTAACTCTGGACCCAATGGAAACCCACTAGATGGTTCCGCTGATGTACAGGGCATCAATGGTGGTGGTAACTCACTGTTTGCCCTAGATTTCTCTCAAGCGCTTGGATATCCAGGCAACTGTGACGGCCCTGGCTTACTGGTTGTTGACAATCCCTTTGGCGTTCCCGGTGTGGGATGTGGGTTCGGATATGGAAATTTCTCTTGGCAGAATGCGGGCATTGAGAGAAGAGCGACATACACAAGTGCTAAATATGATTTAACTGATAACATTGAGGCATTCGTAGAGAACAGATATGTGTCCATAGATTCGGGCGGACGGTTTGCTCCCGCAATTGGTGGCTTCTTCTTCAGTTCAGCCTCGTCACAAAATACCCTAGGTGAAAACGCGATCCTTTATCATAGGTTTGTAGGGCACGGTACTCGTAATGACAGCGGTTCTACACGCGAAATTGATACAACTATGGGTTTGAGGGGCACCTTATTTAACGACGATATAAACTTTGAAGCCTATTATCGGGACTACCGGATGACAGCAATTGATCAAGGTAGGAACTATATTCTTTCAAGTATCATATCCGACTTAGTTGCTGATGACGAATACAATGTTGCAAATCCGCTAGACCCAAGTAACGCGGACGCAATACTTCAGAGCCGAGCAGATATTTACAGGGATATCTCGGCAGTCTGGGAAGGTTGGGGAATAACCCTAGACGGTGAGCTGGATGTCTTATCGCTAGCCGGTGGCGCTGTTGGTTGGGCCGCGGGGTGGGAGACGGCTCGCGAGGGTTACCGTGACAAGTACGATTCCTATAGGGAAGCGGGCAATGTTATTGGTTCTGCAGGAAACAGTTCAGGCGGCGGCCGTAGTCGAGACGCACTCTTCGCGGAAATAAATTTTCCAATACTTGAAAACCTTAATGTGAATGCCGCTGGAAGGTACGATGACTACAATGACTTTGGCTCCGAATTTTCGCCTCAGATTTCTGCCAGGTTCGTTCCATTCGACTTTTTAACGCTTAGGGCATCTTGGGGCGAGGGTTTCAAGGCTCCAAACTTGACTAGCATGTATCAGTTCCCGGCACAAAGCTTTGAGTCGACTGCAGATATTACTCGCTGTCGTGCTCAAGGTATCTCTGACAGTGATTGCCCGAACTCACAAATAGAGACCTTTACAGGAGGCAATCCAAGTCTGGGTGCTGAGGAGTCTGAATCTTGGAACCTTGGCGTGATCATAAACCCGATTGAGGGTCTTACCCTGAGTGCTGACTGGTGGAATATAGAGCTGACCGATGGCATTACATCTGTGGGTGAAACTACCCTGTTCGAGCTTGAACAGTTAAATTCACTCCCGTCGGGGGTTCGTATTAATCGGGCGCCATCTCAGGGAGGTATCCCTGGAGCAATAACCCGCTGTGAAGGCTCAGGATTAAAAGTCCCCGAATGTGGTTTAGTAAATGTCTTTGCTAATCTGTCCACTATGGAGTACGAGGGTCTTGATATCCGTGGTCGATATGATTTCGACACTGATTTTGGAAGCTTTACCTTAACCGGTAGTTGGTCCAACATTAGTGATATTACTGAAGTACTACCCGTCATAGGCAAAGATCCGAATGTGGGCGCAGGTCTTCCAGGGCAGCCAGAGAATAGGGCGCAGTTCACCGTCCGATACATGATTGATGACTTGACTTTAAGTTATGACTATTCATGGATCGATGAGCATTCCAATCAACAGTATTATTACGAGGAATGGGATACGCACGGTCTAAACGCTACCTGGCAGTCACCTTTTGGCTCAGTTCTATCTCTTGGGGTCAGGAATCTTACTGACGAAGACCCAGTTATAGAAAGGAATCAAGGATGGAACAGCACAACATCAAGGGCTGCTTTAGAATTTTACTCGGCAAATGGAAGGATGTATACGGCCTCTATAAGGCATAGCTTTTGACGGCTGATTGGTAAAATCAGGCCTTCTATGAGGCCATAACTCAAAGAAGCCTAGGAAAAAACCCGCCCAGTGCGGGTTTTTTCTTGGTAAAAAATAATTTCTGATTTTAAAAAAAGTATTTATTCTCTCTTAAACCGCAATTATCAATATTTTCTCTGCTATTGATTTAGAAATGATGCATAATTTTTATACATTTAATATGCGACTTTTAGATTCAAAAAAGATCGACTAGGTGTTTGATACTATAAATGCACTATTTCTTTAGACCTACAGAAATAGCTAAGATAATTCTTTTTGGGCTTCTGCCCAGTCTATGCCTATCGACCACGGAGCCACCCGCAAATAGGGTGAAAGAGGTCGACAAGGCATATGGGATCGATGAGATTTTAATGCGATGGGATAGCTCGATCCAACTCGTCTATAGCACTCTAAACTCACCACTTGCCCCAGAGGGCTTTTCCTCTGCAGATCCCCTCCCAGGATGGATCGTAAATGCCGCCAATATTTGGGAGAGAGTATCTGGAGTTACTTTTAATCCTATTTTTATAAATGATGACGTGGTACCTGAGACAGATGTAACCTCTTGCGCTGAGTTTGATAGGGCGGTTTCTATAACTTGGGAGGAACAAGAAAGCTCTAAGGCAACTGCTGGACCAAGGGCATGTGGGTACGATCTGGACAAGGGCCGTTATGAGGTCCTCGATGGCGCAATTAAGCTAAACATAGATGCTGATTGGTCCTTGAGCTACGAGATAAATAGAAACTACGATACCGACAAAGCTCTGACACATGAGATAGGGCATCTATTAGGGCTGGGTCACTCTAACAGCCCAATCTCCATGATGTATGCCAATCCATACAACTACATCAACCTACCTCAACAGGATGACATCAGGGCGCTACAGGTTATGTATGGAAAGGGTAGGGCGTTTGTCGATCCCCCCAGTCTGGCCTTGGAGTGGGGCATACCACAAAGATTTTCGGAAAATAAGATCTTTGAAACTTTGCCTGAGCCTACTAATACAGAGGCCCCGGGCCTCTATTTCTACAATCAAGACCTTGAGGAATGGGAGACAGGCCGAGGGAAGTTTCAAAATTTATCCAAAGAGGATTTCTTGACAGGTAATTATTTTTTCATTGGATGGACAGATTTTTATGTGGATCAGGCCTCAGCAGATGTAGAAAGAGACTATGAGATACATTTTACAGATGAGTATGGAAACTCTATCAGGTCAACCAAATATAGAACTGAATGCAGGTACTTCAGAATTATTGAGGATGAGGGTTGGTGCAGTATCGGAATTCTCAGGACTATACCATCAAAAAGCATGCTCTCAGTAGGAGGGGCAATAAAGAAATATTTTATCTTGTCAGAAAATAAAATTATTTTTGAAGAAGAAATCTCTGTTGACCAAGACAACCTGGTAATTAATGACTCGCCGTCGTCCCTGATAAAGATAACTCAAGGTAAAAACGATCAAGAATTGGTATTTAAAGTCAGTGCAGAGGACTCAGAAGAAAATGATCTTCAGGTTACATTAATGCCTCCTGGTAAAAGAAACCGTGACGGAGATAGCTATTTCGATACCTCTGTGGTGGCCTCCCTAGAAAATGGAGCCTCCATAAATATGCCTATAAATTTAGGAGGCACTGGATGGCATGAATTCTTTGTTGACGTGTCGGATACAGAATTGCGCTACGGACTTGACGCCGAGAAAGAGACAGACGATGGAAATACGACATCTGGAGGCAGCTACGCTGGTAGCGGGTTCCAGACTCTATCCAGATTGGTTGTCCACACGCCTCTCGAGGATTTCCCAATCAGGTCTTATATTGCAGATACAAATAACGTCTACATTGAGCAACCTTCCACAGAATATATCTCGCCCGGCCGTGCCATCAAGATAAAAGATCCAAGCCCAACTGCTGCACAAATATCATTTTCTACTGCCAAAAATAATAATTGGTCTCTCGGCAACAATCCTAGAGAATTTTTAACCAACGATTTCATTAATCTTGTGGCCAAGATAGAGGCGGACGAGCTCGATATTGGCTCAGAGATTGAATTTTTCATTGCCCTTAAGTCAACTAACAATAGCGGAACTAGGCTTTATTACATAAATAGTGATAGAACGCTGACCATATGGAATGGCTCAGTCTCTAGGATTGAGCCGGTATGGACTATGAAGGAGTCAGACAACTTGCCGTCATACAGAAAGGTATGGGACTTTGAGGTGGTGCAAGGACAAATGAATGAGGGTGAACATACATTTTTTGTTGGATATCGAAATTCAGAGGTCGACGGGCCTATCCATGTGCACAGCAGGGGGTTTAAGATTAGTGTTACTGAAGATTAATAATTTGACTTTATAAGACGCATAACAATAGAGGGTAAAAATGAAACTAGAATCTATAGCTTTACACGAAGGTTATAAATCAGAGGAAGCCACTAAGGCCGCAGCTGTTCCAATTTATCAGACTACTTCTTATACATTTGACAACACTCAACACGGGGCTGATCTTTTTGATTTGAAAGTGCCGGGTAACATATACACCCGGATAATGAATCCGACCACGGACATACTGGAAAAAAGAATAGCTGCTATGGAGGGCGGTATTGCCGGTCTTTGTGTGGCCTCCGGTATGGCAGCAATCACCTACGCAGTGCAGTGCATATGTGAAGTGGGAGATAATATAGTGAGCACAAGTCAACTCTATGGGGGTACATATAACCTATTTGCTCATTCACTGCCAAGGCAAGGTGTTGATGTTCGGATGGTGTCTCATGACGATTTTGATGGTTTTGAAAATGCAATTGATGAAAATACGAAGGCAATTTTTTGTGAATCTATAGGAAATCCTGCTGGCAACATAGTAGATCTAAAAAAATTATCTGATATTGCGCATAAGAATGGTGTACCCCTAATAGTCGATAATACAGTTGCGACGCCTTATCTTTGTCGCCCTTTCGAGCATGGAGCAGATATTGTAGTACATTCGTTAACTAAATATATTGGCGGGCATGGCACATCCATAGGTGGAGTGATAGTCGATTCAGGTAAATTTGACTGGGTTGCTAACAAAGACCGATTTGGTGTTTTGAACGAGCCAGACCCCTCTTATCACGGTGTAGTCTACACAGAGGCCCTTGGTCCGGCCGCCTATATTGGACGATGCCGAGTGGTGCCTCTTCGCAATACCGGTTCAGCTATATCTCCAATGAATTCGTTTCAGATTCTGCAAGGCCTTGAGACACTCGGCCTAAGAATGGATCGGCACTGCTCTAATGCTCAGACATTGGCAGAATATCTCAAGGATCACGCCAAAATAGCTTGGGTTAATTACGCGGGGCTTCAAGACAGCGCTTATCATACTCTGTGTAAGTCCATAACCGGGGGCAGGGCGTCTGGAATATTAAGTTTTGGAATTCAAGGTGGTATAGATTCATGTACAAAATTTATTGACTCACTTCAAATGATATTACGGTTGGTAAACATTGGGGATGCTAAGTCTTTGGCATGTCACCCTGCCTCAACCACACACAGGCAACTGAACGAAAAAGAGCTGGAGTCGGCCGGCGTTACTGCAGATTTGGTCAGGATATCTGTTGGAATAGAACATATAGACGATATTATTAATGATGTTCAACAGGCTTTAGATAAGTCCTAGGCGCATGATAAATATATAAAAATAAATATTGGGTGATATTGTTAAGGATCAAAGAAAAATGACCAAAATACTTTCAGCTATCTCTTTCACCGCATTAGTATTAATAACCTTTGTAGCGAGCGGTCAGGATGATTTGACTAGTTTCGATGGCTGGCATCAAGTTGGCAATGCAAATTGGCGTATTGAGCTGGATGAATTTGTATCTGATGAGGGTAATGGGCATCTCGTTACGGATCGTTCATATCAAGATTTTCGTATCACCGCGGAATTTTTTATTGATGCCCCCACCGCTAATAGCGGAATTTACTTTCGAATTACCGATGAAAGTACTATTCGTGACACCACCGCCTATGAAGCTAATATAAATGACGAGAGGCCAGATATGGAAAAAAGTACAGGTGGTTTAGTCAACCATGCCCCCCCTAGTGAGTATATTAAAACTGCGGGTCAGTGGAATACATATGATGTTTCGGTCCAAGGCGATCATATTGTCATCGTCCTCAACGGAATAACTACAGTAGATACACGCGACACTACACATCAAAATAGTGGGCCTATTTCCCTGCAGCACCTAGCGGGTGAGGTCAGGTTTCGCAATGTAGTTATCGAGGCGCTATGAAGAGAGCAGGGCAGAAAATGAACTCAACCTTGCAAGCAATGTGCTGCATAACCAATTATCACTTGAAAGATCTAATTAACCTCTAAGATTTAACTGATCTTCAAGTAGTTAAAAGAATTATCTGCGGCACAATCAGCTATAAAAACATTATGCTTATTATTAGAAATGCTACAGTAGTAGTCTTAATAATTCTCTTTTTACCAAAAGTGCTTGCACAGCCAGCTTTTAGCGGCGGCACTGTTTTTGTTGATCCTGACATCATTAGAGAAACCGATCCCACCATATTTGCTGGTATCCAGAGCCTGGGTGTAGGAGAACGCGAATCGTATGATAGGAGAGCGAACTCCTTTGTGACGGAGGACATGTTCCTTTTTGAAGCAAATTTCAGTGGTGTTGGCCCTGTTGAGGTCCAGGTAAATCTTGAGTTCGGAGACGAGGAGAGCGCCGAGCAGGATGCGATATTTTTTGCTGAGGCGGTGGGTCGATTGCCGAGGTTATTGTTTCGAGATTTATCATCGATAACTATTCATAAAGGCGACGAGGCCTTTGGTGGCGGTAACAACAATATTCTTATTCATTCTGAGGCCAACGGATACATTAAGAATGGCTGGCTTGAAGAGACCCTGGTCCATGAGGGTGTACACACCTCGATGGATGGCCGGTACGCCTCCTCAGAAGGATGGATAAATTCGCAGAATGATGACTCTCTATTTATATCTACATACGCCGAAGATTATCCCGGCAGGGAGGACATGGCTGAAAGTTTTCTGATGTGGATGGCATCCGAATACAGGCGCGATCGTGTCTCAGCGGCGACGCTGTCAACAATTGAAAAAGCCATCCCTGCCCGACTAAGCTTTTTTAATTCACTGAACTTGGATATGTATCCTGTTGCCAGTCCTACCTCAGACCTTCATAAGGACGTTGGTAGGGTTATTAGAACTGATGGCACGGCCACTGAGTCTAGAATTTTAATAAGCAGCAGCCTTAATCAAGGAGAGGCCTACAGCACATCGTTTGCCAACCGCGACCAAATTATCATAAGCGCGAAGGTTCTTCCTGACGCAGATGATGTTGGCAGTGAGGGAGAGCTCTACGTTGTGATTAGAGAGAGGGAGTCGGGCAAGAAGATCTTCAAGGCATTAAACCAGGATGGTGTTTGGGAGGCATGGAATGCAAGCCTAAAATCACTACCGGCAGCGAGATATGTGGCTAAGCTTCAGGCCTCTGAGGAGCTGACCGTCTATTCGGGAACCATGACCCCTGGCCAGCGTCTTATATACGTTGGGTACTCTCCTTATACTGATGATAAGCCGATCATTACTACCAGCCTCTCCCCGCTAATGATAGATGTGTCAGAATAATATCTTATGGGATGAAAGTTCTTTCAGGGGTAACAGTGGGCCGATTAAAGTTTGGTCTGCCTGCTCATAGTAGGAAAGCATAAGTCATCACAAAAAATTAGCTGAGCAATGAGCTAAGATATCAATTTATGCAAGACGTGTTAGCTTTTCTCAAAAGCAATGCTCTTCCACATCTCTAGGTAGTCATAATCTGTGTCTAAAGCAAGGTTGAGCCTGTTATAGGAGGCAAAGTCGCTGACAATATGTGTTAATTGAACAACTCCTTTGTCTGTCAGCCCGACTGACCTAAGGGATTCTATATCTGAGTCCTCAATATCTTTAGGGCTCAAATTTACTTTAAGGGCATACTCCAGAATTACTCTCAGTCTATCGCTGTCGACGGCATCGATACCCTTGGTTATTACCTCCGAAATGTAGTCAGACTCAGTTTTTAGACCATGGTTAAGGATTGTGCAGAAGGCTGCCGTGCAGTAGGGGCAGCCGTTTGCTTTTGATACCAGGATTCCTATATGTTGAATCTCATCTAACGCTAATTCGCCAGCCTCCCAGAGGACTTTTGTTGAACTCAGCTTTGCCACAAAATACTCTGGAAAATTAAGTTCAACAAGGAAGTGGTTAGGAACGCTACCCTCCATCTCCGTGACCCAGTTAAAAATTGCATTAATGCTTGGGTCGCTAACGTTTGAGGGCTTAACTATCTCAACTCTGGCCATTGTGTATGATCCAAATTTAATTTACTGGATAAAAACTTAGAAGTCCTTCTTAATCTCGAGTCGCCATTGACGACCACGATCAAACATCGCCTCAAATGATTGGAACGCCGTGCCGTAGACCCCGGTCACCATGAACCTTTCATCACCGAGGTTCCTGCCTGCCAGCACCACCTTAAGATCTGAATTCGCATTTACCCAACTTAGGCTTGCGTCAATGAGACTGTAGGCGTCAGTCTTTAAGATTTCAGAATTGTATGCGTCGTTATAGGTCTCGCTTCTGTACCCCCAGTCTAGTCTTGCTGTGAGTGAGCTACCACTGCGAAGTGAAGTTTCCTTTGAAATGCCCAGTGCTGCAGTCGTCTCTGGTACCCTTTCAAATTCATTATCTTTGCCTATGAGAGTAATGCTTGTGTCAATGGTGTCATAGCTGGCATCAAGTTTTGCTAGGCTGGCCTCAATCAGCCACCCATCGCCTGGTGCAGCCTGAAGCTCAAGTTCTATGCCACTTATACTTGCCTTGCCTATGTTTTGAGTTACGGGGGCGACACTGTTGAATACTTGGACCTGTAGGTCTTCGTAGTCGGTATCAAATATGGAACCATTTAACCTAACCATTCCATCAGCAAGTGTGGTTTTGAAACCTGCCTCTAGGACATTTACGAATTCCGGGTCATAGGTAGGTATTAGCTGTAAATCTGGGGTCCCAGGCGGGGCTGTAAAGCCAGGTACTATCGGGGGAAATACGCGCTGTGTGAATCCACCAGACTTAAACCCCTCTGAGTAGGTGCCGTAGATCATGGCGTTGTCATTCAAGTCAAAAGATAGGCTGGCCATTGGTGTGAACTCAGATATCTCTATCTCTTTTTCTACAAGTGG
>RFVC01000035.1 GCA_009922595.1 Gammaproteobacteria bacterium | reverse complement strand
AAGTCATGCTGGAGTCCTGCACGAAACAGGTGGGCCTTCAATTCCGTTGAATTAAAATCAGGATCGGCAAAGACAATATTTTTGAAGGCCTTTACAGGGAGACCGTCTGAACCTGTAGGAATACCTCGGTCAATGAAACGCTGGTGGTCATCATACTCGTAGTAAAGGTCCAGCATGGTTGACGAACTGAGCATGAGTCTGGCCGTAGGATTTATGCCTATGCGTTCGCCATCATAAAAGTCTCTATGGTTATTCAGGCTTTCATAAAAAGCATTAAGCCTAAACGCTGAAGTCTCACTCGCAGAAAAATTGATATCAAACTGAAAATTATGCTCGCCAAAAGTGTCGCTTCCTGCCTGATACCTGGCGAAGTTTTGACCAAGAACTCCTTTTTTGGTGACACGATTGAAGACACCGCCGGTGCCACCGCGGCCAAAGTGCAGTGAATTGGGGCCACGCAGAATTTCGACCTGCTCCAGGTTATAAAGCGAGCGATAGTACTGCACATCATCGCGGGCGCCATCAATGAAAAAATCAGCGGTAGAACGGACACCACGAAAGACAATAGCATCACGATGCCCCTCTCCCTGCGAGGTATTAACCCCTGGTGTGTAATTGATAATGTCGCTTACACTGGTAAATCCCTTCAGGGCGATCTGGTCAGCAGTAACAATGGAGAGGCTCTGGGGAACATCTATAATCGGGGTAGGCGACCTTAGAGCATTAGCGCGATTGGTGGAGAGATATTCACCCAGTACGATGATCTCTTCTACGTTGCTGTTAGACTCCTGTGCTTCTATGCCACTCACCATTGTGGCGGTTAACACAAATAAGAGAAACCCTATTTTCGACATCTTCAAATTCACTCGAATGGCTCTGGATACAGCTTTTTTGAAAAATGCGAATGATAATGATTCTTATTTTTAATATCAATGTTAAATACTGCGTTTCTTTATCAAAATCATGCCTGTACAGGTAAGGCAACGCATAACACTTCTCACTGAAGTTTTCATTCACGGTTCAGTATGTGAGCTCTAACGGGTTTTGATGAACTATGCGAGCATGAAGGAGTCCGCTATGTTGCTTGAACAAATGGAGACTTCAACTTGAGTTTCTAAGAAATATTGGCTGGGGTGGTAGGATTCGAACCTACGAATGACGGAGTCAGAGTCCGTTGCCTTACCACTTGGCGACACCCCAGTTACTGGCGGGCTTTCCAAAATTTGGAAGGGCGCAATCCTACTCGTTCTAGGGGTATTTTTCCAGTCTCTCTGCACATATGAACGGGCAATTATTTAAATCTCTGCAAAGCTGCTTTTCTGTTGCAGCATATCTTTAATATTCCCAAAATCGACCCGAATAAAATCTTACTTTTCATGCTATTCCCCGTGTTTTAATTGTTTTAAATGATTATGTCGCAGAACTGGAAAGTCTCGACTTCAGGTAAGAAGTTTATGAACCAAGAGATTAATCCAGCCACTTTACCAAGATGAACTGGAATAGCTTAGGTCGCAAATGCTGGATGTGCAGTAGATATGGGCCCAAGGATGGGTTTAGGGTATTTCGTCTAAGATGTTAATGACAGGAAGCCTAAGTGATATTGTGCCGCCATCCTGAAAACTAAGATTCAATTCAACCTCTTCCTCTCCCAGCGAGCCTTTCAATCCCATGAGCATGAGGTGGAGGCCGCCGGATTCGAGCAGCACTTCACCCTGGGCAGGAATGACTAGGTTCATCTGGTGCTCCATTTTCATCATGCCGTTGTCATTGATAGTGGCATGAATCGAGACTGAGTCTGCAGCCGGCGTGCTGCCACCAACAAGCACCCTGTCAGCATAACCCCGATTCAAAATGCGCATAAACGCAGCGGTATTCAAAACACCCGGCGGCAAACGACGCACATAGCCCTCGGTCACCTCGATGTCACCACTCTGTGCTGATAGCAACGGGGAGATAACTAACGCTAACAGCAGAAAAGAAAAATATTTCATCATAAATTCAGGAACCAGGCACTACCACCTGGATACTTGGCTGCGCCGCTATGCCAATATTACCGCGTAATCGATACCCTCCCACAGCTTCGCGCATGATTTTGTAAATCCAACGCCCTTCTTCATCCGTGCGTGCATTGATAAGGAAGGTCGCCTCAAGATTACGGATGTGCTGCCCAATTTCACCCAGTTTCACCATAGTCTGAAGGCTTCTTTCAGTTAACGCTTCGCCGTCCAGGGTAAAGATATCCATCTGGATGTTTCGCGCCCTTTCAAGACGGTCTCGAGCATCAGCTACCGCCTTGTTGTTTCCATCAATACGGACCGCGCGGTTCAGGAAATTTTCGGCATTGTCATACTGCCTGAGCTGCGTGGCGGCATCGGCAAGTTCCACATACCGCAGCACTATATCGCGGATACCCTGCTGGGCGACGACATTTTCAGGGTCAATATCCAGGATCATTCGAAAACCGTCATAGGCATTATTACCGGGAGGCGTCATCAGACGGTTGTCCTCGAAGGCAAGCTGCGCTTCGTAGAGCATATCCGCCAGGATGCGTTGACGAACAATGGGGTCGCTGTTGGACATTGCCCCCCCTTCTATCCTCACCTCTTCTTCGCTTCTGGAATAAACAAAGGTATCACCGTCCTGACTGGCGCATGCTGCCAGCAGGAGCAATAAACTAATGCCGAAAATTTTGAGAATTCGTACATTCATGACGGGTTCAGAGAATACTCCTGAACGGAAAATATTTCAGCAGCTGACCTTTGCTCACGGTCTTTCCAATTGGTATTTCAGCAAGCCCGTCAGCCCAGGAAATGGATGTCATGATACTGGAGCCCTGGTTGTTAAAAGCCTGAAGCTCCTGGGCACCGTGATTATTCACAAGCCTGACCCGAATATATTCCTGCCGGGTACCCGCTTTGCTGATATCGAATCCGGAAGGCACTTGCAACGTTGCAGGTTCAAGCGGTTCAGCGCCCTGAACTTTTAACAGGTAGGGGCGCACCAGCAATAAGAATGTCACGAATACAGCCACGGGATTTCCCGGCAGACCAAAAAAAGGTTTTGCGTTTACGCGGCCATACGAAAAGGGTTTTCCAGGCTTTATGGCTAACTTCCAGAGTGCGAGCTGACCCAGTTTCTCGACGGCCGCCCTGACATGATCTTCATCACCCACGGAGACTCCACCGGTACTGATAATGCAGTCAGCCTGTTCGGCCGCTTGCTGCAATGCCTGCTCTGTTTGTTCAAGCGTATCCTGCACGATACCCATCTTGATGACATTCATTCCAAGCGTTTTCAGCAACGCCTCCAGGGTATAGCTGTTCGAATCATAAATCTGTCCAGGTTTCAGCGGTGTCCCTAGTGCAATAACCTCGTCACCGGTATTAAGAATGGCCACCGTCAGCGGTTTTTTCACGGACAGTTCGGAGATTCCAAGCGACGCGAGTAAACCCAAATCCTGCGGACCTATGCGTCTACCTTTTGAGAGCACAACACTGCCTTTCTGGACATCACAGCCCGTCACGCGGATATTTTCACCAGCGGCGGGCATCTGCATGATTTCCACCTCATCATTTTCAGCACGGGTGTTTTCCTTAATTACCACGGCATCGGCACCGTTTGGTATGGCAGCACCGGTAAAGATTTTGGCCGCCGTACCACGTTCAAGCGGCGTGCCTGGATGACCCGCTGCAATAGTCTGGGAAACTGACAGCGTACAGCCCGCGGCGCTTATGTCAGCGGAATTAACGGCGTACCCATCCATCGCGCTGTTATCGAATTCCGGCACGTTAATTAGGGCATGCTTTTCTTCAGTAAGCATGCAGCCCACGGCATCACGCAGTTCCACGTTAACCGTTGAAGCGTTTTCCTCGGCGTCTTGCAGGAGGAAGGCCAGGGCTTTTTCTAAAGAGATGAGATCAGACATAGGTCCACTATAAATTGAGGCAATATATTCTATCGCAAGTCTTATTTGACCCCATAGGAAGAAGGAAAAAGGAAAAATTGAATATTTGTTTTTTCTTGTCAAGCAAGAAATTTCATTCTCTGGACAATTTTTACTATAACCAAAAGCCTTATTTGAACTCCTTGCTTCTTGCGCCTTGAACCTACTGTATAATGCCCTCCCTCTGAACAGAGCCCTTCAAGTGACAGATTCATTGATCATTATTGTCCCCCTGATCGTCTTTGCCGGTGCTTACCTGTCTACGGTTGCCGGCATGGGAGGCGGCCTGCTTATCCTGGCTTCTTGCTCAATGATCCTGCCCGTGTCTGTCGTTATCCCGCTCAACGGAATCTTTGTTCTGGCTGGCCAGATAACCCGCACAGTGCAGTTTTACAAGCATATCGCCTGGCATATCACCCTGCCCTTTGTACCGGGCTCGGTCCTGGGGGCCTTGGTCGGCACGTTAATCTATTTCAGCCTTTCCGACACTGCGATCGCCCTGATACTGGGGTCAGTGATGCTGTGGTTCAGCTGGGTGCCTGCCAATCCCATCTCCAGGAAAGCAGCCGAGAAGATACCGGCACCGTATTTCTGGGTTGGCATCATCCATACCTTTCTTTCCACCGTGTCCGGCGCAGGTGGGCTGCTGCAATCACTCATGGTGAACAGCAAGCTAGCAAAGGAAAATATTGTGGCGACCATTGCCGGTACACTGCTGGCCATGTCATTGTTCAAAACCGTGGGTTACTTCATGGCCGGGTTTGATTACGGTGAATGGGTGGGCATTATTCTACTTTCCTGGATTACCGGGATTGCTGGTACCACGGTAGGAAAAATCACTCTTAATATGATGCCGGATGAGTTCTTTAGAAAACTCATCAAGACCATGGTGACTATTTTTGCCTTGAGGCTTTTCTGGCGGGCTGCTTCGAACGTCTGGTTGAGCTAGCCCTGGCTGGGGCTTTTTCCGCCTACGGCTTTTTGCCGGCGGCTGCTTTCTTCTTTTTAGCCGGTGCTTTCTTTTTCGCGGCGGTGACTTTCTTTCTGGGCGGGCTGAGCTGTTTGTTTCGAACTCCGTACATCTGCTCCAGGACATCAACAACTCCCTCTCCTCTGGAGCGCTGCTTGATACCGAAAGCGCCCATAATCTTTTCGCAGTTGAGGGATGAATTCTTAAGATAGGGAAGCTCAACCGGCAGCCGCTCTACTTTTAATGACGGCAGGAGCTTGTCGATATCCCTGTCCAGCTTGGCGGCTTCCTCGAGCACTAACTCAACAAACTGGTCCTGGTTCAGCGGCTGCAGGGCATTGTAGTGATAAGTGCCCCAGGGCTGGGCGTTGCAGTCAATCTGCATGATGATGGCGTAAACCACTCGTGCAACATCGGCAGTATGCGTGGGGCTGAAGCGGTTATCTACCACTTCGACTTTTCCCTTGCTGTTTTTGCATTCCTCGATAATCCGGCGGAAATAACTTCCCCGGCTGTCGCTGAAGAGCCAGTCAGTCCTGAGAATAATATGCTGGGAAGCCTCCTCCCGTAGGGTGCGCTCACCGTACCACTTGCTCTGGCCATAGCGGCTGACAGGGTTAGTGGTGTCTTCTTCCGTGTAGGTATCCTTCTTGGTGCCATCAAACACATAGCTCGACGAGTGGTGGATGAGGGGAATATTGAGCTGCTCAGAAACCCTGGCTAGGGATGCCACGCCTTCCGTATTGACCAAGTCGCAGAGCTTGGCGGCATCCTGATCAGTCTCGACCTTCAGCAGATTAGAATAGGTAGCAACGTTGACTAGCTGTGTTGGGTTAATGCCCGAAATGACCCTCACAACATCCCGCGATTTGAGGATGTCGACATCGGACTTGTTCAGCGTTTCGTAATTAACACCCCTTGCATCGAGCATCCTGACGAGGTCCTGGCCCAGTATGCTGTCATCACCAAATACTAGTATCTTCACGTCTTCAACTTCTGCAAAGGCAATCAATAATGACCAATAAAAACAGGGACTTGCCTAACCTGTCAATCATGTTGACCGTATTTGTCACGGACAGTTAAACAGGGCAGCTAGATGGCTGCCCTCTTGTCTAATTATTCTTGCTATTCAGGCAATTCAGGAATTACTGGCCGAAGCAGCCAGCGCCTGGATCAGAATGGAATATCGTCGTCAAAGTCGCCCATGTCTGCCGGTGCTGTTTTGGCCGGTTCCGATGCCCCCGACTGCTGGGCGGGCTCGTAACTGCCACCGCCGCCGCCACTGCCGCGGCTGTCCAGCATCTGCATTTCGTTGGCAATGATATCTGTCGCGTAGCGCTTGATACCGTCCTGCTCCCAGGAACGGGTCTGCAGGCGTCCCTCTATATAAAGCTTGGAGCCCTTTTTCACGTACTCGGCGACAATCTCTGCCAGGCGTTGGTAGAACGTGACGCGATGCCACTCGGTGCGTTCCTGCTGCTCGCCTGTGTTTTTGTCTTTCCAGGTTTCGCTGGTGGCCAGCGTGATATTGGTGACAGCGTTTCCGTTGGGCATGTAACGGGTCTCCGGATCCTGTCCTACGTTGCCGACGAGAATGACTTTATTGATACCTCTACTTGCCACTTTTTACTCCTGGATTTTTAGACTTTGGATAGGTTGTTTTTATGCCAACAAGTCTAGCACGCTTCTGGAAAAATTCGATTAGAAATCTCCTAGAAGGTTATAATCGTATGTTTTTGCTTTGCCGTTCTCAAGCAGTACAAAGGCCGTAATAAAACCGCATGGAAAACATCGTAGTACAGGGCGCCCGTACCCATAACCTTAAGAATATTGACCTGACCATTCCACGGGACAAGCTGGTGGTCATCACCGGCATCTCGGGCTCCGGTAAGTCTTCCCTGGCTTTCGATACCCTCTACGCCGAGGGACAGCGACGCTACGTGGAATCGCTTTCCACCTATGCCAGGCAGTTCTTGTCCATGATGGACAAGCCGGACATGGACCAGGTTTCGGGGCTCTCGCCCGCGATTTCCATCGAGCAGAAGTCCACCTCGCACAACCCGCGCTCCACAGTGGGCACAATCACTGAAATATATGACTACCTGCGCCTGCTCTTTGCCCGCGTGGGCGATCCCTACTGTCCGGACCACCACAAGAAACTTGAAGCCCAGACCGTGAGCCAGATGGTGGACCAGGTACTAGCCCTGCCGGAGGGCTCTAGCATCATGCTGCTGGCGCCGATTATTCGTGACCGCAAGGGCGAGCATGTACACGTCTTTAACGAACTAAAAATTGCCGGCTTCATCCGTGCCCGCGTGGACGGCATCGTTACCGAACTGGACTACCCGCCGGAGCTGGAAAAGAACAAAAAGCACACTATCGAGGCAGTCATAGACCGTTTCAAGGTGCGCCCCGGGATTGAACAACGCCTCGCTGAATCCTTTGAGACAGCACTGACCATTGCCAACGGCATCGCAGTAGCGAGTTCAATGGACGATACCAAGTCTGACGACATCATCTTTTCCTCGCTGTTTGCCTGTCCGGAATGCGGCCACAGCATCCCGGAGCTGGAGCCCCGCCTGTTCTCCTTCAACAACCCTGCCGGGGCCTGTGAAAACTGCGACGGCCTGGGCGTGAAGCAGTACTTTGATGAGAAGCGCGTCATAGTAGATGACAACCTGACCATCGGCGAAGGCGCTATACGCCGCTGGGACCGCCGCAACAGCTACTACTTCCAGCTGCTTAATTCGCTTGGTGAGCATTACGGCTTTGACATGGATACCCCCTGGAAAAAGCTGCCAAAGAAAATCCAGGAGGTCATCATGCACGGCAGCGGAACCGAAAAAATTACGTTCACCTTCGTCAACGAGCGCGGCGATAATTTTCAGCGCAGTCACAAGTTCGAGGGCATCCTGCCCAACATGGAGAGGCGCTTCCGGGAAACGGAATCACAGACCGTGCGTGAGGACTTCGCCAAGTACCTGTCCACCCAGAACTGTCCAGACTGTGAAGGCACCCGCCTGAGAAAAGATGCGCGTCACGTCTTTATAGACAAGCTCACCCTGCCCGAGATCACGACCATGACCATTGCAGGCGCCGGCGATTACTTTGATGGACTGAAATTCAAGGGCAAAAAAAAGGACATTGCCGAAAAAATACTGAAGGAAATCCAGGACCGGCTGCGTTTCCTTATTGATGTGGGTCTGAACTACCTAACGCTGAACCGCAGCGCAGAAACCCTTTCCGGGGGCGAGGCTCAGCGTATTCGCCTAGCCAGCCAGATTGGGGCCGGCCTGGTGGGAGTGATGTATATCCTGGATGAGCCTTCCATAGGCCTGCACCAGCGCGACAATGATCGCCTGCTTAAAACGCTCAGGCACCTGCGTGATCTCGGTAACACGGTGATCGTGGTAGAGCACGATGAGGAAGCCATAGCCAGTGCCGACCACATCATCGACATCGGTCCCGGTGCAGGTGTCCATGGCGGTGAGGTCGTCGCCCAGGGCACTCTGGCGCAGATCACCAAGTCTACTAAGTCACTGACAGGCAAATACCTCAGCGGCGAGGAAAGTATCGAAATTCCGGCGCAGCGCACGACAAATGACCCTGACAAACAGCTTGTCCTGTCAGGCGCCTCGGGCAACAACCTTAAAGGTGTTACGCTGAATATCCCCATAGGCCTCTTTACCTGCATTACCGGAGTCTCCGGTTCTGGTAAGTCCACCTTAGTGAACAATACGCTATATCCCCTGGCTGCAACCATCCTCAACAAGGCCTCCACGCTCGACCCGGCCCCCTATGACAGGCTGGAAGGCATTGAGCAGCTGGACAAGGTGGTGGATATAGATCAGAGCCCCATCGGCAGAACGCCCCGCTCTAACCCGGCCACCTACACCGGCATCTTTACCCCAGTGCGCGAACTGTTTGCAGCTACCCAGGAAGCCCGCTCCCGCGGATACAAACCCGGGCGTTTTTCTTTTAACGTAAAGGGCGGACGCTGCGAGGCCTGCCAGGGCGACGGCCTTGTGAAGGTAGAAATGCACTTTCTTCCGGACGTGTACGTGATGTGCGATGTCTGCAAGGGCAAACGCTATAACCGCGAAACCCTAGAAGTGAAGTACAAGGGCAAGAGTATCCACGAGGTGCTCGAGATGACTGTGGAAGATGCCCGAGAATTTTTTGACCCGGTACCGCAGATTGCGCGCAAGCTGCAGACGCTGCTCGACGTGGGACTGTCCTATATCAAGCTCGGACAGAGTGCGACCACGCTGTCGGGCGGTGAGGCACAGCGCGTGAAACTTTCGCGTGAGCTTTCAAAACGGGATACAGGCCAGACACTCTACATTCTTGATGAGCCGACAACCGGCCTGCACTTCCATGACATCAAACAGCTGTTAGCGGTGCTGCATCGCCTTCGCGACCATGGCAATACCATTGTCGTGATTGAGCATAATCTGGATGTCATCAAGACGGGAGACTGGATCGTCGATCTCGGTCCTGAAGGAGGAGATGAGGGCGGCAAGATTATTGCAGAAGGAACGCCGGAGCAGGTAGCTAAAAAACGCGGCACCCACACCGGCAAGTTCCTGAAGAAGGTAATGGCCTAGGCAGCCCCGGCTTTTCTTCCTGGCGGGATAGGACGGTCTATCACGAAGGCCGCCGCGGAAATTAGAAGGGAGCCTACACAAAGCACCGCGAAGAACGGAACACTGCTGCCGTCTCCGAGATCCAGCAAAGTACCGCCGAATCCGCTAGAGAGTATTGGCCCGAAACGTCCCATGAAAATACCAAAACCTATCCCCGCCGAGCGACAAGATGGCGGGTACGCATGGGTCATGATGGCGTACATGCAGGCGATACTGGCACTAAATAGCGCTGCCGCCAGGCCAATCAGACCAACCACCGCGAGGTTGCCGCCTTCGTGTGGTCCTGACATGGATTCTACGGCAATAGTCAGGGCAATCAGGGTAACAAAAAGGCTGCCGCTGAACGTCGCCATTGTTACCCTGGAACCAAAGTACTGGATGATGAGCCCTGCCGCAATCGAGCCGAAGATCGAGGTGAGACCGGCAAAGGCCACCGCGTAGGCGGCATCATCGAGGTCCCACCCTTTACCGGTGAGCAGAGTGGTGGTCCACAGTAAGACGCCGTAGGCCACTGCAGTAGCCGAGGTAAATGCTACACCGACACCAATATTGACGCGCAGGTTGGTCCGATGCAGCACGCCAATTGAGCCGCCCCCCTCTGTATCGGTGTCATGCCGTTCTGCAACCAGCTCTACTGCATCACTAGTAATTTTATGTACAACTTTTTTTGCTTCCTCAACTTTGCCTTTTGCCAACAGCCAGGTCGGACTGTCGCGCAGGAAGGCAATAATGAGAATGACACAAATGAAAGTAAGCACGCCGAGGAAGACAAAAGAACCTCTCCAGTCGTATGCTTCCAGCAGCGACGGCGCCATGGCTGACACCACCATACCGCCCGCAGGTGTTCCTACCGAGATCGTCGTGATCCCTACCGAACGCCATTTGTCCGGCAGCCATTCACCCAGTAGCGCAATGCCATTGGCATAGGCAGAGCCAAAACCTAGCCCGCTAATTAAACGCCAGAATGCCATCTGGGTAACATCGGTAGATGTGCTTGCAGCAATAGTACCTAATGAAAAAACGGTGGCGGCAATGGCCAGTGACCAGCGACGTCCAATGGTGTCACCAAGCCACCCCCCGGACCAGGATCCAAGCCCAAAACCCACCAGCGCAGCACTCATGGCAAATCCGAAGGTGCCTGCATCAACACCGAATTCTTCGATAACAAGCGGTGCAACGATGCCCAGGAACTGCGCATCCATACCATCGGCAACGAGCACAATGGCGCAGATGACAAAGGTGGTGATGGAAAACATCCGCAGCGGACGATTGGATAGAACTTCTCTGAACGTTTGTGACATATAACCCCCCCATTAATACTAGCGCCTAATTTACCTTCTCTTGAACCAAAATGACACGCCAAATTCAGGGTCATGTAGGTGGTTTAAACAAGGCCAGCTGTTTATGAAAAACAGCTCCAGGTGATAATATCGATAAAGTTTCATTCCACATCCAGGGTAAACAATGAAAAGAAGATTCCTCATTACATTATTGCTTCTAAATACTATAAATACATTCGCTCAGCAGGGACCTGAGATTCCCCTAGCACCTGCTTTCACGGGGGATGAAATTAGTGCCCCGCCAATGCGGGACTGGCCGCTGTCAGGTGGCAGCAGTTTCAACCAGCGCTACTCACCGCTGGACCAGATCAACCGCACTAATGTGCATGAACTAAAAGGCATGTGGCGCACTCACCTGAATGGCTCAGGTCTGGAACCGCGTTTTTCCGCCGAAGCCTCTCCCGTTGTCTACGATGGGGTGCTCTATATTTCCACTGGCGAGAACGATGTCTTTGCACTGGAAGTCGAAACCGGCGCCATACTCTGGGAATACAATGCCAACCTGGATTCAACCATCAGCACGGTTTGCTGCGGCTGGGTTAACCGAGGTGTAGCGCTTGGTGCCGGACGCGTATACATGGGACAGCTGGATGCCAAACTGGTGGCCCTCGACCAAGCCACTGGTGAAGTGGACTGGTCCATCCAGGCCGAGGAATGGCGGGAAGGCTATACGCTCACCAGTGCCCCCACCTACTTTGACGGCATGGTCATTATCGGTTTTGCCGGCGGAGACCGCGGCACTCGCGGCCGCATTCGTGCCTACGATGCTGCGACCGGCGACATGGTCTGGAACTTCTACACCATTCCGGGCCCCGGGGAGCCTGGCTTTGAAAGCTGGCCGCAGGACAATGACCTCTGGATGTTTGGCGGCGGCGCCATCTGGCAAATCGCCGCCGTTGATCCTGATCTGGGCATGGTCTATTTCTCAACCAGCAATGCCGGCCCTGATTTTGCGGGAGGCGACCGTGAGGGCGACAACCTCTACAATGCCTCCATCGTCGCCGTGGATGCTTATACCGGTGAATATGAATGGCATTTCCAGCAGGTGCATCATGACATCTGGGATTACGATGCCAGCAACCCAGTGGTTCTATTTGATGTTGAATTTGAAGGACGGCTGCGCAAGGGCATCGTCGAAGTCGGCAAAACCGGCTTCGCCTATATTCTTGACCGAGAAACCGGCGAGCCACTAATCGGTATCGAGGAACGCCCCGTGCCTCAGGATCCACGTCAAGCTACCGCGGCAACTCAACCCTATCCTATTGGTGAATCGGTCATACCACAGGAAGTGGACATCGCGCCCCTGGGTTACGAACTGGTGAACCAGGGAAGAATTTTCACACCGTTTTATGGCCCAGAACCCGTTCTGATAAGACCAAGCCTTTGGGGCGGTGCTAGCTGGCCGCCCTCTTCCTTTGATCCGCAAAAGGCACTTCTTTATGTCTGCGCTTCCGATTTCCCGGGCACCTTTGCCGGTGGGCACCTGGAGATGGGTGAGCCCACCCACAGCGAATCCTACATGGGCGGCTCCTTCGGTACAGCCGGCATTGCTCGCATGGGACAGTTCGTGGCGATGGATGTCACCACCAACACGGCCAGATGGCGCCTGCAATGGCCAGATCAGTGTTATTCCGGTTCGTTTGCAACCGGGGGCGACCTGGTTTTTACCGGACGCAACGATGGTAACCTGATAGCACTTGATTCAGACAGCGGCAAGCTGCTCTGGGAATTCCAGACCGGCGCCGGCGTCAATTCCCCGGGCATGACATTCGAGCACAATGGCGTACAGTATGTTGCAATACTTTCTGGCGGTAATGCGCTGATTGGCTCACCACGCGGTGACAGTGTCTGGCTTTTTGGCCTCGGTGGCACGATGGATGAGGCCGAGCCAGCTGACACCCGGCTTATCTCCGAAATGAGCATGACCACGGAGAACCTTGAGCCTGCCGATCTGGTGCGTGGCGGACAGGTCTATGCACAGACCTGCGTGCAGTGCCATGGCACTGACGGAACAGGCGGCCATGGTGGCGGTGCCCCGCTAACAGAGCTTACTGATCTGAATACAGTCATGGCGGTTATTCGCGACGGCCGCAACAACATGCCGCCGCTGGGTGCGATCCTGACGGGCCAGCAGATTCTGGATGTGAGCAGTTTTGTTATGGATGCGTTTTCAGGTCAGTAACCCAGCCGGAACCCGTCTGACTTTCAACTGGACGGGTTCCCCTCTTCACCGGTATTCTTGGCGTTTGCCGCGATTTACGAACAGTCGCAGTTAAACGATAACAACCATAAAAACGCTTCAAACTTTTCGGGGAGAAATTCATGGAACAAATCTATACGCCGATTGCAAACAGCCTGGTCTGGTCCACTCTGGCTGCATCCATGCCTATTCTTGTGTTACTCGTACTGATCGGCATCATGCGCAAGCAGGCATGGATTTCGGCCACTTCCGGCCTCGCCGTCGGACTTGTTGTGGCAATTGGTGTATACGGTATGCCAGTGAGTACTGCCATCAGCTCCACTTTAATGGGAGCGGCCTTCGGTCTCTTCCCGATTGGCTGGATCGTTTTCTGGGCCGTGGTGCTTTACCGGCTAACCGTTGAGACGGGTCAGTTTGAAATCATCAAGGATTCCATCGGCGGCGTTACAACCGACCATCGTCTGCAGGCCATGCTCATTGCCTTTGCCCTTGGTGCTTTTATTGAGGGCGCCGCCGGGTTCGGTACGCCCGTCGCCGTGGCCGCCGCCATGCTTACGGGGCTGGGCTTCTCACCGTTCTTTGCTGCCGGCATATGCCTGCTGGCCAATACGGCACCCGTCGCCTTTGGTTCTATCGGTATTCCGGTCACCACACTAGCAAGTGTAACCGGCATCGACGACCAACTGCTCAGCACCTGGGTCGGCCGACTGTGTGCTCCTGTTGCCGTGTTTATTCCTGCTTACCTTGTGATGGTGATGGGGGGATTCAAGGCCCTCAAGGGTGTCCTGCCCGCCGCCATTGTCTGCGGCGTCTGCTTTGCCGGCATGCAGCTTTTCATGTCATCCACCGCTGGACAGGAGCTCGTAGACATCGTCGCGGCGCTGACCGCCATTACCGGCATGATCGTCCTTCTGAAATTCTGGCAGCCCTCCGATGAATTCCATATGCACGGTGAGCACAAGCCGGTTATTGAGCTACAAAGTCACGGCTTTGGTCCCACCATGCTTGCCTGGTCACCCTACCTTTTGCTGGTGATCTTTGTTCTTCTATGGGGCAGCGGTATTTTCAGCGAAAATCTGTTTCGCATGGCCCAAAATGATCTTGGGCTTATAGGCATGCCATGGCCCGGCCTGCACAATGAAATGATTCGCATGGCTCCGGCGGTCGAGCAAGCAACGCCGTATGCCGCCACCTTTAACCTAGACTGGCTTTCCGCTGCTGGCACTGCCTGTGCGCTGGCGACATTTTTCGGCGCGCTGATTCTAAAATTCCCGATGGGCAGCTACGTAAAACTGCTGGGCTCAGTTCTGCAGCAGCTCGGTTTCTCGCTGCTTACTATCGCCTCCGTTGTTGGGCTGGCCTTTCTGATGAACTACTCCGGTGCCACGGTGACCCTGGGCCTAGCCTTTGCCACTGCCGGTGCCACATTTCCGTTCTTCAGCGCCATCCTTGGCTGGCTCGGAGTATTCCTGACAGGATCAGACACTTCCGCCAATGCCCTGTTCGGCAACCTGCAGGTGGTTACTGCAACTCAGCTCGGACTTGACCCCGCCGTGATGGCCTCAGCCAACTCCGCCGGCGGCGTAATGGGCAAGATGATCAGCCTGCAAAGCCTCGCAGTCGCAGTGGCCGCCACCGGTATGGACCGCTCTCAGGAAGGTGACCTGTTCCGCTTTACCTTCAAGCACAGTGTCTTCCTTGCCTGCATGGTGGGGCTACTGACCATGATCTATGCCTACGTGTAAACAGCGTTGAGCAATTCAACAACAGAGCTGCGCAGGGAAGGTGTGCTTACCACTCTGGGCTCTGTGGTCGGCCTGTCCTTTGGTCCAAGCGTAATAGCCATCCTGGCCATCAGTCCATTTATCCCCCCGATTGAAGCCGAGTTTGGTTGGAGCCGTGTGCAGGTCTCCCTGGCGGCTACCATAGTCTCCTACATGGTGGTCTTTGTCTCGCCGCTTCAGGGTTTTCTCGTTGACCGCTTAGGCCCCAGGAAAGTTATCCTCACTTCCATTCCGCTGTTCGCCCTTTCACTGGCCTCGCTTTACTGGCTGCCCGACAGCCTGCCGATTTACTACACCATATGGGTGCTTATTCCTTTATTTAGCATAGGTCTCTGGCCGCTGGGCTACCTGCAGGCCGTCAGCCAGTGGTTTGAAAAGAAACTGGGGCTGGCATTGGGATGTGCCAATGCCGGCATCGGGGTAGGTAGCACTATAGTGCCATTGATCGTGGCGGCACTAATTGCCGGCTACGATTGGCGCACAGCTTTTCTAGGCCTTGCCGCCATCGTTTTCTTTGTCACCTGGCCGGTGACGTTTTTCACTATTAAAGAACTGTCTGGGGAAGAGATTCAAGCAACTAAAAGATCAGCCAGCGGCACACCGTTCAGGGATGCGATTCGCGAACCGGTTTTTTTCATGCTCTGCGCTGCCTTCTTCCTGCTGGGGCTCACCGCAACATCGCTGGTGACGCAACAGGTACCGCTTTTAATAGAAGCAGGATGGAGCCAGACCGACGCTTCCTTTGTGCAGGCCCTCTTTGGTTTTGCCCTGCTCTTTGCCCGCGTCTTTATCGGCTTCATCATTGACCATTTCTTTGCTCCTCGCGTGATGCAGATCGTCTCCGTTGGCGGCGCAGTGTCCTGCGTCCTTTACGCTATTGCCCCTGATGCCGGAATTCTCAGCGCCCTGCTGCTTGGCTTTCTACTGGGTGCCGAGTTTGATGTACTGGCTTTCCTGATAAAGCGCTATTTTGGCAATGTTGCTTATGGGCGGCTTTACGGCGTTATCTTTGGTGTTTTTTATCTAGGCTCCGGCCTAGGTATAGTTGGCTTGGCTGCTATTCGCCAAGCTTTTGGAAGCTATGATGCTGGGCTTTTCATGGCTGCCGGAATTTTGCTTAGCTGCGTAGTGCTAACGGCATTTTTTCCCGACTATCGTTACAAGGCAACCTAACCAAGGAATCAGATTTAAGCTGCTTTCTCCTATTCTTATGCGATAATTTTCCAGCCCATTTCGCCCTAGCAGCCAAACTTTGACACAGACTTTCTGGCAGGAACCCGGTGTCATGAACCGAAACTAAATAGAAAAGGGTTTTCCAAAGAATAATTAGATCTAGCTATTAAAAAAAATAAGACCCCTCAGCAGTTTCTACCCAACGACACAAAATCACAAAAAAATTCATGATTGAAGATGCGAAAACAAGAGAGATGTCCTCCACCAAAGACGAACATCTTGGCAAAGGGATAATATTCATTTTACTGGGCTCTATTTCGTTTGCTACAGCAGATGTCCTTGGGAAATTTGCAACACAAGGTTATCCGCTGACTGAAGTCATCTGGTTTCGAAGCTTTTTTGGATTGGTACTAATCGGCGCAGCCATAATTGCTACAGGAAATCTGGCACAATTTAAATCTACAAGACCAGCGGCGCATTTCAAAAGATCACTAGCCGGCATGGCAATGAATTCTTGCATGCTAGTAGGCCTTAAATACATTCCTCTTGCCGAGGTAACCGCTCTGGCCTTTGCGGCCCCGATGGTGATCGCTATATTCAGTACACTAGTTTTAAAAGAAGCGTTGGGAAAAAATCTCCTAATTGCTATTCTAGTTGGGTTTGTGGGCGTGCTTATCGTTATTAGGCCAACACCCAACCACTTTCATTTTGCCCATCTGGTGATGTTGGGCTTTGTGCTCTCCTCAGCCTACATCAGTGTTACTGCACGCCAATTAATGAAAACAGAAACAGTTCTGACCCTGAATTTCTACCTATATCCGACAAACGTGATCATTAGCGGCATCTTTGCCTGGCAGGCGTGGATAACACCTGACTTGATCTCATTAGCAGCTATGTTTGGTGTCGCATTTTTTGCGACACTGGCGTTGCTATCATTTACGCGGGCGTTCCACTACGCAAGTCCGGCCAGGGTGATGCCCTTCGACTATTCTCGTATCATCTGGACGATCACTTTTGGCCTAATTATCTGGCAGGAGATTCCCGATTCATTAACCTGGGTTGGTATCGCCATTATCATGATCTGCGGTCTGTACATCGTCACCCATAGCAACAAGCCCGCCAGCCGGTAACCCTGTTTTATTTTAGACAATGTTACTGACCGCTCGTGATTGCGTGTATTACGCGTCCAGATAGCAGAACGGCTACTTAAGTCAAATATATACGAAAAAGGATTTACCATGACCACCCCATTTCCGAAATCACCCACATTCAGCACTATCGATGAACCCTTTCGTTTTGAAGGTGATCTTTACGATCTGGAAATAGAGGGTCAGATTCCACCGGAACTGGACGGTACTTTTTATAGTGTGGGTCCTGACCAGGCCTATCCTCCCAAGATGGGTGATGCCAATCCGTTCAACGGTGACGGCTTTGTCCGCGCCTTTCGCATCAACAACGGTTTCTGTGACCTGAAACTACGTTACGTGATGACAGACCGTTTGAGGGCTGAACGCGAAGCCCGCCGAGGTTTGTTCGGTGAATACCGCAATCGCTACACCGATGACGAAAGCGTGCAGAACGTTAACCGTGCCGTGGCCAACACCAATGTTGTCCATCACAACGGCAAACTGCTGGCCATGAAGGAAGACCAGAATCCGTATGCGCTTGATCCCTATACACTGGAAACCCTAGAGCAGTACACCTGGGGCGGTCAGATGGAAGCCACTTCCTTTACCGCGCATCCGAAAATCGATTATGAGACCGGTGAATTCATCGGCTACTCCTACGCCGCCAAGGGCGAGGCTACCGATGACATCGCCATTTACAGTTTCGACAAGCACGGCAACAAGACCTGGGAGATCTGGTTCAAGTCACCCTACCCCGGCATGATTCACGAATGCGCCATCAGTGAAAACTACATAATCCTGCCGCTCATGCCTCAGGTCATGTCCGACGAACGCATCAGGAGAGGCGGCATCCTCTTCCAGTGGGAGCCCAGCCTGGACCAGGTATACATCGTCTGTCCGAAAGGCGGTGATGCCGGCGATGTGCGCTTCTTCCATGCTCCTAACGCCATGCCCGGACACGTGGTGAATGCCTTTGATGACAACGGCAAGCTATATCTTGATCTGCCGGTTGCCCTTGACAACGTGTTCTGGTTCTTCCCGGACAAGGACGGCAAGTTCCCACCACCGGGTTCCTTTGGCACTGAGGTCACGCGCTGGTGTTTCGACATGAATGACAAAAACAGCCAGGCGTCACCGAATGTCATATCCACCATGGCAGCCGAATTCCCGCATTGCGATGACCGCTACGTGGGCAAACCCTACAAGTATGGATTCATGCAAGCCTCCGATCCGACCCAGCCTTATAACCCGGAGCGGGCCGGTCCCATCATGGGCTTCTTCTTCAATACTTTCCTGACCATGGACATGAGTACCGGCAAGGCGGATACCTGGTTCTGCGGCGACACCTCCAGCACTCAGGAACCGGTCTTTGCACCGAAGTCAGCGAATGCGCCTGAGGGTGATGGTTACGTGCTAGGCATCGTGAACCGCCGCGACGAAAACCGTAGCGATCTTGCCATCCTCGACGCCATGAACATGTCTGAAGGTCCTGTGGCCAATATCAAGCTGCCGGTACGCTTGAAATACGGGATCCACGGCAACTGGGTGCCAGCCTCCGCGCTGGCCTAATCAACATTTCCATTTATCTTCAATTCTGACGGGGATTGGAGTAATGTGTCTCATCTATTCAGGGGGAAACCATTATGGAACTGCACGTCAACAATAGCACTTATGAGGTGGATGTCGAACCGGAAATGCCCTTGCTCTGGGTAATTCGGGACATCCTCAACCTGAAAGGCACCAAGTTTGCCTGCGGTATCGCCCAGTGCGGTGCCTGTACCGTACACATCGACGGAGAGCCAGTTCGCTCCTGTTCGTATCCTGTCTTCGCAGCCGAGGGCAAACTGATCACCACCATCGAGGGGCTGTCCGCAGATGCCTCGCATCCCGTCCAGCAGGCCTGGATAAAACACCAGGTACCTCAGTGCGGTTACTGCCAATCAGGCCAAATCATGGCCGCGGTTTCCCTGCTGAATAAAAAACCCCGGCCAACGGATGCCGATATCAATGCCGCCATGACCAATATCTGTCGCTGCGGTACCTACAAGCGCATACGAGATGCCATCCATGACGTAGCCGGCAGCAATGCCGAGTTCTACCAGGCATAAGGAGGGAAAACATGAACAAACCAGCAACAAATCTCTCCCGCCGCAAGTTCCTGATTACCTCAACAGCCATCAGTGGCGGCTTTGCCCTGGGACTGCAAATACCAGGCACCAGTGCCCAACAGGAAGGACAGGGCAACAACATCAATATCTGGGTTGAAATCCACGCCGATGATGCGGTCACCATCAAGTATGCCCGTACCGAAATGGGCCAGGGCAGTCTTACCTCCGCGCCACAGCTGGTCGCAGACGAGCTGGACGCCGACTGGAACCAGGTCACTATCGAGTACGTGGACGTGAACGAGCATATCCGCAATGACCGCCAGTGGGGTGCCATGGTCACGGTGGGCAGCCAGACTATTCGCCTGTCCCAGGACTACCTGCGCCGCGCCGGTGCCTCTGCCCGCGCCATGCTGGTGGCAGCGGCCGCCCAGGCCTGGGACGTTCCGGCTGAGGAAATTGCAGTAGCCAACGGCACAATCAGTCATGAAGCCTCCGGCCACCGCAGCGGTTTTGGCGCGATGGCGGAACTGGCCGCCACCATGCCTGTACCGGAAACAGTCAACCTGAAGGATCCTGCAGACTGGCACATCATAGGCCAGCCCTTCCCGCGCGTGGATATTCCAGCATCCGTGGATGGCTCGCAGGTATATGGTATTGATGCGGAACTGCCCGGTATGGTCTATGCCGCCGTGGCGCAGTGCCCTGTCTTTGGCGGCACAGTCCGCTCATTCGATGCTAGCAGGGCCCGTGACCGCCGCGGCATCATTGACATATTCGGCATTGATGACGGCCTAGCCCTGGTTGTGGTTGCCGATAACTGGTGGCGCGCGAAGCAGGCCCTGGATGAAATCAGTATTGACTGGGATACCAAGGGCAATGAGAACGTCAGCAACGAAAGCATCAAGGCCTTTTTCCAGAAAAACCTGGATGCGCCTGATGGTGCCCCCATGCCTAACAATGCCGGCGATGCGGATGCGGCGATTGCCGAGGCCGACCAGGTCATCGAAGCAGACTACTACACCCCATATCTCAGTCACTCCCCCATGGAGCCCATGGGCGCGACTGTGCATATCCAGGAAGACCGCGTGGATGTCTGGACCTCAACCCAGGCCCCTGTCGCTTCCCTGACCAGTGTTGCCGAGGCTCTTGGAATTCCGGAGGAAGATGTCTACCTGCACCGGGTACAGGCGGGTGGTGGATTTGGCCGCCGCGGCGGTTCAACCGATTACAGTCGTCAGGCGGCACTTGTGGCCCAGGCCATGCCTCTAGGAACCCCGGTTAAACTGCTTTGGACCCGTGAAGAAGACATGCAGCATGACTTTTACCGCCCCCTGGCAATGTACAGGATCAAGGCCGGCCTTGATGCCGATGGCTACATAAAGGGCTGGCGTGCGCGGGTCGCCAGCGGCTCTATCCTGAACCAGATGCGCGGTGTGCCGCTGAGCAATGGCTTTGACGGCATCTCATGCGAAGGCTTTACCCGTCTGCCCTACCAAATCGAAGACCAGTTCCAGGATTTTCGCCAGTGCGCTACGCATGTGCCGCTTGGCTTCTGGCGCACTGTGGGTTGGTCGCAAACCCCATTTGCCCGCGAACAGTTCATTGACGAACTGGCCGCCGCAGCTGGCGAGGATCCCTATTACTTCCGCCTCAAACATATGGCCGAGGATGAACTCTCTCGCCATATCCTAGAAAAAGTTGCCGAGGCAATTGGATGGGATGAAGCACCTCCCAAAGGTCACTTTCGCGGTATCGCTACCACCGAACCATACGGCAGTTTTACCGCCGCAGTAGTTGAGCTGTCAGTCAACGACGCCGGTGTAATTAATATCCACCGGGTGATCCAGGGCATTGACCCCGGTCACGTGGTGAATCCGGATAACGTCAAGGCGCAGCTGGAAGGCGCCACCGTGTGGGCCATAAGCGCCGCGATGTGGGGTGAGATCACCATTGAAGAGGGCCGCGTGCAGGAAAGTAATTTCCATAACTACCGTTTAATGCGCCTAGCTGAGATGCCGGTCATGGAAACCGTGTTGGCCCCTACCGGCGGTTTCTGGGGCGGCGTCGGTGAACCCGGACAGGCACCAATTCTCCCGGCACTGTGTAATGCGATTTATGCGGCCACCGGCACGAGGGTCAGGTCACTACCGCTGCAGCATCATGGCTTCACATTAGCCTGATCAAAAAGTAAGAAATGAAAAAAAGGGGCTTCAGCCCCTTTTTTACTGTCTAACTCGATTGGAACAGCGGTACAAGGAAACGATGTCAGACTCACTGGACTACCTCTTCGTATATGGCACTTTGCGCAGCGATGCTTTTTCCGATAGTCATCGTCAATTAATTACAACTGATTTTTCACTGGTCAGTACTGCCACCATGAGGGGCAGGCTTTACGCTATTGTGGACTACCCGGGCATGGTGGAGGCACAAGAAGCAAACGACATTGTCACAGGCGAGGTTTACAGTTTTGACAAGAGTCACAATACACTTGCACTGATTGATGACTACGAGGGTTGCGGACCAAAATCAACCAAGCCCCATCTTTACACCCGCATTCGTGAATACGCACATCTGAGAGACGGGTGTATCGTCGAAGCGTGGGTGTACCGGTACAATTTTCCCGTACATGACAGCATGTTAATCCGCTCCGGGGACTTTCTCGATGCCCATAGCTTTTAATTAGCCCGCTGCGTGCGGTAATCTTATAACTAGAACGGGAGGGGCAATTAATGAAAACAAGCAACCTGTTACACTTGGCAACCGCCGGTTTTCTCGCCATGAGTGCATATCCGGCGCAGGCCCACCATGCCTTTGCCACCGAATTCCAGCAAGCCGAAGGCGAGATCCGCGGTGTTGTCACGCGCGTCTGGTGGACCAATCCTCATATCCGCTACGACATGGATGTGACCATGCCTGACGGATCCGTAGAGCAGTGGTCGCTGCACCCTCCCGGCAACCTACCCACCTACCGGCGTGAAAACTGGACCAGTGAAACCGTGAAGGCCGGCTTCACAGTATACGCTACCGGCAACCTTGGAAGAGACGGCGCGAAGAAACTGTGTGCCACTTGCATCAACATCGAAAGTGGCCCCGAGGCAGGGCGCCAACTGGGCCGCTG
>RFVC01000034.1 GCA_009922595.1 Gammaproteobacteria bacterium | reverse complement strand
CGAGTCATCTGGGTCGGTTCCTATTTTGAATTCCTCAATATTGCGCAGGCCGTCCCTATCATTGTCCTGACGGTCCAGGCTGTTGTCAGAAAGGAAATCCATGAGGTCGTCCGCTGTGACAGCATTCCCAGTCACGCTGGTGACTGTGTTGTCCAGATCACTCAGCTGGTCACAGGCGACGGGTTCATTCCCATTAATGTAGAGGCTGGGCTCGCTGTTGCTGCTTTCATCGAGCGAAACCGCCGTCACGCTGTAGCGCTGCCTGATCCTAGCCACCTTGAAAAAGATATTAAAGTTGCAGACCTCTATTTCCTCTGGCGCATCATCAAGGCAAAGGATGGCGGCTGCACTATCCAGACTATCGGCCCGGGTATTGTCAGGCAATGCAAAGTGGATGGCTGGGACATAACCGTCTTTGTGATATAGCAGCAAAGATTTTTTGCTATTGGTGATATATGGGGCGGATGGATTAGAGCTACATTGATCCTGGAGAACTGCAAGTTCGGCGTTGGTGAAAACACTGCTGGCCGATGTAGTTATGCAAAAAATTAAACTTGAAACAAGAACGGTAACTAATGACAGACCGGCGGAGGAAATCTTGCTAGACATGAAAAAACGCGACTCATAGCTTACATAGCGAAGGTATAAGTATGCGATAAATCAGGAAGAATTACCCAATATTAGCCTGCTTTTTCCAGTCTGGTTGACGGGTGCTTAATATGGCCTGAAACCCGCATTATTGCTGGGGTTTATTCGATGATCATGGCGATATCTGGAATTGCCCGCAAAACGTCATTTGTGTAAAATGGCCGGCTCCTTTGCGACAACTTCAAGGTAGTTTTTCTCCCTAAGTTTTCCCCTAAGTTACTGATTTGAGAAGGAATTATGAGGACGGGTCTGTATCATCCAGATGAGTTCAGAGACAACTGTGGCTTCGGGCTAGTGGCCCATATTGAAGGCAAGCCCAGTCACGATCTGCTGGAAACGGCCATTAGTTCGCTAACCTGCATGACCCACCGCGGTGGTATTGCGGCCGATGGCGTTACCGGAGACGGCTGTGGTTTGCTGATGCAGCTGCCCGATTCTTTCCTGCGCCAAGTAGCCACTGAGCTGTTTAATACTGAATTGACTGACACTTACGGTGTGGGCATGGTTTTCCTGAGCCAGGATGCGGCCAAGGGAACTCATAGCAAGCAGGTGCTTGAGGAAGAGCTGGTTGCCGAGGGCCTTGAGATCGTGGGCTGGCGCATGGTGCCCTGCGATGACTCTCTTCTGGGTCGCATGGCACTGGAAAACATGCCGACCATTGAGCAGGTTTTTGTTAACGCTCCCGGCCTGAACAAGCAGGGGCTCACCGTAAAGCTCTTCATCGCCCGTCGCAAGGCTGAAAACCGCCTGGCCGAGGATGAGGATTTTTATATCTGCAGCCTCTCAAACTCTGTTCTGTCCTACAAGGGCCTAATGATGCCCGTGGACCTGCCGAATTTTTACAAGGATCTGAAAGATCCCCGTATTGAAGTTGCCATGTGTACTTTTCACCAGCGCTTCTCCACCAATACGCTGCCGAAGTGGCCTCTGGCCCAACCGTTCCGAATGCTTGCCCACAACGGTGAAATCAATACGATTCGCGGTAACAGGAACTGGGCCGCTGCACGTATCAACAAGTTCCGTTCTGAAGCCATTCCCAACATCGAGGAAATAGCCCCGATTGTAAACTTCACAGGTTCTGATTCCTCCTCGATGGACAACATGCTGGAACTGCTTACCACCAGCGGCATGGATCTTTACCAGGCGATCAGGCTAATCATGCCGCCCACGTGGGCCAACATGGAAAACATGGATGCCGATCTGCGCAGTTTCTATATCTATAACTCCATGCACATGGAGCCATGGGATGGTCCTGCCGGCGTCGTTCTGACTGACGGCCGTTACGCCGCCTGCGTACTCGACAGTAATGGTTTACGACCCTCACGCTGGGTGGTAACCAAGAACGGATACATAACCGCGGCCTCTGAAATCGGAGTTAACGATTACGAACCCGAAGACGTGGTTGCTAAGGGCCGGGTAGGACCTGGACAGATCCTTGTAGTTGATACCGAGGAAGGCAAGATCATGCATTCGGATGACGTGGCGGATTACCTGAAAGCTAGGCAGCCTTATGCCAAGTGGGTAAGAGAAAATACCAGCTACCTTGAAGCGCGCCTGTCAGAAGACACAGCTGACCTGAAGCCAATGACAGAAGAAGAATGCGAGCGGTACATGAAGATGTTCCAGGTTACATTCGAGGAAACCGACCAAGTATTCCGTCCCCTTGCTGAGAAGGGTGCGGAAGGAACCGGTTCCATGGGCGATGACACTCCAATTGCAGTGCTTTCCCAGCAGATACGTCCACTCTATGACTATTTCAGGCAGCAGTTTGCCCAGGTAACCAACCCGCCGATTGATTCGCTTCGCGAAACGATCGTCATGTCGCTAGAAACGCGACTGGGTAAAGAATTTAATATCTTTAATGAGACACCAGAACTGGCTGATCGCATCATTCTACATTCGCCGCTGCTGTCACCACGCAAATTTTTCACCCTGAAAAATACTGATCGTCCCGGATTTGATGGCGCTGAAATTAGTCTCAGCTACGATCCCTCTAAAGGTCTTGAGCAGGCGATAGAGAATGTTGTACAAGTCACAGAGCAGTATGTGCGCGATGGCAAGTCGCTGCTTTTTCTCTCTGAGCGGCTTCCTGAAAAAGGCCAACTGGTTATCAATGCTCTGCTGGCAACTGCCGCCGTGCATCACAACCTCAGCGTTAAAGGGTTGCGCTGCGATACCAATATTATTGTTGAAACCGGTAGCGCCAGGGATTCGCACCAGATTGCATGCCTGATCGGCTACGGAGCCACTGCTGTTTATCCGTACCTCAGTTACGATGTCATCGATCGCCTGATAGACAAGGGTATGCTGCAGATGGGTTCACTAGAAGCTCACAAGAACTATCGTAAGGCCATCAACAAGGGGCTTCTCAAGATCCTTTCAAAGATGGGTATCAGCACCATTGCTTCTTATCGCGGGGCGCAGCTGTTTGAAATTGTTGGATTGTCCAGGGAAGTAATGGCGCTGTGTTTTCCAGATTCAGAGAGTCGTATCGGTGGGGCAACCTTCGAACATCTCCAGCATGATAGCGAGCTGCTTTCCAGGGACACCTGGCTGAACCGCAAAAAAATTCAGCAGGGTGGTCTTCTAAAGTTTATTCATGGTGGCGAGTACCACATGATTAACCCGGATGTAGTCCGCACCATTCAGGATGCCGTTCAGACCGGGGACTACGAAAAATACAGAGCCTTCGCCCAACTTGTGGATAACAGACCGCTTTCCACTATTCGTGACATGTTTACTCTTCGCGAAGATGTTGAGTCTATTGACGTTGATCAGGTCGAGCCGGAAAGTGAAATCCTGAAGCGCTTTGATTCCGCCGGTATGTCGCTTGGCGCCTTATCGCCTGAAGCGCATGAAGCACTGGCTGAGGGCATGAACCGGCTAGGCGGACGTTCTAACTCGGGTGAAGGTGGCGAAGACCCGGCGCGCTACGGCACTGACAAGGTCAGCAAGATCAAGCAGATTGCCTCCGGCCGTTTTGGTGTCACTCCACATTACCTGGTCAATGCCGAGGTGCTGCAGATCAAGATAGCCCAGGGCGCCAAGCCGGGTGAAGGAGGTCAGCTGCCAGGTGGAAAAGTAAATGACCTTATTGCCCGTCTTCGCTTTTCCGTTCCAGGCGTTACCCTGATTTCGCCGCCACCGCATCACGATATTTATTCTATCGAGGATCTAGCGCAGCTTATTTTTGATCTCAAGCAGGTTAATCCTGATGCGCTTGTCAGTGTGAAACTGGTATCCGGACCAGGCGTCGGCACGATTGCTGCCGGTGTGGCCAAGGCCTATGCCGACCTTATTACCATTTCCGGCCATGATGGGGGAACGGGTGCAAGCCCGCTCACTTCGATTCGCTATGCGGGAACTCCCTGGGAAATTGGTCTCAGTGAAGTGCAGCAGGCCCTTAGAGCCAATGACCTGCGCGGCCGGATTCGTCTACAGGGTGACGGCGGTCTGAAAACTGGACTGGACGTTATCAAGGCCGCAATTCTTGGTGCGGAGAGTTTTGGTTTCGGCACCATGCCGATGATCGCCATGGGCTGTAAGTACCTGCGTATCTGTCACCTGAACAACTGTGCAACCGGTGTTGCCACGCAGGATAAGCGACTGCGCGACAAGCACTTTATCGGCCAGGCAGAAATGGTGATGAACTACTTCCGCTTTGTTGCCCAGGATACCCGCCAGTGGCTTGCCAGGCTGGGTATTTCGAAACTCACGGATATCATTGGCAGAACTGATCTATTGGAACAGCTGCCACCCCAGACTGAGAAGCAGGCCAACCTCGACTTTTCACGTTTGTTCCATAACGACCTGATCCCAGAGGAGAAGGAACGTTTCTGCACGGCTGAAAAGAATGAGCCCAAAGACAAGGGTGAGCTTGCAGAGCGGATGGTGCAGGACATCCTGCCGGCCATTGAGAACATGAGCGGGGGCATCTTTAACTACAAGGTTCAAAACTTTAATCGTTCAATCGGAGCCAGGCTTTCCGGCGAAATCGCCAAGCGTTATGGCAACCAGGGCATGGCCGAAACACCAGTGAACCTGCGTCTCACCGGCTCCATTGGCCAGAGTTTTGGCGTATGGAATGCTGGTGGCTTGAACATGCACCTCACTGGGGATGCCAACGACTATGTCGGCAAGGGTATGGCTGGTGGCAAGCTGGTCGTCGTACCTCCTCCTGGCAGCAGTTTTAAAACCCAGGATACTTCGATAGTAGGTAACACCTGTCTCTATGGTGCGACCGGCGGTCGCCTCTTTGCCTCGGGCATGGCCGGTGAACGATTCGGTGTGCGCAACTCGGGAGCACATGCGGTTGTTGAGGGAGCCGGCGATCACTGCTGTGAATACATGACCGGTGGCCTTATCACTGTACTGGGTAGAACCGGGCATAACTTTGGTGCCGGAATGACAGGCGGCTTTGCCTATGTTCTCGACCTGGATAAGGATTTTGTTGACAAGTACAACCACGAGCTGGTTGAAGTCCACAGGATTCGCATGGAAGGGATGGAAGAATATCGGAATCACCTGCGCAGCGTCATTGAAGAATTTGTAGATGAAACCGGCAGTGAATGGGGTCAGCACATCCTGGATAACTTCATGGATTTCACTCGCAAGTTCTGGCTGGTCAAACCTAAAGCGGCAGATCTTCGCATGCTCCTTAATGATGTTACGGTAGCGGGAAACTAAAACATGTCAGATATTATCGCGAGGTCGAAAGACACTTTCCGCTTTCTTACCGAGGACCGCGAGGATCCCAGGAAAAAGTCACTAAGAGCGCGTAAAACAGAATTTGTTGAAATTTACACGCCCTTCGAGAAGGAGGATGCCGAGGTTCAAGCAGAACGCTGCCTGGAATGCGGCAACCCTTACTGTGAGTGGAAGTGCCCAGTGCACAACTACATTCCCAACTGGCTGAAGCTGGCCCAAGAAGACAACATCCTGGAAGCTGCCGAGCTTTGCCATCAGACCAACACCCTCCCTGAAGTATGCGGGCGCATCTGTCCCCAGGATAGGCTATGTGAAGGTGCCTGTACCCTCAACGATGGTTTTGGTGCCGTCACAATCGGGAACATTGAAAAATACATCGTTGATAAGGCCTTCGAGATGGGCTGGCGTCCTGATATGTCCGATGTGGTTCCAACGGATAAGAAAGTCGCCGTGATCGGTGCAGGACCAGCCGGACTTGGCTGTGCCGACATTCTCGCGCGTGCCGGGGTAAAACCAGTTGTGTTTGACAAGTATCCAGAAATTGGCGGCCTACTCACTTTCGGCATTCCAATGTTCAAACTGGAAAAAAGCGTTATGCATCTGCGCCGTGAAATCTTTGAGAGCATGGGTGTCGAGTTCCGTCTTAATACCGAGGTCGGCAAGGATGTATCATTCCAGGAGTTGATTAATGAATATGATGCCGTATTCCTCGGCATGGGCACTTACACCTATATGAAAGGTGGCTTCCCTGGTGAGGATTTCAGGGGCGTCCACGAATCGCTGCCGTACCTGATTGGCAATACCAACTATCACATGAATTACAGCGATGACCTGGCCGATTACATCAGCATGGAAGGCAAGAACGTCATCGTGCTGGGTGGTGGTGATACTGCAATGGACTGTGTGAGAACAGCTGTGCGCCAGGGAGCAGAATCGGTTTCCTGTGTGTATCGACGTGATGCGCAGAACATGCCGGGTTCCCGTCGCGAAGTAACCAACGCCAAGCAGGAAGGAGTGAATTTCGTCTTCAACCACCAGCCGGTCGAAATCATCGGTGATGAGAATGACCAGGTAACCGGCGTTAAATTTGTACAGACCCGTATGGGTGAACCAGATGCCAATGGCCGTCGCAGTGCTGAAGAAATTCCGGACAGCGAGGTGGTGATGAAAGCTGATGCTGTTCTGGTTGCCTTTGGTTTCCAGCCAAGCCCGGCGTCGTGGTTTGCAGACTATGACATCAACCTCGATGCCAAGGGCCGCGTTATAGCCCCCGAAACTGGCAGCTATCCCTACCAGACTTCCAATCCAAAAATCTTTTCCGGTGGAGACATGGTGAGAGGAGCCGACCTTGTGGTAACCGCAATCTACGAAGGCCGCGAGGCCGGAAATTCCATTCTCGACTACCTGGAAGTCTGATCAGGCTAGCACTGTGGCCTTTACCGACTATGGCTGAATTAAAAAACGACAGATTTATTCGTGCCCTGCTCAAGCAGGACGTTGATGTCACGCCGGTCTGGATGATGCGCCAGGCTGGCCGATACCTGCCTGAATACCGCGAGGTGCGACAGGAAGCCGGCAGCTTTATGGATCTTTGCCAGAATCCTGAACTGGCCTGCGAGGTGACACTCCAGCCTTTGCGCCGTTACGCGCTCGATGCTGCTATTCTCTTTTCCGATATCCTGACCATTCCCGATGCCATGGGTCTGGGCCTGTATTTTGAACAGGGAGAGGGGCCCAAGTTTAAAAAGCCTGTGCAGACGCCTGCCGATGTGGAGGATCTCGAGGTGATCTCCACTGAAAAAGATCTTCCTTACGTTCTTGATGCGGTAAAGCTCATTCGCAAAGCGCTAAATGGCAGCGTACCGCTAATCGGTTTTTCCGGCAGTCCTTGGACGGTAGCGACGTACATGGTTGAGGGCGGCTCAAGCAAGGAGTTTGCAAATATCAAGTCCATGATGATGAATACGCCAGAGGTGATGCACGAGTTGTTGGGCAAGCTGGCCGATTCCGTGACGGATTATCTCAATGCCCAGATCAGGGCGGGTGCACAGGCCGTGCAGATTTTTGATACGTGGGGCGGCGCTCTCAGTGCTCATGCCTATGAAACGTTTTCCCTTAATTACATGAAGAAAATTGTCAGCGGCCTTGTCAGGGAGCATGAAGGTCACCGTGTTCCTGTAATACTGTTTACCAAGAATGGCGGCCACTGGCTGGAGAAGATCGTTGAAAGTGACTGCGACTGCGTTGGTCTAGACTGGACTATTCCTATCAACGAAGCCCGCGCCAGGGTGGGGGATAAAGTTGCCCTACAGGGCAACATGGACCCGGCGGTGCTTTATGGCGGGGATGATATCATTCGCAACGAGATTGCTCTCATTCTCAAGCAGTTTGGCCATGGCAATGGGCATGTCTTCAACCTGGGGCATGGCATACACCAGTTCGTAAACCCGGATCACGTAACTACCTTTGTTGATGCCGTGCACGAACTTTCTGCTCAATATCACCAATAGAGTATTGCTGCATCACATGTCTGCAGCCAATAATTTCTCCCGCTATGCGATTGTATCCCTGGGATCAAACCTGCCTTTTTCCGAGCAAAGCCCGGTTGAGATTTTAGCCTCGGCATTCAATGCGCTACAGCAACTAAGTGATGAGCTGCTGCTGGTCTCTTCGCTGTATACCACTAGTCCTATAGACAGTCCTGAAGGCACCCCGGATTTTTATAATGCGGTCGCTGCCGTGATGCCAGATGCGGAAGAGTCAGCACATTCGATGCTAGCTAAACTGCAAAGTATTGAAAATAATACTGGCCGGCAGCGCAATGGGATCAAAAACGAGGCCCGTACGCTTGACCTAGACCTGATCACTTTTGGTGATGAGATTATTAATACCGATGATTTGATTTTGCCCCATCCGCGGGCACATGAAAGATGCTTTGTATTGGAGCCAATGGCAGAACTGGTAGGAGAAGCATTCGTAATTCCAGGACAAGACAAAACAATTAGACAATATCTTGATGAAATACCTGGATCACAGAAAATAAGAAGACATTAGTAATATGACAAAAAGGTGTTATTAAAGGTCAAAAAAAACCCCAATCCATTGATTGGGGTTTTTAGTTATACAGCCTAGTGAGACCAAAATCATAGGAGAGATTATTTAAATTTTATTCTACGTACACCACTTGGGGAGTTTGCGATTTGCGTCACAGTCGTACTGCTCTGCTGCGACCTATGTCACATAACTGACAGCTACTCAACTCAGATATCTAGTTCCCTGGTCAGGTCGAATCCGCCTTTGTCATTAAGCTCAAAGTCGCCATCAATTACGGCGTAAAGCCATGCTGCCGACTTCTTCATGCCGCCGAGCGGATAAAGGTGACACAGGTTTATGCCGCAATTCGGATCATTGGCTTGGTAGTTAGCTAGGTCGCGGGTGAGCTGGTCAGGCATACGAGTAGTCATCAGTTTCGCAATGTTGGCTGCCTGACGGGTCAGAACACGCATCGAAGGACCAATACCGCAGTGCTTGGCGTGGTTCATCAAGGTCTTGATAGTAGCCAGACCCGGGATACCAATATGAATCGGGAGTTCATTGCCTTCCGCGCGAATCCTCTTGTCCCACTCGATGATTGGCTCTGCTTCGAAGCAGAACTGGGTTGTGATGTACATATCTATGTCGTGTTCCTTGGCATAGACATTTTTATCGAGAAGTGCTCTAGTCACTTCCTCCGGTGGAATATCAGGTGAACCCTCGGGGTGGCCGGCAACGCCAAGCTTCTTGATGCCGTATTCCTGAAACAGGTCAGTACGCAGGACTTCCATCGAACTGGCGAATTCACCGACAGGATTATCAACGCCGCCACCGATAAGTAGTGCTTCATCAACCTGGGCCTCAGCCTGAAGAATCTTCAGATTTTCCTCGAAAAAGTCCTTGGAGGGAATGGAGCGGGCAGCAAAGTGAGGTACCGGGTTCATGCCCTCGGTGAACAGCCTCTTTACGCAATCTACTGTGTCTCTGAAGTCAGAGCCGGGCAGAAAGGTAACAAACACGGTGGTTCCGGGACGCAGAATTTCCCTGAAATCCTCGATTTTCTTGGCGCCGCCAGGGGTCACTTCTACAGATGTGTTTTCAAGGAAATTAAGAATATTTTGTTTTTCGTCTGACACGTTGAAATTACCTGCTTTAAAGGGTTGGAATGCTCAAAAGGCGGCTATTCTATAGGCATCAGAGGGCGTGAGCAAACGCAATCATGGAGTCCATGAGCAGTGCCAGGTCAGGCTTTTCAATCACATAGGGCGGCATGATGTAGACCAGTTTGCCGAATGGCCGAATCCAGACGCCGCGCTCAACGAAAAAGGCCTGGGCGGCTGCCATATCAATCGGATCCTTCATCTCGAGAACGCCTATCGCCCCCAGCACTCGGGTATCGGCAACACTGGCAATATCACTGCTGGGAGCCAAGCCTTCCTCAAGCTGGCCCTGAATGGAAAGGACCTTCTCCTGCCAGCCACTGTCCTCCAAAAGCTGGATACTCTCCAATGCGCAGGCACAGGCCAGGGGATTGCCCATAAATGTTGGGCCATGCATGAAAACGCCCTGGTTCCTGGAGATGCCGTTGGCAACCTCTTCCGTGCAGAGGGTTGCCGCGAGGGTCATATACCCGCCCGTAAGCGCCTTGCCCAGGCACATGATGTCGGGGCTGATGCCGGCATGATCACAGGCAAAGAATTTGCCGCTGCGACCAAAGCCAGTCGCAATTTCATCGGCAATCAGCAGGACATTGAATTCATCACACAGCTGGCGTACCTGCCGCAGGTAATCCTGTGAGTAAAAATACATCCTACCCGCACCCTGCACGACTGGCTCTAGGATCAGGGCGGCAATCTCATTATGGTGCGCTTTCAGGAGGTCCCTAACCGACCGAATATCCTCTTCCCGGCAGTCCTGTCCAAATCGGCACCCAGGGGCATCAGCAAAAAGATGCTCTGGAAGTAGGCCAGAGAATAGGTTGTGCATGCCGGTTACCGGGTCACAGACGGCCATGGCGCCGATAGTGTCGCCGTGATATCCCTTACGTATAGTTAAAAGACGGTGCTTGCCCGAGACTCCGGTATTTATCCAGTATTGCAGCGCCATCTTGATGGCGACTTCCACGCTGACCGAGCCGCTATCGGCCAGGAAAACTTTTTGTAGTGGTTGTGGTGAGAGGCTCACTAGTTTTTTGGCCAGCTCAATGGCCGGTTCGTGACTGATGCCGCCAAACATGACGTGAGCCATCTTATCCAGCTGGCTGGTCACCGCAGTATTCAGGCGAGGGTGGTTATAACCATGGATGGCGCTCCACCAGGAAGCCATGCCGTCCACCAGGGATTGCCCATTCTCAAGGTACAGATGGATACCTTCCGCTCTTTCCACCGGGTATACCGGAAGAGGGTTTTCCATCGAGGTGTAGGGATGCCAGAGGTGCTCCCTGTCAAAGTTTAGATCAATCATGCTTCGTTATTTTATTGAATAAGTCGCAGCACACCCAAAGACTTTTACTCTAGGAGTCTACGCGTCAGCGACCAGACATGAATATCGGCCACACCGAATTTTTTGAGCAGCCTGCTAATTTCATTTACTGTCACGCCTGTAGTAACGACATAGGTGCCATAAACAGTGCCCCTGTAAACTAGGGGCAGGTTGAGGTCGCATTGCCGGCAGGGCCTCTCAATTCGGGGCAGAGACACCTCACTAGGAGCCAGAGGTCAAGATGCCTGTAAGATGGCCTCCTGCACAGGATGCAGGGACCCTGAAAAGGCACCATATTGTATATTAATTAACCATTTGTAAACATTTCGATGATTTATAGTTTACATGGTAGTATGTTCACTGGCATATATAACTCAGCTTAGCGCAAACCCCTTAATCTGCTACTTTTCGTTCTTCAAAAACCAGGTATTACCATGACACCAGTAATCCGCCACGACTGGACCTTCGAAGAGGTTCGGTCTCTCTATGATCTGCCCTTTAATGACCTGGTTTTCCAGGCGCAGTCAGTCCACAGGCAACACTTCGATCCAAATGCTGTGCAAGTCAGTACACTTTTGTCTATCAAGACCGGCGCATGCCCGGAGGACTGCAAGTACTGTTCGCAAAGTGGGCACTACAACACCGAACTGGAAAAGGAAAAACTGATGGCGGTGGAGAAAGTCCTGGATGAAGCCAGGCGAGCCAAGGAGAACGGAGCCAGCCGATTCTGCATGGGAGCGGCCTGGAAACATCCGTCGGCAAAAGATTTTCCGCATGTCCTGGAAATGGTGAAAGGCGTCAGGGCGATGGGCATGGAAACCTGCATGACGCTGGGTGCATTGAGCGTGGAGCAGACCGAGGCACTGGCCGAGGCAGGACTGGATTACTACAACCACAATATTGATACCTCGCGTGATTACTACAAGACAATCATATCCACTCGAAGCTTTGAAGATCGGCTGGATACGCTGGCTCATGTCAGGGATGCCGGCATAAAAGTTTGCTGCGGCGGCATTGTCGGTATGGGCGAAGGCATGAATGACCGAATTGAATTTCTAAAAGAACTCGCAAACCTGCCTAAACATCCTGAAAGTGTACCCATTAACAACCTGGTCAAGATCAAGGGCACTCCGCTGGAGGATGTTGATGACTTGGACGAATTTGAGTTCATTCGTATGATTGCCGTCGCGAGGATTCTGATGCCTGAATCACACGTAAGATTGTCAGCGGGCAGGGAGGAAATGAATGACCAGATGCAGGCGCTTTGTTTCCTAGCCGGCGCGAATTCAATTTTCTATGGGGAAAAACTGCTGACTACTCCCAACCCTGAAGAGCATGATGACATGCGCCTGTTCCAGCGACTTGGTATTCATCCTGAAGAAATTGAACTCGAAGAAAAACTTTCCCATGAACTGCTGCGTGAAGAGCCTCCCACTTTTTACGATGCTATGAGTCACTAATTCCGGCCCCGGAGTTTCGTTGAAGTCTTTCCGCGAGGATCTGCAGCAGCAACTGCAGGAGAGGAAACAGCAGTCTCTGCTGAGGCAGCGCCGCACGCTTTTTTCTCCTCAAGGCACCGAAATTATTCTCGACGGCAATCATGTCACCAGTTTTTGCAGCAATGATTACCTGGGCCTAGCAGGTCATCCTGATGTTCTGCAGGCCTACCACGAGGGTCTTGATGCGTTCGGTGCTGGCAGTGGTGCATCCCATCTCGTCAGTGGTCACATGGCGCCTCACCATGCCCTGGAACAAGAGTTGGCAGAATTTACCGGGCGCAGCAGGGCCCTGGTATTTTCAAGCGGCTTTATGGCTAACCTTGGAGTCATTACCACCTTGCTGGAAAAAAGTGATGCAGTATTTGAAGACCGGCTTAATCATGCCTCATTACTTGATGGCGGCCTTTTCAGCGGGGCTGCATTCAGGCGTTTTCCCCATCTCGATTACGCTGCCCTGGATACGATGCTGGGAAAATCGTCAGCCCCAAGAAAGCTGGTTGTCTCCGATGGCGTCTTCAGTATGGATGGAGATACGGCCAGCATTCCTGACCTCATCGAGGTAACCAGCAAAAACGATGCTCTCCTGATGATTGATGATGCCCATGGTTTTGGTGTGATGGGCGGCGAGGGTGGCGGCCTGGTAGGACAAGCGCTGGAGGACGGCACAGTTATCAATGAAGAAAACCTGCAGATACTAGTGGGGACCTTTGGCAAGGCTTTTGGCGTAAGCGGCGCATTCGTGGCGGGCAGTGCTGAACTCATAGAAACCTTAATCCAGTTCTGCCGCCCCTATATCTATACGACTGCCATGTCGCCGGCCCAGGCTGAAGCTATTCGATGCAGTCTCAACATTGTGCGCAAGGACAGGTGGCGCCGTGAATACCTGTCCCAGCTTGTCTACCGTTTCAGAACGCATTGTGAAAATCTCGGACTTGAGGTTCTGCCTTCAGAAACGCCAATACAGGCAGTAGTTATTAGTGAGAATGAGAAAACACTCCAGGCCAGCCAGGCACTTTTGGAGAAGGGTCTGTATGTCAGCGCCATTAGGCCGCCAACAGTACCGACAGGGACGGCAAGGCTCAGGGTGACATTCAGTGCTGTTCATACGGAAGCACAGCTGGATAAACTGCTGCAGGGTATGAATAGTGTTGCGGCAATAGTCCATGGTGCTGTGTCGTGAATATGCAAATGTCACCTTCAAAAATACGTATTGCCGACTCATTTGCAAAAGCCGCCGGCAGCTACGATACCTATGCCCAGTTCCAGAGAGATGTAGCGGATACACTGCTAAGCCGTATCCCTGACCGGAAAACTACGCGCATACTTGATATAGGAAGCGGCACAGGCTACTGCGCGTCATCTTTAATGCCTGTGTACCCGCAGTCCTGCATCACCAGCCTAGATATCGCCGATGCGATGCTGCTTCATGCCCGGCCCCGGGGTAACAGTGAATGTGAAAACTGGGTCTGTGGCGACGGCGAGAGCCTTCCTTTTTTCGATAACAGTTTCGATCTGGTGGTATCCAGCCTGGCCATGCAGTGGTGCACCGATCCGGTCATGTTTTGCCAGGAAATATTTCGGGTACTGAAGCCTGGTGCGCATGCCTTTGTTAGCACGCTGGCCGAGAAAACACTGACGGAGCTGCGTGAGAGCTGGTCAGCAATCGATTCCTTTGTTCATGTGAATACCTTCCTGCCCTACGGCGAGATAGTTAAGTGCCTAGGGCAGGTGCCGTTTTCCAGGGTTACTTCCAACAATCAGCAGGAATTCTGTTTTTACTCCTCATTTAATGCCCTGTGCAAAGAGCTGAAGGGAATAGGGGCTCATAATATAAATGCGGGACAGAGGCAGGGGCTGACGGGTAAAGACAAGTTTAGAAAAGTGAAAGCGCATTTTGAACGTAATGCTGAGAATGACAAGGGAACTTCGGTCACCTGGGATATTGTGCTGATAGAGATGGAGAAATAAATGCCTGCCTATTTTGTCACTGGAACTGATACGGATGCAGGTAAAACCTTCGCCAGCTGCGCAATGCTCTGTGCTGCCATGAAAAATGGTTTGAGCACTGCAGCGCTCAAGCCGGTAGCCGCGGGTGTAACCGACACTTCCCTTGGACTGCAAAATGAAGATGTTGTTGCGCTTTCTGAGTACTGTTCACTACCACTGACACTGGAGCAGATTAACCCAACCTGTTTTCCAAATCCCGTAGCCCCCCATATTGGCGCTGCCGTAGCTGGTGAATTGCTCCAAGCTGAAGTAATTGCAGAGAAATGCAGGCCGGTGCTTGAGATGCAGGCTAACCTGACACTGGTTGAAGGCGCTGGCGGCTGGAAGGTGCCGCTGAACCAGGAAGAAACGCTTGCTGATGTAGCCAGGTTGCTGGAGCTGCCAGTAATTCTTGTTGTGGGAATGCGTCTTGGCTGTCTTAGCCATGCAATCCTGACAGCTGAGTCTGTCAAGGCCTCTGGGCTCATGTTGGCCGGCTGGATTGGCAACCAGATTGATCCTGGAATGGCGGTTTTAGAGGAGAACCTTAACTCATTATCTGGAATGATTGACGCCCCAAGGCTCGGCAGTCTGCCATGGCTTGATGAAAATCAAGCAATTGCAAAAGCGTCCAGCAGACTATCCATAGACACACTTCTCTAGGCTGAAATCTGAATTTCGCCCCGGTATACTTTGACCCCTGTTTTGCCCCGGATTTACGCTCCGAATCGCAAAAGGAAAGAATATGACTATCCAAGATGACAGGATTGTTGTCGTATGTGCCCTGTACCACTTTGTCAGGCTCGACAATTTTGAAGCGCTTCGTCACCCTCTCCTGCAGGTGATGCAGGACAACCATGTCAAAGGCACACTTCTTCTTGCCAGCGAAGGTATAAACGGCACGATAGCCGGCAGCAGAGCAGGTATAGAAGCTGTAATTGCCTGGCTGAAAAAAGATCCCCGTCTGGAAAATCTTGATTCCAAGGAATCATTCGATGATGAAATTCCCTTTTACCGCGCCAAGGTCAAGCTAAAAAAAGAAATTGTCACTATGGGCGTGGAAGGAATTGACCCCAACAGGAAGGTGGGCACGCACATTAAGCCAGAGGACTGGAATGCCCTTATTTCTGATCCTGACGTGTTGCTGATCGATACACGCAACAGGTATGAAGTGGAAATAGGAACATTCAAAAATGCTGTTGATCCAGGCACAGACAGTTTCAGGGAGTTTCCCGACTACGTTGAAAAAGAACTCGACCCTGAAAAACACAAAAAAGTGGCCATGTTCTGTACCGGGGGTATCCGCTGTGAAAAATCGACTGCCTATTTAAAGGAGCAGGGTTTTGAGGAGGTGTATCACCTGGAAGGCGGAATCCTAAAATACCTGGAGACCGTGCCGGAGGAAAATTCTCTGTGGCAGGGGGAATGTTTTGTTTTTGACAACCGCGTGGCAGTAAATCATAAGCTCGAAAAAGGGGGTTATGATCAGTGTCACGCCTGCCGGTTGCCGATTACTGAAGAGGATATGCAAAGCGAAATGTATGAAAAGGGAGTTAGCTGTCCTCGCTGCTTTGACGAAAAATCTTCAGAGCAGAAAGCCAAGTTTAGGGAAAGAGAGAAGCAAATGGAATTGGCAAGTAAGCGAGGAGAGGCGCATCTTGGCTCTGATGTCTCAGCGCTGATTGAAACCCGCAAGCGTGAAAAGCATTTGCGTAAAGCTGAGCAGCAGGAATTAGAAAAGGAAAAGCTGGGCCACTCCTAACCCTTACAGGTCAGCATTTGAAAGCGGCTCTTCATGATTATTGCTTATTCTCTGACTAAAATTTTAAATCGTATAATGACAAGAAATTAACAAGGAAAGTCTCTATGAACAACAAGTTAATCTCACTGATCATCGTACTTGCGATCGTGTTGTCCGGCCTGTACTGGGTTTTCGGCCTGCCGATGGTAGGTAGTCCTGTAATACCTGTTTCAGCCGATGCCATTGCCAGAGGCGAATACATTTATAACGCCGGGGGTTGTGCAGCTTGTCATCAGCTGGAGGAAGCCGAAGGTCCCTCCGGGGGTTACAAGATCGAAGTTGAAGAGCCTTTCCCCAACGTGTACTTCACACCCAACATCACCCCTGATGAGGAAACCGGTATAGGCGGCTGGACCGGCAGAGATTTCATTCTTGCCATGAAACATGGCCGCAGTCCAGGCGGCGGCTTCTACTGGCCATCATTTCCTTATCGTACCTACACCAACATGACTGACGAAGATGTCCTGGATCTTGCTGCTTACCTAATGACGCAGCCGGCTATTCGCAGTGAAATCCCTGATCACGAACTGCCAGCCTGGCAGTTTGATTTTCTCATGGCGGGCTGGAATATCCTTGCGGACTACATGGAAGGTGAGCCACCCGCTGTTGCAGATGATCCACAGATTCAGCGAGGTGCCTATCTCGCGCGAGCGCTTGGCCACTGCGGTGAGTGTCATACGCCGAGAAACGAGCTGGGCATGATGGTACTGTCAGAAGAGTTTGCCGGATCCGACATTGTATCCACCCCTATTAATCAGGAAGGGCTCTCTGGTTGGACACGTTTTGATTTTGTCGGCCTGTTGGAACTTGGTATGACAGCAAGTTTTGATTTTGTCGGCGGTGAGATGGCTGACGTGGTTGAACATACCAGCCAGTTATCGCCTGAGGACAGGGAAGCCTATGCCGCCTTCTTTATTTCCGATGATGCCGGCGGTGGTGATGATTTCAATTTTGATTAATCGAATCGAAAAAAGTTACTCATAAAAAAAGCCCCTGCCTTCTCAAAGACAGGGGCTTTTTTTCGAATAAGAAAGCCTTGCTCAGTCAGCGCGGAAGCGGTCGTGACAAGCACCACACTTCGGACCGATCTGGCCAACTGCCTGGCGAACGCCACTGGCACCCTGGCTGGCCAGGATATCGCGGGCAGCGTTGGCGCCATCAACGAGGTCCATTGCCAACTGGGCAAAGTCATCCTGGCTGTCCCAGATAGAATCTAAGGCGCGAGTCTGTACGCCAGAGCCTCGAGTATCCGCACCAAAGACCTCAGCAATCATTGGCGCCACCATGGCAACGCGGTCTATGGCCTGCATGGCTGCAGCTTCATCGTAGTCTGCACCACGCGCCATCTGACCAAGAGGACCATTCGAAAACGCTAGTACTTGGAAAACAGACTGGCGGCGTTTTACTGCGGCAGCCGCATCTTCAGCAGACATCTGCGCCATTGCATTGAAAGAGAGAATTGAGCTGATAAAAAATGCTCCGGTAATAATGAGTTTTTTCATTTGTTTTTCCCCACTCTTTATCGGTTAGTGAATTAGTTAATCGGTACGCTAAAAAGAATTCTTTTAATCTGTAATGCCTGTCCAGATTCGTATTTAGGCTCGTTATTAAAAGCGTTCAACTTAACCCTTAGTGCCTTGCAGAACCCTATTTATACGATTATTCCTGTTGCTGTTCAAATCTATTTTCGCCAATAAATTCCTTGGGTTACACGTTTTATTAGTTACCTAATCGTTTGCTGGATATATTACACATCAATTATCTTTAGAAAAAAACAGCTTTCAATTCAATTGCTTACGATAGATAATCGCTATTCCTTATTATCGCATTCAGATTTTCCCGATTTACTGAATCGGGACATAAGCTGAGTTACCGGCAGTTTAATTTCATAATAATTGCACAATACTCAAAGCCCTACAAAATCGGCAAACCGAGGAAAATCACGGGTAAACAGAGAAACATAATGGCAAAAAAACCGGCAAAATTTAATTTTGAAAAAGCACTGGAAAACCTCGAAGAGCTGGTAGAGGCAATGGAGGAAGGCGAGCTGAGTCTCGAGGAATCCCTGAAAGCCTTTGAGCAGGGTATCAAGCTTACCAGGGAGTGCCAGGCTGCACTGGACAACGCGGAACAGAAAGTTCAGCTATTGGTCAAGGATGACGAGCCGGAAGCTGAGCCGTTCATCGAAGATAACGAAGACGAAGCGCTCGACTGATAACCCAGCATGACCGACACGAAGGACTATATCCTCAAGCTTCAGCAGAGAGCCTCAACCACTTTGCAAACCTGTCTTGAAAATCCTGCCCTGGCAGACCGGCTGGAAAAAGCAATCCATTATGCTGTGAATAACGGAGGCAAACGTATCAGGCCGGTGCTTGCTTATGCCAGTGCGGAAGCGGTGGGCGGCTCGCTGGACGATGCCGATAACTGCGCTTGTGCTGTTGAGCTCATTCATACCTACTCACTCATTCATGATGATCTGCCGGCCATGGATGATGATGAGTTGCGAAGGGGAAGTCCTACCTGCCATATCATGTTTGATGAAGCGACAGCCATCCTTGCCGGTGATGCCTTGCAGTCAATGGCTTTTGAATTGCTGGCCAATTCTAAAGAGGGTGCCGTCGGGCCAGAAGTGGCTTTGCAGATGGTTGCGACACTGGCAGAAGCAGCCGGCTGGAGAGGCATGGTGGCTGGACAGGCAATTGATATTGAAGGTGCAGGGATAAAAATGTCTGAGGAAACGCTGGCAAAGATGCATGGGCTTAAAACTGGTGTGCTAATCAACGCCAGTGTCAGGTTGGGTGCAATGAGCTCAGGATCTGCCACTGTGGAGCAGCTTGCGAACCTCCAAAGATTTGCAACCAGCATTGGGCTGGCCTTCCAGGTGAAAGACGATATTCTTGACGTTGAAGGTGACACTACGACCCTTGGTAAACAGCAGGGCAAGGATCAGTCCCAGGACAAGGCCACTTATCCCGCGATACTGGGCCTGGAAGGCGCCAAGCAGAGACTTGTTAGCCTGCTCGACGAGTCTCTGGCTGCATTGGAACCCTTTGGTGAGCATGGTGAAAAGCTAGCGGGCATAGCCAGGTACATAATTGAAAGAGAAAACTGAGCGTTCAGACCGGTCATCAATAATGCTGTAATAAGACTGTCAGGCCCCTTTGGGGTAGAATACAGCCGATTTTTTGCATTAAGTCCTTAGAATGTTTGAAAAAATTCCAATTGAGCGGCCCGAGACGCCTTTGCTCGACGGCATAGATTCCCCGGCTGATTTGCGCGAGCTGGAGCAGGAGCAACTGAATGCTGTTGCCAGTGAACTGCGCCATTACCTGCTGTATACCGTCGGTAAAACCGGCGGGCATTTTGGGGCAGGTCTCGGTGTAGTCGAGCTGACCATTGCCCTGCACTATGTCTTCAATACGCCGGATGACAAACTGGTCTGGGATGTAGGGCACCAAAGCTATCCCCACAAGATTCTTACCGGCCGCCGCGAACAGATGCTGACCATGCGTCAGTCCGGCGGGCTGGCCGCATTCACCAACCGTGCCGAGAGTGAATACGACACCTTCGGGGCAGGGCATTCCAGCACTTCTATCTCGGCTGCACTTGGTATGGTGGTTGCCGCGAGGCAGCAGGAATCTGACAGGAAAATAGTTTCAGTGATAGGCGACGGGGCGATGACCGCAGGTCTTGCATTTGAGGCGCTCAACCATGCCGGCGACCTTGAAGAAGACATCCTCATAATTCTTAACGACAACAACATGTCGATATCTCGAAATGTCGGCGGGCTGTCCAGTTACTTCGCGCGGATGTGGGCGAGCAAGCCCTATAACTTCCTGAGGTCGGGCAGCAAGAAAGTGCTGTCTGCACTGCCGCCGGCATGGAAGGCGGCACACCGTGCGGAAGAGTACATAAAAGGCATGGTGTCTCCAGCTACGATATTCGAGGAATTGGGATTTACCTATTTCGGGCTGATCGACGGCCATGATGTTAACGGTTTGGTCGACATCCTTGAAAACATCAAGGATATAAAAGGACCGAGGCTACTCCATGTAGTGACGCAAAAGGGTAAGGGATACCTGCCGGCGGAGGAGGATCCCTTTGGCATGCACGCGCTGAGCAAGCTGGCCTCTGCCTCGGAAAAAACCAGGCAAACTTCCAATGCGGCGCCCACCTACTCAAAAGTATTTGGCGACTGGCTTTGCCAGACGGCCGAAACCGAACCTGATGTTGTCGGCATAACGCCTGCCATGAGCGAGGGTTCCGGCATGAGGGAATTTGAAGAAAAATTCCCGGACCGCTTCTTTGATGTCGCCATTGCTGAACAGCATGCCGTAACATTTGCAGCCGGCATGGCCTGCGATGGGCTCAAGCCAGTGGTGGCTATTTATTCAACCTTCTTGCAGCGCGGGTACGACCAGCTGATTCATGACGTCGCCATTCAGAACCTTGACGTGCTCTTTGCGATTGATCGCGCTGGTCTGGTAGGTGAAGACGGTCCAACCCATGCCGGCAGTTTTGATCTTAGCTACCTGCGCTGTATTCCAAACCTGGTAGTCATGGCGCCAAGTGATGAAAATGAAGCAAGGAAACTGCTGACTACGGGATTAAACTATCCAGGACCAGCCGCAGTCCGTTATCCAAGGGGTAAGGCAACCGGTTGTGAGATAGACCCTGTGCTTGAAGCGCTGGCGCTGGGCAAGTCGCGCGTTATACGTGAAGGCAAGGGAATAGCCCTGCTTGTTTTCGGCACATTGCTCGCTGCGTGCAGGGATGTAGCCGAGGAAATTGATGCCACCCTGGTGGACATGCGCTTCGTGAAACCGCTGGATGAAACAAAGCTAAAAGAACTGGAAGATAACCATTCTCTCTTCGTTACCGTTGAGGAAAATGCCGTGAAAGGCGGCGCCGGATCCGCGGTCAACGAGTTCCTTGAGTCAGAAAGCATGGAGGTCCAGGCACTCAATATTGGCCTGCCAGATGCCTTCATAGATCACGGAAAGCCTGAGGAGATGCTGTCTGCCTGCGGCCTCGACAGCCAGGGTATTTTGAAATCCATTCGGGAGAGACTCGCTTAAATCCTCTCCCATGGCACGCAGGCAAGCAACCGATATAGAAAACCTGGACATGAAATGGCATGTCTTCAGGCTTCTCATGCCGTACCTACTGCAATTTAAAACGCGCACGTTGCTGGCATTTATGTCCCTAGGACTGGCCAAGCTTTCAACAATCAGTATTCCATTCTTTCAGAAATATATCGTCGATAATCTCGATGCCCAGTTAGAGTCAACTGATGCTACCATGATTGTTGCGGTGCCGATGGTGTTGATCATTGGTTACGGCCTCGCCCGTTTCCTCAACGTGCTCTTTAACGAGGTCAGGGATCTCCTGTTTGGCCGCGTTACCGAACGAACCATCCGCAACCTCGGTCTCAAGGCATTTAGGCACCTGCATACCCTCGACCTGGACTTCCATCTGAATAGGCAGACTGGTGGCCTGGCCAGGGATATTGAAAGGGGCACTGGTGGCATCCATTTCCTGATGCGGGTGATGGTGTTCAATATTCTGCCTACCTTCCTTGAACTGCTTATTGTGATCAGCATTTTTTTCGGCAACTACGGGCTGGCATTTGCCGGCGTCATAGTGGGCGCAATTCTCGCCTACGGAATCTGGTCGGTGGTTGCTACCGAAAAACGTACCGGATTCATCAGAGAAATGAACCACGCTGATTCAGAAGCCAGTACCCGCGCCATAGACGGACTGCTTAATTATGAAACGGTCAAGTATTTCACCAACGAGGAGTATGAGGCGCAGTACCTTGATGAAAGCCTTGAGCGCCTCGAGAAGGCGAGACGCAGCACGCGGGTTAGTCTGTTTGCATTGAACGGTGGACAGGCCATGATTATCTCGATTGCCATGACGACGATGTTGCTGCTGGCGGCAAAAGGCGTGGCTAACGACTCCATGACGCTGGGTGACTTTGTGCTGGTCAATTCCTTCATGATGCAGCTCTTTATACCATTGAATTTTCTCGGTTTCGTCTACAGGGAGATAAAGGGGTCGCTGGCGAATATAGAAAAGCTATTCGATCTGCTTGAGGCGCAAGCCACTATTACTGAAAACTCGGATGCAAAGGCATTAAAAATTGAAAAGCCTGATATTTCCTTCAGTAACGTGAGCTTTCACTATCGTCCCGACCGGGAAATTATCCGGGATGTGTCCTTTACTGTAGCCCCTGGTGAAAATGTCGCGGTGGTGGGTTCTAGCGGCTCGGGCAAATCAACGCTGATCAAGTTGCTGTTCCGGTTTTATGACTGCAACTCCGGTGCCATTGCAATTGGTGGTCACGATATTCGTAACCTTACCTTTCAATCCCTGCGCTCAGCCATTGGCGTCGTTCCACAGGATACCGTCCTGTTTAACGA
>RFVC01000033.1 GCA_009922595.1 Gammaproteobacteria bacterium | reverse complement strand
ATTACTGTACCCGAACTTCATATTATCGGTTGTCTCGCAATGGGTGTTGAGAACGGCAAAGACCGTCCGGTACCCGGTCAATTCTGCTAACCACATAGTCCGTTCTTTAAGGGGAACAATAATAATGAGCTACAAAACTATGGTGGGGTCGCTCGACTCCTATGACAAAGGGACCATCGATCTAAATGATGATCTCAAGCACTATGCCTTCTCCAATATTTTTGAAATCTGCAATGAGTCCGCGCCCTATGAACGCATCATGGTCGCTTCAAACCTGGAATACTGTGCGGAAGTGGCCCGCGCGGAAGGTTCATCACCTTGGTACACGGCTCCGCATGATGAGTTTGCCATTGTCATGGAAGGGGAGATTGAATTTGAATTTTACCAGCTGGAAGACGATGAAAAGCCTACCCATGATGCCGGTGCCATCAAGCTTGGCGCTGACCCTAAAGGAAAGAGAATGGGCAAGGTGACTGCCAGAAGGGGACACGAGGTTCTGCTTCCGCAGGGCGCAGCCTACCAGCTGAGATCTGAGAAACCGGGAGTGGTGCTTATCCAGACTTCCGCCGGACCGGAAAGTGTAGAGAAATGGTCCGAAATCTGCGTATTGAAATAACTGAATTTATAAAGAGGATAAAGCAATGAATACCGAAGTGACTCGAGAAAAAGTCTTAGTAATTGCCTCCGAACCAGATCCGGTACTGGGTTATCGTAGTTTCCAGTTTGGAGGTTTCAAATTTACTCGCGATGCCTATTTCGTTCACGTTGACTGGCCAAAGGGTACCCATACCATTGAAGTAGACCGTTTCCTCAGGGCAATGGTGCGCGATATTGGCTGGGGATTCTTCTATGGTTGGATCTTTTTTGATGACGTATTTGGCACCCAAAACCATTACGGCACTGTAGATATTTATGCAGGTGCCTATAGCAAAGGTCACAAAGAAACCGGTGTCGATTATCTGGAAACCTTCAATACCGACGATGTGCGTGTCGCTTTCGAGACCATTTCCAAGGACTGGATCAACGAAGGATACGATCCTTTAAGCGCTCCTCTTGAAACCGGTTCACCCTTGGGTGCTAAACAGCAGGAGGCTTCCGGTCCACTTATCCGCGGTTTCGAACCCGCACGCAGAATGCTTGGACTGCCGGGCGATGTCCAGCCTCGTTCAGATGAGTCGGGTCATCCGATTAACCGCGCCTTTGCAGATATGGAATTTGATCACCCAGATATCGAAGTAGAGCCAGGCTTTGAAGACCAGGTTCATGCATTTAACCTGTTTGATCATATTGCCCGCGCTGACGTGACATGGAATCCCTCGTTCACCTCTATTACACAGGCCTGTATCTGCTGTGTTACCAGTGAGGAACATATGCTGCCGGTAATTCATGGTAACGATCGCAACGAGTGGTTTATTCAGCTTACTGACGAAATCCACTGGAATATCCAGGACAAGGATACAGGTAACCCAAGAGGACGCATTGTAATGAAATCTGGCGATGTCTGTGCCATGCCTGCTGACATTAGGCACCAGGGTTACTCACCCAAGCGTTCAATGCTAATGGTGCTTGAAAACGGTACTCCTGGACTGGATGAAAAGTACGCCAATGGCGAGCTTGAACCATTTCCAATCACTGCCAGTCGCTGGTAACAACACTCAGCAAAAACAGTAGAAATTCCGGTCTGTTGCATGCTTTTCTATGGATAAGCTGAACAGGCCGGTTTTATTTCAGCACGATAAAAATACGCCGCACATCAAATCAAGAGGTATGCCGATGGCTGATCCCAAATTTCAGACCCAGTTGTTTATCAACAATGAATTCGTTGATGCTGCAGATGGCAGTACGTTTGAAGTTTTCAATCCCTATGATAATTCCCTCCTAGCCAATGTCGCCGAGGCCAAGCAAGCTGATATTGACAGGGCCGTAGATGCTGCAAGGAATGCTTTCCCGGCCTGGGCAAACATGAACCCGTCGGACAGGGGAGTGCTCATAGGTAAGCTCGCTGACGCCATAGAGCAAGACAGAGACAACATTGCCCTGATTGAATCGCTCGACACCGGGCACCCCATTCGGGATACCCATAATCTAGATGTCATGCGTACGGTCGCGACGTATCGCTATTTCGCCGGAATGCCCGATAAGAATGAAGGGTCAGTTATTCCTGTTGATACGGGCTTTCTGAATTACGTTCAGCGTGTTCCCGTAGGAGTTGTGGGTCAGATTGTGCCCTGGAACTTTCCGCTAATGTTTACTAGCTGGAAGCTTGGCCCTGCGCTAGCCGCTGGTAATACCGTGGTAATGAAGCAGGCCGAATTAACGCCTCTGTCTACACTAAGGGTTGCTGAGCTGGCAAGAGAGGTAGGATTTCCGCCAGGTGTGATCAACGTAGTACCGGGTTATGGCCATATTGCTGGCCAGTACATGGCCGAGCATCCCGGTATCGATAAGATTTCATTTACGGGCTCTACCGTGACGGGAAGAAAAATCGTGGAAGCCTCTGCTGGCAACCTGAAACGTATTCAACTGGAGCTGGGGGGCAAGGGAGCCAATATTGTGTTCGAGGATGCCAATATCGATGCTGCCGTAGGAGGCTCAGCCTTTGCCATTTTCCATAACCAGGGGCAGGCCTGCATAGCCGGGTCACGCCTGATACTGCATGAAAGCATAGCCGATGAATTCCTCGAGAAATTCACCGCCCTTGCTGCCTCAATTAAGCAGGGTAACCCCCTAGACCCGAAAACTGAAATGGGGCCGTTGACCTCAAAAATGCACCAGGAACGTGTGCTAAATTTCTGCGACGTCGCGGTGCAGGAAGGAGGTGAGATACTCCTCGGAGGCAGGCAGCCTGATGCTGCAGAGCTGCAGAAAGGCTGTTTTGTCTTGCCTACAATTGTGAAGGCGAAAGCCGGTGACCGGGTCAGCAAGGAGGAAGTCTTTGGGCCCTTCGTCGTTGTTTCCACGTTTAAAAATGACGATGAGGTTCTCGCACAGGCCAATAACAGTATCTATGGCCTAGGCGGGGGTCTATGGACGAATAACCTGACACGAGCGCATAAGGTTGCGCAGGCAATGGAAGCTGGCATGGTCTGGATAAACTGCTACAAGCGCTTTCATCCGGGATCACCTTTCGGTGGAATCAAGGACTCAGGATATGGTAGGGAAATGGGGCATTTTGCCATGCATGAGTATACCGAGCCCAAGTCGGTGTGGGTTAACTACGATGCCAAAATTCCACCGTTTTACCCGAGGTAACTAGTCATGTCTCTAAAAGTGATAGGCGCTGGCCTTGGGAGAACAGGAACCATGTCACTGAAATTGGCTCTGGAAAAACTGCTTGGCGGGCCTTGCTACCATATGACTGAGCTTTTCGAGCATCTCGAGGAACATACGCCCCTATGGCATGCTGCAGCAAAAGGAGAAAAAGTTAAATGGGACCAGGTTTTTGACGGGTATGTCGCCGCTGTGGACGAGCCTGTTTCTACGCAATGGGAAAGTGTTGCCCAGTATTATCCTGATGCTCTGGTAATTCTCTCTACCCGCGACCCCGACAGCTGGTGGAAGAGTGCAATTGCCACTATTCTGCAGATCAAGATAAATCCACCCAAAGATATGAGCCCTGCCAGGAAAGCCTGGCTTAATATGATCCTTGAGCTCTATAAATCTGTTTACCCAGAGGGTTTTGTGGAGGAAGAGAAGGCCAAGGCGGCCTATATCTCACACGTTGAAAAGGTAAAAGCGAGTGTGCCGGCAGAGAGACTGTTGATTTGGAATGTCAGTGAAGGCTGGGGACCGCTTTGCAATGCCCTGGATTTGTCTATTCCTGATGAGCCGTTTCCAAGAAGTAATTCAACCGAAGAGTTTTTGGCCCGACGCGCCAAAAACGCCTAATTCTTCTCCGTGGAATTTCTAGCGATCTCCTGGCTTGAAATCGCACTGGCCATTATTGTTGTCATTGCTGGTACTGTTATCCAGTCAGCGGTTGGATTCGGTCTTGCTCTGATTGCAGCGCCAGTTTTACTTCTGATAGATCGCAACCTGGTCCCTGGGCCATTGATAGCTGCTGCCTTATTTCAGGTCATCTGGATGGGTTGGAATGAGCGCCATTCGATCAATTTCGGATACCTTAAAGCAGCCCTGGCTGGCCGCCTGATCGGTTCACCGCCCGCGGCCTATTTGATGGGCACTATCTCTGCTATGGTATTTGATCTGCTTTTTGCCTCGCTGGTGTTGATTGCAGTGGGCATCAGTCTTGTACATACAAATATCAGGCCTTCATCAACAAAAGTATTTGTTGCCACCATTTTCTCCGGCTTTATGAGCACGATTTCCTCAATCGGCGGGCCTCCGGTTGCACTGGTCTTTCAGAATGCAAGCGGATCTGAGTTAAGAGGCAACCTGGCCATGCTTTTCACAATGGGGTGTATTGTTTCTCTGATTGCATTGGCGGCAGTGGGAAGGTTTCAACTGGAGGATCTTGTATACAGTGCGCTGCTGATTCTGGGAGTGATCATCGGCGTATTGTGCTCAGGCCCCTTCAAACGTCTGATTGATAGGCACTCAGCACGCCCCTGGCTGCTGGGATTATGTTCATTGTCAGCCCTGACAGTCATCCTCAGAGCAGTATTTCTTGCAGGAATGGATTAAGAAGTCTGTTCAGGTTTTTCCTGAAAGATCTTGATGTCCAAGGGGGACTCAAAAGTAAGCGGCCCAAGTTTGACGGAACGGATATCATTGAGCACAATTTCTGCCGCTTTATGGAAATCTACGCCTCCTTTTTTTAGGCAGCCACGGAGTTTACCAATGGCCTCAAGCACTCGGGCTGGCTCTTCGCCAATAACGTCGATATCGTATCTAGAGACCAAACGGTCCGGGTGTTTTTCTGCCATGAATTCAAGGGCATAAAGGGCAATATCTTCAAGCTCAATAGCCGTGTTCTTGATTGCGCCGCTGACGGCAAGGCGAAATGCAGACTCCTGATCCTCGATTTTAGGCCAGAGTATTCCAGGGGTATCAACCAAATGCACGTCATCGCCCAGCCTTATAATCTGTTGTCCCTTGGTAACGGCAGGCTCGTTGCCCGTTTTGGCAATTTTTGTTCCTGCAAGGTTATTAATGAGCGTTGATTTGCCGACATTGGGAATGCCAACAATCATTACTTTGAGTGGTGGTTTTCCGTGGCTGGCTATGTCTAAAATCTTATCGAGGATTTGCCGTTTAATATAATTTGTGGACTTGGCGGATAATACCAACGTGGTTTTGCCTAGGTCGCGGTAATAAGCGTTCCATTCTTTTGTCAGGTTGTCCTCGGCAAGGTCGGCTTTGTTTAAAATTTTCAATACCGGCTTGTCACCGGCAAGTTCGTTGAGCAACGGATTTTCGCTAGAGTAGGGTAGGCGTGCATCTACCACCTCGATAACGGCATGAACTTGCTTTAGTGCATGTATAATCTCTTTTCGGGCCTTGTTCATGTGCCCGGGATACCAGCCAATAGCCATAGGTTTTTTTCGGTTTCCTTGTTCGGACCTATTGTCTCAAAAACACAGCCTGGAGTCGTAGTGGATATTTCAGATCAGATTAAACAAAAACTGTCAGAAAGGTTGAAGCCGGTATACCTGGACCTGCAAAATGAAAGTCACATGCATGCAGGACCGGCAACTGACTCCCATTTTAAACTTGTCCTTGTTTCTGCTGAATTTGAAGAACTTAGTGCCGTAAAAAGGCATCAGACTGTTTATAAAACACTCAAAGAAGAACTGGCCGGCAGTGTACACGCGCTTGCCATGCATCTTTACTCAGTTGCTGAATGGAAAAAAGAGAAAACTGTGCCTGGTTCACCAACTTGTGCAGGGAAAAACAAATAAAAACAAAAGGTTGAGTTTAGAAAATATTTCCTGAGAGAGGGCTCAAAAGCATCATTTACTGATTTGAATTTTTTTGTCTTGTGTTACCATTTTGTCAAATTGTAATCCAGTCCGCTCTCGCTTTTTTTACTATGCAGACACCTTCAATTCAAAACAAGATTCCTGCCGCGCTTGTATGTTTAAGCACCATTATGCTCATTTCTTCATCTGTATTCTTTTTTCGTGAAGAGGAATCTGAAAGCTTTGTTGTCGTAGAAGACGAGACTGTAACACTGCCTGAATTCATACCCGATTTTGGCAGCATCCTTGATGTAAATGAAAAAAAAGAAACATTCTTTGATTTCATGGAGCCCTTTGTTGATGATGTCAATGCTAGGATCATACAGGAGCGTCAACGTCTCCTGGGTATCATAGAAGAACTCAAAAAGGGAGGGTTTCCTGAAGACAGCGAGATGAGATTCCTCTCCACTCTGTCCGAAAAATACGAACTGGACACAGATGACCTCCTTGACTCTGACTTTCTGGCCCTGCTGCTGAGACGTGTGGATAAGATTCCTGCATCTCTAGCGCTTGCCCAGGCCGCAAATGAATCAGCCTGGGGCGCATCACGATTTGCCCAAGATGGAAAAAACTTCTTTGGCCAATGGTGCTATATAGACGGCTGCGGTATTGTGCCAAGACGGCGTGTGGAAGGTGCAACTTATGAGGTTCGCAGCTTTGAAAGTGTTATAGATTCGGTTGAGTCCTATATCCACAACCTTAACACATTCCCAAGCTACCAGATGCTGCGCCGCATAAGGCAGCAGCTTCGTCAGCAAAACCGAGCTGTTGACGGGGTTAACCTAGCTGACGGTCTGGAAAGTTATTCTGCCAGAGGGCTTGATTACGTTGCTGAACTACAGCGCATGATTTACAGCAATGACCTTCTTGAAAGGGATAATCCTGAGTTCTGACCCTTATTCTGGTATTACTGGGTTAACCCATGGGATAGAATACCAGTAATACCTGCCTTGCCCACCTGCTGCAGTACAGTTGTAGCGAAAGCGTCGCGATTCATTGAGTAGATGTGTGCTGATCTCATACACCTTGGCTTCACTATTTTGAAGCTTTGCCATGATGATTTCGTCATTGTTAAAACAGTTCATCTGAGACAAGCCCTGCTGGTCATCAGCAAAATCTAGAATTGCTGTAGGGCTTTTTTCGTCTGTAACTGGTGATAAAGGCATCACTTGATCAAGTGCAAAGGCAAGACTCATCATCTTTTCGGGGTAAGTATTCATCGAGGAATAAATCCCTGATAGTGGAAATCGGGTCAATGCAGTAAAGTCAGAAGAAGAGTTAATGGGGCCTGAGTGCTGCGCAATACCAATGAATCCCAATTCTCTCACCAGGGCCTGAACGGCAAAATTATATTCTCCGTACGGATATGCCAGAAGCCGATGGTTTTGTCCGGTTTCCTCAAGGATTCTGCTTTCTGCATCCAGAATTTCTTTTCTAACCGCTTCCAGCCATTCATCATCACTTTCACCGGGATTACGCTGCAGCAGGTAAGGGTGGGTAACGGTATGGTTTGCCAGCGTGGCGCCATGCTCCGCCATTTCCCTGAGCTGATCCCAGGTTGCATAGAGGCGATCATTAGAGCCGACCAGCCCGCTAGTGACGAAGATGGTGTAAGGCCAGTCATAGGCTTTGAGCAGGGGGTAGGCATTCTCAAATACAGAGGTATAGCCATCGTCAAAGGTAATGACGACTGTTTTGTCAGGGAGGGTATTACCTTCCTGCAATGCAGTAATCACCTCCTCTAAAGCCATGACGGTAAAATTATTTGCCGCCAGATAGTCCATATGCTGGATAAAGCGTTCGGGACTGATGCTGGTAACAGGCGGCGTGTCAGTACTGACATGGTGATATTGCATTATTACGGCCTGGTTCTGCGCAAAGCTCCAAAAAGAGACACTGATGGCCATAAGTCCTGCGAGTACGAGAGTGATATTTTTTGGCATACGCTTGAAAGCACTCAATGGTATTTGGGTCCTATCAGAATTATACTGTCGGCTTTTTGAAAAACGCACTATTTCCAATGCCAGATCCAAGGAAAAAAACCTTCACACTCAACCGCTTGCAGAAAAATCTGCGCCGGGAAACAGGCCGTGCCATCGCTGATTTTAATATGATCGTCGATGGTGACCTGGTTATGGCCTGTCTGTCAGGCGGCAAGGATTCCTATGTGATGCTGGACATCCTGCTGAACATGCAAAAGCATGCGCCTATTGATTTCGAAGTAGTGGCAGTGAATCTTGATCAAAAGCAGCCAGGGTTCCCCGAAGAAGTGCTCCCGCAGTATCTGGAGTCTATCGGTGTCAAGTACCACATCCTTGAGCGCGATACGTACTCGGTGGTTATCGACAAGGTAGAGCCGGGTAAGAGTTACTGTGGCCTTTGCTCACGCTTGCGCCGAGGCAACCTGTATTCCTTTGCCGATAAAATTGGCGCAAGCAAGATCGCCTTGGGGCACCATCGCAACGACATCATGGAAACCCTTTTCCTGAATATGTTCTTCGGTGGTAAGTTGAAAGCCATGCCGCCGAAGCTACTGAGCGACGATAAAAAGCATATCGTGATCAGACCGCTGGCATATTGCAAGGAAGAGGAGATTGCTCGATTTGCAGACCTAAAAAGTTTCCCCATTATACCGTGCAACCTTTGCGGTACGCAGGAAAATATGCAGCGCCAGGAAATTAAAAAAATGCTGAATGACTGGGATAAACAGTACCCCGGTCGCCTTGATGTTCTCTTTAAAAGCATAACCAATGTTGCGCCTTCGCATCTCGCAGACACCACGTTGTTTGACTTTCATTCGCTTGATAAAAGCAGGGAAAATGAGGCAATTAGTGGCAGCAAAGACGCTGAAAAGATCAATGTTGTCAGCCTCTAATCAGCAAACTGCGATGACCAAAATCGAACATGGCTTAACCGAACATCTTCTTGATGCCAGTGGGCTTTTTTGCCCCGAACCGGTCATGATGCTGCATAAAAAAATTCGCGAGATAGGAGAAGGCGAGATCTTGTACCTGATCGCAACCGATCCTTCGACCACAAGAGACGTGCCGAAATTCTGCCATTTTCTTGGGCACGAACTACTCAGCACCTCTAAAGATGAAAAGACTTTTCGTTATTCCATTCGCAAGGCTATCAAAGCCTGAATTGCTAGAAAACTTGAATGAAAATTGTAGCTGACCAGGATATTTTCCAGGTTGCTGAGTATTTTAGTACTCATGGCAAACTAGTGCTAATGCCAGGGCGAGAGATCACAAGAAAACATGTCAGCGATGTTGACGTATTACTCGTGCGGACCATTACGGATGTTTCATCGGAACTGCTGGATAATACCTCAGTAAAATTTGTTGCCAGTGCCAGTGCCGGATTTGATCATATTGATACGGCTTATCTGAATAAACAGGGAATCAGGTATGTGTATGCGCCCGGCTGCAATGCTGCTGGCGTTGTGGATTATTTTTTTGCAGCGATGGCCTGGCTGCATAGAGGGAGTAACGTTTCCTGGTTCGATAAGTCGGTTGGCGTAATAGGGTGCGGTAATGTCGGCAGCAGGCTGGTTACTCGGCTTAATAAGCTTGGCATCAATTGCCTTGTTCATGACCCTTTCTTGCCCTTAGCGCATGAGCATTCATCGAAGCTGGTCTCATTGGGTGAAGCACTTTCATGCGAAATTGCGACAGTGCACACATCACTCACTAAAAGTGGCACGCACCCAACTTTTCATTTACTTGGCAGCGAACAGCTGCAGCAGTTAAGTGATAATGCTGTGCTTGTGAATGCGTCTCGGGGTGAGGTTGTGGATAGCGATGCTCTGAAGATTGTGCTGAAGGAAAGACCGGATCTATCTGCTGTGCTTGATGTTTGGGAGGGAGAACCTGACATTAGCCAGGAACTGCTGGAACTTGCGACAATTGGTACTCCACATATTGCTGGCTACAGTGAAAATGGCAAACGCCGCGCGACAGAAATGGTGTACTCGGCTTTTTGCGAATTTGCTGGAATACATCCTCAGTCAGCTGACAGTGAAACTGGACCTCTTAAAGCATCGCTGAGCGAAGAAGCCCTGGATGAAAACTGGGTAAGGAGTTTGCTGTTACAAGCTTATCCAATCAACCAGGATTTCCTGCCGCGCCCGGTTAGTGCTCAAGCTTTTGAAAGGCTTAGAAATGAGTATCGGTTCCGTAAGGAATTCAGTGATTATTCCCTAAGTTGCAAGACGCAAACGCCTGAGCAGAGACGCCTCGGCCTTGCGCTGGGATTCGCCGAGTAATTAGTTACTGAGAATAGGATTCTAGGAAACTGGCCAGCTTGTTCAGCGCCTGCCTGAGATCATCTTCACGTGGCAGGAATACAATCCTGAAGTGATTCCTGTCGAGAATGTTGAAGCCGCTGCCCTGAACCATCAGTACATGTTCCTGCAACAGGAAGTCCAGTATGAATTTCTCGTCATTCTGGATATTGATTACTGACGGATCAATCCTGGGAAACAGGTAAATAGCCCCCATCGGTTTAACGCATCTAATTCCCGGAATGCTGTCTAGTATTTCCATTGCGGCGTCACGCTGATCGCGCATACGGCCGCCAGGAATGATCAGTTCATTGATGCTCTGGTATCCGCCCAGCGCTGTCTGAATTGCCTGCTGCGCAGGTACGTTTGAACAAAGACGCATATTGGACAGGATATCCAGGCCCTCAATATAGTCCCTAGCGCGATCCTTAGCGCCACTGAGAAACATCCAGCCAGAGCGAAATCCAGCAAGCCGATAGGATTTAGACAGCCCGTTAAAAGTGGCCACTAGGACATCTTCTGTAAGCGTGGACAATGGGATGTGCTTGGCATCTTCATACAGTATTTTGTCGTAGATTTCGTCGGCAAAAAGAATTAGGTCATTCTCTTCGGCCATCTTGACGATGCCTTCGAGTAATTCCCGGCTGTAAACAGCCCCGGTAGGATTATTGGGGTTAATAACGACAATCGCTTTGGTCTTACTGTTGATTTTCTGTTTGATGTCATCAAGATCCGGATACCAGTCTGAGGATTCATCACACAGGTAGTGAACAGCCTTGCCGCCGCTGAGAGTAGCTGCCGCTGTCCACAGGGGGTAATCAGGCGCAGGGATCAGGACTTCATCCCCATAATTGAGTAAGGCCTGCATGGCCATGACAATTAGTTCGCTGACGCCGTTACCGAGGTAGATATCTTCAATTCCTACACCGGGGATCTGTAGCCGCTGGGTTTCATGCATGACTGCCTTGCGTGCAGAAAAAAGGCCTTTTGAATCAGAGTAGGCTTGTGATTCAGGTAAATTCAGGATCACATCGTGCAGAATTTCATCAGGCGCTTCAAAACCGAAAGCACCGGGATTGCCAATATTCAGTTTGGTAATCCTGTGACCTTCCTCTTCGAGCCTTTTTGCTTCTTGCAGGGCTGGTCCTCTGATTTCATAACAGACATGTCGGAGTTTTTCGCTCTGGTAGATATTATTCATATTCGAGTCCAGCTTGCTGCTAAGCTTTATATATAGCAGGATATGCTATAGTCCCCGCTTCGCAAAGGGGAGCGAATTCTACAGAAACACTATTCGGAAATACAGCTATGTCAAAAAGCACTAAATCTAATGCGGACTGGAAAGTGATTCTCACAGACGAGGAATACCATATCTGCCGTGAAGGGGGAACAGAGCGGGCCTTCAGTGGAGCATTTTGGCAATGCAATGGTGAGATGGGTGAATACCAGTGCCGTTGCTGCGGTACGGTGTTGTTTTCCTCAGACACTAAGTACGACTCAGGTTCTGGGTGGCCCAGCTTCTATAAACCGGCAAGTGCTGACGGAATCAAGGAAATCGAGGACAACAGTCTTGGCATGCGAAGGACGGAAGTCATCTGTAACAAATGCGAATCCCATTTGGGTCATCTCTTTACTGATGGGCCAGAACCTACTGGGCTACGTTACTGTATCAACTCGGCATCGCTTAAATTTGAGCAGAAAGACTGAAATTTCAATTTTCCAGGTATGTCTTGCCGTGCTGATTTATTCCATCAGTTGGCAAATTATCTTATTTCTGCGTTTATGGGAATACGGCCTGTTTTAGAGTCTTCAAGGAATTACGTCATGAATTTCTCATTCATCGCCTGGTCAAAAATTTCTCCAATTAAACATCTACTCCACCACTTTTTGTTTTTCAGTCTCGCCTTAGCGACTTCTTTAGAACTTTATGCGCAAGAAGAAGAGCAGAGTGCTCTGCATAAATTTACTGTTGGTTCCTATTTTAGTCGAGGAGATTACGGCGCTGATGAAAACACCGATATATATTATTTTCCACTTTCCTATGAGTTAACGACTTTTCCCTGGGTTGTTTCAGTAACCTTACCTTACCTCGGTCTTGAAGGACCGGCAGACGTTTTTCCCGAAACAGGGAATATCGGTAGAAACCGTGGCGGCGTCTCAGAGTTTATTGATGAGAGGGGGTTGGGGGATGTATTCCTCTCTGCCAGCTACCAGTTTCCGCCAATGCTGAACGGATGGTTGTTTATGGATCTGACTTTGCAGATAAAGCTTCCCACTGCTGACGAGACCAGAAACCTGGGTACAGGGGAAACGGATTACGGTTATCAGCTGGATTTTTATACAACACTGAACCGGAATACATACTTTTCATCAATTGGCTACCGAAAGCGGGGTAGAACGCCACTCTATGATCTGGAAGATTCCTATTATTCTTCTCTCGGTCTGATGAAGCAGTATGGGGATAATACATTCCTGGGCCTGGTGTATGACTACCGGGAAAAAGCATCAAGTAATGCCTTTGAAAGCCACGAGGTGATGCCGTTTGTGTCATACAACATGACTCCGCAATGGAACATAATGCTGTACACGATTCTTGGATTCACCAACAGCAGTGCCGATAAAACTATAGGGTTTCAGTTCTCTTACACACTCCCACAGTGAGCAGCCAGCCAAGATGTGCAAAGGAACTTCTCAAAAAGAGTGGCCTTGCCTGTTATCGGTTAAGCAAGCCGGAAAGGGTCCGCATAGGACGTACCGGTGGTGGGGTTGGGATGTTGGCTCTTTGAACAGGACTGATTCTTGCCGGGATGGTAAAGCGATCGGGTCGCTCCGGACGAACAGGCTTGTTAACGCGATTTCGTATTGAGCTATTTACGGCGGTATCAGCAGACTCTAACGTAGCTATCTGCATCGCCATTTCAGCTTGGGCAGTCATCAGGCTGCTCATAATTTCAAAACTGGTCACCAAGGAACTTGTTGACATGGAGACCAACTCGGCTTTATTAACACCAGTGTCTAGATTGATATTGGTGGTTGCGTCGGCAATGCTGTTCGCTTCCGTTGCGTCAGGTATAACAGCTATTGTGCCATTTCTTATGTTCGGAAGGATCGCAGTCCCTTTAAGCAGCTTGGTATCAAATTGTTGAGGAGTAAGTCTCAGACTGTTCACATCAAGGATGGGTAGGTCATCCTTGGCGAGCATTGTGTCTGAGCTAATTGCCTCAAAGTGTTCTTCGAGCTCCTTTGAGAAATCGTCAGCATCAGAGAGGGAATCATATTCCTGGCTGCCGTCTGCAGTGCCCAGTTTGAAGGCTGAACCAGGATCTGGTGCTTTACCTGTTCCACCCAGGCCGCTTTCGCCGCCAAACTTGCCAGTGCCACCCAGTCCGCTGCCACCATCGCTGCCAGGACCAGTCAGAAATAAATTAACTGCAAACGCCATACATAGAACGGCAAGCAGAATGGCGAGATAGTTATGGTTCTCCACCAGTTCAGTTGTTTTTACTACTATACCGGTCTTTGGCTTGGTCATTTCACAATTTTATCGTGGTTATTTACTGATTTCTTTACTTTTTTGGGTAAAAACCTATCAAAGTTGACTGTGATGTCAGCTCTCTTCCTCAGAGATAGCCTTATCATTTTCAACAGCGTAATCAGTATTGTAGTTGAAAATGCCGAAATTCATCCTATAGCGGGCATTCAAGTCGCCTTTATCTGCTTTCTGCAGCGCCAATGCCTTTTCGTTCATTTTTATGAGCGCGTCCATGCCTAGGCTGTCGGCCAGGACATTAAGCTCCTGAATAGAGGACTCACTTAGCTCATCATAGTAAACGCTTCTGTCGAAAAAAGGAGGCTGCTCGCCGCTTAAATTGTGAACTCCAGCACAAAGGTGGTCCTGTATATTTTTACCGAAGAAGTAGAGTTTTTCTTCTTGTCCGCGGTTTGGTGTGAATGCCTTGGTCTTGAGGATGACATTGTGGTCGGGATCCAGTTCCACCATGTCCAGGCGCATCAGTTCATCAAGCACGACACGGGGCCTGATATCTCCCTTGGCGATATTGGCCACGAGCCCCTCAAAGGAATTCATGCTGAATTCATCGTCATCCTGCAAAGGCAGTGTTTTGGGGCTGCCATCTTCATTGAGAAGACTTTTATCACCTACCCATCGGGCTATGAGTTGGGCGCCGATAGAGATATTGGCAGGGCGCTCTGCGGGATTTACCTGTTCAGAGCGAAGACGTTTAACGTCTTTTCGGTGGACCCCTGTCAACAGGTTAATTCGGCTGTCAGTCTGTTTCTTGCCTTCTACGATAAAATTCTTTTCCGCTACGTCAACATATGAAGATTTCAGGAGATTGATGAGGTGGGGGTAGGTAATCTGGTTGGCAATAAGAAACTTCACCAGCGGTCTCATTATTTTTCTGAGCGCGGCTACAACGACGGTATTGCCTTGTTCAATTCCAGAATTTTCTTGCACCCTAATGAGTATAATGCCTAGAGGGAAAAAATCCCACAATTTTTAACCTGGCTGATTTCAGCCGTTAATCGGTGAGGCCAGGTAAATACTAAGCCCAGTGGTATACTGCACTGCTTTTTGCTGATCTCAAGTGGCTTTTTGCTCTTTTTCAGAACCCGGTAGCAATGTTTAAACAATATTTAAATTTAGTCCTGCGAAGGCCATTCTGGGTCCTTGCGGTTCTTATCATGATGGTGAGCGCCCTTGGCTGGAATTTGCAGTATTTCCGTATGGATGCTTCTGCCGATTCACTGGTGGTAGAAGGCGATGCTGACCTTGAGTTCTCACGTGAAATTAATGAGCGCTACGGCACTGGGGATTTTGTATTTGTCACCTTTGACCCGGATGGAGAATTATTTACAGCAGCGGCCATCGCCAACCTCAGGGCACTCAGGTCTGACCTTGAAGCGGTGCAAGGCATTGAATCTGTCGACAGCATCTTTGATGTGCCACTCTTCAAGGTGGCCAATGTAGGCCTTAGCGAGATTGCGGACAATATTCTGACCCTGGATTCGCCGGGCGTTGATCTTGGTGATGCTCGTGAAGACTTGATGAGTAATGCCGCCTACCAGGATGTTCTGATCAGTGCAGATGGTGAAACGACAGCCCTGATTGCGAATTTTCGATCCAACGATACCTTGAGCGATCTGCTCGATAAACGTACCCGCCTGAGAGAGCTTGCTCGCGAGGGTTCACTTTCTGACGATGACAGAATTGCCCTGAACTCATTGGAAGCGGAATATACGAATGCGCGTGTAGCTGCAGCACAGCAGCTGCATGAGGGCATCACCAGTATCAGGGCAGTGCTCAATGATTACAGAGATGAAGCGACCATCTATCTGGGAGGTGTTCCCATGATTGCTGACGACTTGATTAGTTTTGTACTTAATGACCTTGTTACCTTTGGGTCAGCAATAATTATTTTTATTATCGTCGCACTAGCCTACCTATTCAGAAAAACCCGCTATGTGCTGATCCCATTGCTATGCGGAATTACCATCGCCATCTCGGTAATGGGACTGCTTGGCCTGGCAGACTGGCCGGTTACCGTTATTTCCTCAAATTTTATCTCTCTTCTTCTCATCATTACTGTTTCCCTGACTGTGCACCTGATCGTCAGGTACAGGGAGCTCGAAGCCGAGAGGGCAGCGCAAAGCCATCGGGAAAGACTGGAAATGACGCTTAAAAGTATGGCAAAACCCTGCGCCTACACGAGCCTTACGACTATTGTTGCTTTCGGGTCACTGGTGGTCAGTGATATCCCGCCGATCATAGATTTTGGCTGGATGATGGTGATTGGGGTTTGCTTTACCTTCTGCCTGACTTTCCTGCTTTTTCCGGCCATTCTGGGAATACTCCCCGAAAAATTATCGAACCCTGGCAGCAAGAGTATAGACATCACTCCAGCTATCGGTCGATTTACCAATAACAATGGCATGCTAATTGGCGTCGTTGCTCTTGCGCTTGCGATTTTTGCCGGGCTAGGGGTCAGCAAGCTGAAAGTCGAAAACAGCTTTATAGACTACTTTGGCGAAAATACTGACATCTACCAGGGGATGGTTGCTATTGACCAGAGCATGGGAGGCACCACGCCGCTTGATGTGATCATCGATATGAGTCCACCCAACCCCTTTGATGCCCTCCAGGATCCCTTTGAGGATGATTTCTCCGATGACGATGACTACTTCGATGATTTTGATGAGTTTGAAGAAGAGGATGAAGATGCCTACTGGTTTACCAGTGACAAAATGGCTGAGCTTGTAGAAATACAAAACTACCTGGAGAGTCTTCCCGAAACCGGCAAGGTACTATCGCTGGCCACTCTTTTGGGGATAGCCTACGAACTGAATGAGGGTGAGACACTCAACGATATAGAGTTGGCTGTGCTCTACAACCGGATTCCGGAAGAGTACAAGGATACCCTGCTGAAACCCTACGTGTCAGTTGATGATGACCAGGTACGGTATTCCATACGCGTCCTCGAAACTTCTCCTAACCTGGTCAGGGTTGAATTGCTTGAAACCATTCGCCTGGGACTGATGTCCAAATTCGGTCTCGCCGAGGAGCAAATTCACTTAACGGGTATGCTGGTGCTTTACAACAACATGCTGCAAAGCCTGTTTGAATCGCAGATACTCACGCTGGGCCTGGTACTTCTGGTCATCATGCTGATGTTACTGGTGCTGTTCCGATCGCTGAAACTTGCCATCATAGGCATCATCCCCAACATCCTGGCGGCTATGTCTGTTCTTGGCTTGATGGGTTGGCTGGGTATACCGCTGGACATGATGACCATTACTATTGCGGCTATTTCAGTAGGTATTGGAGTAGATAACACTATCCATTACATACACCGCTTTAAAACCAGTTACCCGGAATTCAAGAATTACCGCAACACGATGGTCTACTGTCACGGCAGTATCGGGAAAGCAATGTATTACACCGGCTTTACCATCGTGGCGGGCTTCTCCATTCTAGTGCTGTCTAATTTCATACCGACTATCTATTTTGGTCTTCTGACCAGCCTTGCCATGTGCCTGGCTTTAACCGGCGCCCTGACATTACTGCCGCTGCTGCTGATTAAGTTCAAACCACTGGGACCCGAAGCAGAATAGGACGACCCGGTATTGTAAAGGTGTCCAGGAAAGGGGTTGATTGAGTGAGACCCGGAGAGGCGGGGAAATTGGTCTCCGTTAGCCTGAGGCGATTGTCCTTATATTTTGTTCTTATTATTGAATGCCTGTGGTCAGCATTGGGTTATTCACCTCAGACTAACGGGTATTTAAAAGATTAGTCATGTCATCCTGCCGGAAAAAGAACGCAACATCCATGCCAGAACTACCCTCTGAGGATTAAGGCTTAATTTCGTTGGTGGTTTTGCAAAGTTTTTAAAAACAATGGTTTAGTGCGCTTTTTTCGGTTATGCGAAGCCGTTATATTCATTAAATACAATAAGATAGAAATCAAACTTAAAGTAATAAAATGGTTAATTTTTGAGCACAAATCAACCCTCAAATATCACTTACGTAAAGATTGGGTTAAAAAATCTATTGAGGGTTAGGCACTTACAAAAAATAAAAAAATATTTTTTTTCGGGACCAGATGGTCAAAAATTTCCTTACTAAATCTCAAAATTAATTCTGAAAATGGTTTTATACAGAATGGGCATCTGGCCTGATTTTGCTTTGGAGACTCTACCTTTGCAGCCGCCAGAACCTCCTATTGAATAAGCCAAATCGATATGGCACAATCCTTCGCTGTTTTAGGTAAGCGCGAAATAACTATCTGATTTTTAAGTAGTATTTTAGTTCGCTGAGCTCCTGTTCTTATTCTTGACGTTGGTTCCATTCCGGAAGCGTATCACCAAGAATTTTTTACTGGCATCCGGGTAATGGTATGGCATTTCGGGAATTGTCCCCTTTGTCCTGACAAACCAAGGCAGCAATCTGAAACAGATAAATTTTTAATATTTTTGAATAGAGAATTTCCAGGATTAATTCATGCAAGTTTCCATAGAAACACTGAGCGGCCTTGAAATGCGAATGACCATTGAGGTGCCGGCTGACAAGATCGAAAGCCAGGTTCAAAGCCGTCTCCAGGAAGCCGCCAAGACATTCCACATGAAAGGCTTTCGTAAAGGCAAAGTACCGGTAAAGGTAATCAAGAACCGGTTTGGCGAAGGCGTGCGTCAGGAAGTCGTCGGTGAGGTCATGAGTCAATCATGGGTCGAAGCGGTGACACAGGAAAAAGTGAAACCCGCTGGCCAGCCAAGAATTGAACCGAAAAGACTGGAAGAAGGTAAAAATCTCGAGTTTATTGCTACTTTTGAGGTCTACCCGGAAATTGAATTGCAGGACTTCTCTGCGATCGAGATAGAAAAGAAACTTGCTGATATTAAGGATGATGACATCGACAAAATGATTGAGACCCTGCGTGAACAGCGCAAGTCCTATCAGGAAGTGGAGCGGGCGAGCCAGGAAGGGGACCAGGTCAATATTGATTTCACCGGTACCATCGACCGTGAAAAATTTGAAGGTGGTGAAGCCAAGGGTACTAACCTGGTGCTCGGTTCAAAGCGCATGATTCCTGGATTTGAAGATGGCCTTGTTGGGTTGAGTGCCGGAGAGGAAAAAACTCTCAGCCTGACTTTCCCCGAGGACTACCACAGTAAAGATCATGCCGGCAAAGCCGTAGATTTTGCGGTGACTGTTAACACTGTCAGTGAAAGCGTGTTGCCTGAACTAGATGACGACTTCTTTTCTTCTTTTGATATCAGTGAAGGAGGCCTGGAGGCTTTTCGTGAAGAAGTTGCATCAAACATGGCGCGCGAACTTAAAAATGCCGGTAAAAACAATATTAAGAACCAGGTGATAGAGGGACTGCTTAAAACGCACAATGTCGAAGTGCCAAAGAGCCTCATTGCAAGTGAGGTAAATGCGCTAAGGCAGCAGGCAATGCAGCAGTTTGGCGGAGTTCAGAATATTGACCCGTCCATGCTTCCGAACGATCTCTTTACTGGTCAGGCAGAACGCCGCGTTGCATTAAGTCTGATCATGAATGAAATAGTCAGCAGCAATGACCTGAAACCAGAGCCGGATGCCGTCAGGGCACTGGTCGAGGAAATGGCTGAAAGCTATGAAAAACCTGAAGAAGTGGTCAAATGGTATTACAGCGACAAGGAGCAATTGGCTAATATTGAAGCACTTGCACTTGAGGAGTCTGTTATAGACATGATTGTTAATGCCGCCAAAGTGTCGGAAGCAAACGTCAGCTATGAGGAAGCTCTGCAGGCCAGCACGCCGCAGCCGGCAGAAGATGAAGCTGGAAGCGGTGACGAAGAGTTAGAGCCCAAGGAGTCTTCTGATTAAAATCGCCTTGGAAAACCAGGAAATTCTGCATGATTAATTTTGAGAGTAAGGATGAAAGAATGGATGAAGTAGCAAGTCTGGTTCCTATTGTAGTAGAACAGACCGCCAGGGGAGAGCGTTCATACGACATTTACTCCCGACTGCTGAAGGAACGCGTTATATTCCTGGTCGGACAGGTCGAGGATCACATGGCCAACCTTGTCGTGGCACAACTCTTGTTCCTGGAATCCGAGAATCCGGATAAAGATATTCATCTATATATTAATTCTCCTGGCGGCTCCGTGACTGCGGGCATGTCCATTTATGACACGATGCAGTTCATCAAGCCTGACATTAGTACCATGTGCATCGGCCAGGCAGCCAGCATGGGAGCGCTTCTGCTTGCCGGTGGCGAGAAAGGTAAAAGGTTCGCGCTTCCTCATTCCCGGATGATGATTCATCAGCCCAGCGGTGGCGCGCAGGGCCAGGCATCGGATATCCATATCCAGGCCCAGGAAATTCTTAATGTGCGTGAGCGCTTGAACAAGGTCCTGGCATTTCACACCGGGCAGGACATTGAAATCATTGCCAGGGACACTGACAGGGACAACTTCATGAACGCCGAAGAGGCAGTAACTTACGGCCTGGTCGACAGCGTTCTGAAGAAAAGAGTCTTGCCTGCCGGTGGAGAGGGTTCAGGTGAACAGCGATAGCGCTGTAATAACACTCCAGGAAGAAAGCATTTTAAAATCATGGAATTGCATTCCTGGCAGTATTGCTGTCCTGTCTACAGGCTGTAATTCATCACATACATGTGACTTTATAGAATAGCCAATTTGAATGCAGAGATGTCAGTTGTTATTGCGGTTTATATGAGTTCGCATGTTATGCGGGCAATTGCTAAAAGAAACTACTTTTAATGTTGCGCAAATGCCCACACCTTATTCATAATGATGTGTAAGCTATTTCCCTTTTTCGAGAATTGAGAAAGGCTGCAGTAATAGTACCCGAACAATTCGAACTAACATTTAAGAAATTAAAAGATAAAATAAATAAACCCGGAAACGAAGAATGGCTGACGACAAGAAAGATGACGATAACGGTAAATTGCTGTATTGCTCATTTTGCGGCAAAAGCCAGCATGAAGTCAGAAAGCTGATTGCCGGCCCGTCGGTATTTGTCTGTGACGAATGTGTCGATCTTTGTAATGATATTATTCGCGAGGAAATCCAGGAAAAATCCGCCGATAAGGAAGAGCGCAAACTACCTACCCCGGAAGAGATTCGCGACACGCTCGACGAATACGTTATTGGCCAGGATAAGGCCAAAAAGACACTTTCTGTTGCGGTTTACAATCATTACAAGCGCCTGAACTTTGAACAGAAGTCGGATGATGTTGAACTGAGCAAGAGCAACATTCTTATTATTGGTCCTACAGGCACTGGTAAAACATTGCTGGCTGAAACGCTGGCTCGTCTTCTTGACGTGCCCTTCACCATTGCAGATGCCACTTCTCTTACCGAGGCAGGTTATGTAGGTGAGGATGTCGAGAACATCATCCAGAAACTCCTGCAGAAGTGTGACTATGATGTCGACAAGGCCCAGATAGGCATCGTTTACATCGATGAAATAGATAAAATTTCGCGCAAATCAGACAACCCTTCAATCACCCGAGATGTTTCCGGTGAGGGTGTTCAGCAGGCGCTGCTGAAACTGATTGAGGGAACCGTGGCTTCTGTTCCACCACAAGGCGGCAGAAAACATCCTCAGCAGGAATTCTTGCAGGTTGATACCTCCAATATCCTGTTCATCTGTGGTGGCGCTTTTGCCGGCCTAGACAAGATTATTCGTGACCGCTCAGATAAGAGTGGCATAGGCTTTTCTGCTGAAGTGAGAAGCCTGGAGGCAGAAAGCAAAGTCGGCAAAACCCTGCAGGATGTTGAGCCTGAAGATCTTGTCAAATATGGCCTGATACCCGAATTTGTCGGCCGCCTGCCAATGATTGCTACACTGAATGAGCTTGACGAGGATGCGCTAGTCAAAATTCTGAGAGAACCCAAGAACTCGCTGACGCGCCAGTATGCCAAACTCTTCGAGATGGAAGGTGTGGAAATCCAGTTCCGGGATGACGCGCTAAAAGCTATAGCCCGCAAGGCTAAGGAACGTAAAACCGGTGCAAGGGGGCTTCGCTCTATCATGGAGTCTACTCTTCTCGACACCATGTACAACATCCCATCCCAGGATGATGTGACTAAAGTCGTAATAGATGAAGCAGTTATCAACGGTGCATCTGAACCTCTTCTGATGTACGAGTCAGGAGAGTCTGGACAAGGTAAAACCGCCAGCAAAGATCCTGCCTGATTCTTCATTTCTTCTTGAAATTTTGGAATCTGGCACCAGATTTGTTGTTAAGGCTTCATGACACTGTCATATTCAGCTGATCTGTGACAGTAATGCAATATAATGCGACCGCCCCGGCAAATTGATGAGTTATTCATTGTTTAGCCTGCTAGCCACTGGTTTTCAGGGTGTAATTGTTTTCCAATTAACGCATTGTTTTCATTCCTGCTCCACTATCTAAGCCAACTATTCAGAGAGTTAAATGGATAATCAGGAAACACAATCAACCGACCACATTTTGCCCTTTCTTCCGCTCAGGGGAGTAGTTGTTTATCCCCAGATAGTTCACCCGCTTTTTGTTGCCAGGGAAAAATCCATCAAGGCGCTGAAAGAAGCCATGTCCGGCGACAAAAAAGTGGTTTTGGCGGCGCAAAAGCAGCATTCGGATGACGAGCCGGGAAAGGATGACGTATTTACCATCGGTACAGTTGCATCGGTCCTGCAGTTGATGCATGTAAACGACGGCACTGTAAAAGTGCTCGTTGAGGGTGTGGAGCGCGTTCAGATAAAAAGTCTGCTGACTGACGATAATTTTTACAAGGCTGAAACAGCCAGTTTGAGCGGAAGCACCATCGAGGAAAAAGACACAGAAATTCTTGTCCGCTCATTATTGTCCCAGTTTGATCAGTATGTGCAGCTAAGCAAAAAAATCTCTCCTGAAGTTCTGACCTCGATAACGAGTATCGATGAGCCAAGCCGCCTGGTGGACACCATTGCCACTCATATGTCGTTGCAATTAAATGAAAAGCAGAACATCCTGGAACTGGCCAATATTAAGCCTCGTATTGAGCACCTGATGTCGCTGATCGAAGCAGAAATTGACATTTTTCAGGTTGAAAAACGCATTCGCGGGCGCGTAAAAAAGCAGATGGAAAAAAGCCAGCGTGAGTACTATCTCAATGAGCAAATGAAAGCGATCCAAAAGGAAATGGGTGAACTTGATGACGTCCCAAATGAGGCAGAGGAGCTTAAGCGCAGGATAGACGAAGCGGGCATGCCGAAAGATGCTCTGGAAAAGACGGTTGCCGAACTCAACAAACTGAAAATGATGTCTCCCATGTCTTCTGAAGCGTCTGTTGTGAGGACTTATATAGACTGGATGATCAGCGTTCCCTGGAAAAAGAAATCCAGGATACGGACTGACCTCAAAAAGGCTGAACAAATTCTGGATGATGATCACTACGGTTTGAAAGATGTTAAAGAACGCATTGTCGAGTACCTCGCGGTGCAGAAAAGGGTTAAAAAACTAAAAGGCCCAATCCTGTGCCTAGTTGGTCCCCCGGGTGTTGGTAAAACCTCCCTAGGGGAATCGATTGCTAGGGCAACAGGGCGCAAATTCGTCCGCATGGCTCTTGGCGGCGTCAGGGATGAGGCGGAAATCCGCGGTCATCGCCGCACCTATATCGGCTCACTGCCAGGCAAGGTGCTGCAAAAAATGGCCAAGATTGGGGTGCGTAATCCACTTGTACTGCTGGATGAAATTGACAAGATGGGCATGGACCACCGGGGTGATCCGGCAGCTGCGCTGCTCGAGGTGCTTGATCCAGAACAAAACCATAGTTTCAATGATCACTACCTGGAAGTTGACTATGATTTGAGCGACGTTTTATTTATTTGCACATCAAACTCTATGAATATCCCTGAGCCGCTTCTGGATAGAATGGAGGTGATTCGTTTGCCGGGTTATACCGAAGATGAAAAAATGAACATCGCTAGCCGCTATCTCGTGCCAAAACAAAAAGAAAATAACGGCTTGCAAAAAGATGAGGTGGACATTACCAATTCAGCGTTAACTGGTCTCATCAGGCACTATACCCGCGAAGCAGGGGTGAGGGGGCTGGAAAGAGAAATCGCAAAAGTTTGTCGCAAAATTGTAAAAGAGCATACGCTCCACGATGACAAACTCAAGCTTACTGTCGAAGACGATGACCTTGAGAAATATGTTGGCGTCCAGAAATTTGATTTCGGTAAGGCTGAGGAAGAAGATGCAATTGGTCAGGTAAATGGATTGGCCTGGACCCAGGTTGGCGGCGAGCTCTTGACTATAGAAGCAGTGGCAACGCCAGGTAAGGGTAAAACCACCATGACGGGATCCCTTGGTGACATTATGCAGGAGTCTATCCAGGCGGCGCTTACTGTCGTCAGGAGTCGTTCATTGACACTTGGACTGAGAGAAAACTTCCATGAAAACTATGACTTACATATTCATGTTCCGGAAGGCGCTACACCCAAAGACGGTCCCAGTGCCGGTATCGGCATGTGTACCACTCTCGTTTCTGTCCTGACAGGAATCCCGGTTAAAAAAGACGTGGCCATGACAGGTGAAATTACACTTCATGGTCAGGTTTTGCCGATTGGTGGGCTCAAGGAAAAATTACTGGCGGCCCATCGCGGTGGCATCAAGACAGTGGTCATTCCAAAAGAGAACGAAAGAGATCTAAAGGAAATTCCTGATAATATTAAAGACGATCTGAATATATTAGCCGTGCGATGGATTGATGAAGTTCTTGAACTGGCTCTTCAATTTATGCCAGAACCGATAGAAGGTAATAAATTTCAGTCACTTGAAAAAGGTTCCTCAAAATCGCGTGAAAATGAAGGAAAGCAAAAGTCAAAAAAATCT
>RFVC01000032.1 GCA_009922595.1 Gammaproteobacteria bacterium | reverse complement strand
GGCCATTGGACCGCCGCGAAGGAGGGCGTACTGGAAAAACTGGACAAAATCCCTCGGCAGTGCTTTCCAGGAAATACCGTATGAAGCGGTATTGCTCATATCAAGTGCGGTGTAGGTAGAGGGATGATCATGAAGGTTTCTACCTACCCCCGGCAAGTGATGCACCACTGGTACGCCTACGGCACCCAGGTGTTCACTGTCGCCGACACCGGAATTAAGCAGGATATGCGGTGAGTGATAAGCACCACAGGACAGCAGTACTTCTTTTCCTGCCCCCAGCGCTTTCACAACCCCGTCCTTGCCCTGGATTTCGACTCCGGCGGCACGGTTGCCGTCAAACAGAATGCGCCTGGTTGAGGTGCTGTCTAGCACGGTCAGGTTTTTTCGGTTTATGGCTGGCTTCAGGTAGGTGCTTGCCGTTGAGACTCTTTTGCCTTTCCAGATGGTTCCCTGTCGGTAACCGTAACCGTTGGGGTGGGCTGCATTGAAATCATCGCAGTATGGAAAACCAAGGTCCTCCATGGCCTCGTTAAAGGCCTCACAGAGTTTGTTGGGCTTCTTGATAAAGCTGACGCCCATCGGGCCACCGGTATAGTGGTAGGGTGAGTCTGCAAGTTCCGGGTTATGTTCCGAGCGCAGGAAGTAGGGCAGCAAGTGGGCATAGTCCCAGCCAGGGTTACCCTCTTTAGCCCAGTCGTCGTAATCCTTGCCGTCCCCACGGTAGTAGGCCATGCCATTGATGGAGCCACAGCCGCCAATAACCTTGCCCCGGGGCAGCGGCACCTTCCGGCCATTCAGTGCTTCCTGGGGTTCAGTCCAAAGGCCCCAGCCGAATTTCTTGCTCATGATGGCGCAACCCACAGCAGCAGGAATAGTGATATAAGGATGCTTTTCCGAGCCTCCGGCTTCGATTAGGCAGACCTGGTTGGCGGGATTTTCACTAAGACGTGCGGCGAGCACGCAGCCGGCGGTTCCGGCCCCGATAATGATGTAGTCATAGGTCTGCTGAAATTGTGGTGCGGAGTCTGTCATGGGCTTTGTGATTCTTAGAGGGAATGTTATTGTCTTGCCGCCTTGCAGCAGTCATTAATGCAGAATGTGAATATAGCAGAAAGGAGTCATTTTGGAACTTGAGCAGACCTTGAATGCCCGTGGGTGTGATTATTCATTTGGCGGTGACTTTGAGCCGGAATTCCAGCCGGTGGTCGATGCCTTTTTGGAAAATTTCAATGTGGAGGACGAGATCGGCGCTGCCTGCTCCATCGTCAGGGAAGGCAAAACCGTGGTTGATATCTGGGGCGGATGGCGCAACGGTGACTTGGATCAGCCCTGGAACGCTTCAACTACCGTATGCATGATGTCTGTGGCCAAGGGCATCACCGCCATCTGTTTCAATATGCTGATGGACCGCGGGCTCGTGCATCCCGATGACCCCGTGATCAAGTACTGGCCGGAATACGGACAGAACGGCAAGGAAAGCACCCTCATTCGTCACTTTCTTGATCACACTGCAGCGGTTCCTGTCCTTACAAACAATACTCTCTGGAAAGGGGCAATGTTTGATCGCGAGGCCATCGTGCATGCTCTGGAAGAGCAGGAACCGCTTTGGGAAATTGGCACCAAGGCGGCCTACCACGTTCACCACCAGGGCTTTCTGCTGGGCGAAGTCATGCGCCGCGTCACCGGCATGACTGTGGGGCCTTTTCTGCGTAAAGAGGTGACCGATCCGCTCAATGCTGAATATTGCATAGGTGGGATGAACGAGGAGGAACAGAGTCACGTGGCTGAAGTGATGCCTAATATGGATGCCAAGCTCTTCGCCGCGAAGGACAGCAAGGATGACAATAGTTTGAGGCCTCTCGCCTTCAAACAGAATCCCGACGAGCCCTGGGCAGTGACAATGAACCGCAAGGAGTGGCGTGAAGTGGAAGTGGCCAGCGGCAGCGGGCATGGCAATGCGCGTGGGGTAGCGCGCATATACGGTTGTGTGGTCAACGGTGAAATGGATGGAGTGTCACTGCTAAGCAAGACAGGCCTGGAGGCCATGATTACAGAACAGCATAACCAGCATGAGGCTTTCCAGGATCGGCCCTATCACCAGGCCTTGGGAATTCTTCTGAACACGCCTGAAGCGGTTTACATGGGTCCAAACATGCGAAGCTTTGGCCATCATGGTATTGGTGGGTCCATCGGCATGGGCGATCCCGATGCGAAGATTGGTTTCTCTTACTGCTGTAACAAGATGCATGCCGTGGGCACTAACGGGCCCAGAGCTAAACGACTCATTGATGCCCTCTATTCAATCTGAAGGGCTAGGGGTTAGGAAGCGTGTGATTCTAGAAAAGCTGCAATAGGTTAAATTAAGATTTCATCTAGTAGGATACGTTTGAGACGTTTCTTGAAAAGAGTGAACAACTAGGCCGCATCAATTAATGATTTCTGTTTGCTCTTAGACCGCGTGCTTGTTCAATTTTAGTTAATTCAAAGAGAAGGGCGTGGTTGACGAAGAGCAAAGTGTTCGATTTGGTTTAGTATGATCAACTAGAACTGCAGCCGCTCTTTTGATTCAGTCATCCCATCTATAAAAACATTAAAAAGACTTTCATTCGAGGGGCTGTAAGTTTAATAGCTCTCTTATTTTGAGTCAGTTGCACGCCGCAACCCCCCCATCGATATTGAAAATCTCACCATTTACAAAATCGGCTTCCTCGCTTAGCAGAAATGCGATGGCATTGGAGTTGTCTTCCTCTGTTCCGTTCCTGCGCAGGGGTATCCACCCAGCGCGTTTTTCGTATTCTTCGAGCGTGTTTAGGCAAAGTGAACCCGGCGTCGGAACAGATGCTGGAGAAACAGCATTGACGCGAATGTTTTGTGGTCCCAGTTCTGCGGCGAGAGTTTTTGTGAATACAGTTACTCCTCCCTTCACTGTGCTATAGACAGATGTACCGGGAAAACCTCTAGTGGCAACAGGCGAGGCCAGATTTATAATGCGACCGCCGCGTTCTTTGTCGTAATGTTTTAGCATTGCCTGGGCAGACCAAAATAGCGCCTTGATGCCGATATCTAGCATGACTGAAAGAGTGTCCTCATCAACATCCTGGACCGGACAGTAACGCAACAGCATGGCGTTATTGATTATGGCATCAAGCCGCCCAGTTTCATTGACGAAATCCGCTGAAATTTTTTCGAAGACGTCCTTTTTTGAAAGGTCTCCTGAGTATGCCAAAGCCTTGCCTATACGATTATTTATTTCGAGCGCAGTTTCATTTGCATTGCCGTAATCGATATCAGCGACACCAACTCTGGCGCCACAGGAGGCCAGGTGCTGCGCTGCATGTTTTCCAAGACCTCTACCGGCACCGGTTATGAGAATGGACTTGTTGGAGAGATCTGGTTTCATAATAGATTGCCTATGGGCGAAGAAAAAGAGTTTGGTCGGAGTGATAGGATTTGAACCTACGACCCCTACGTCCCGAACGTAGTGCTCTACCAGGCTGAGCTACACTCCGATGAAGATGAATTACATTTTACTAGGTTATTCATTCTAATAGCCATTTCAGGCTCCCCTTGGTCAAGCACTCTATATTGTTTGAATTGCTTATGAAATTTGTCTTTAAAGAAACAATGAATGAAATCGCTTGTTTGGCTGGGCACTAAGTAAGTTTCTTGCTTAAAAAGAATGCTTTCAAGGTAACATCTAACCTGTTAAGTTTCACATTTGTCAAAAACATCTTGAGAACCCTTTTTAGATAGATTGGTTCATGGTTCTCGATATTTGACAATGACAGTATTTAAATGAATCAAAAAAAGGAGGGACATATGAATCCTTTAAAATCGGTCAAAGGAACTATCTCGGCGGGATTTATTCTAGCAATCATTTTCTTAGTACTTCATGGCCTAGGAACGTTTAACCTATGGTCAACTGTGGTTTGGCTGCATGTTTTTGCAGGCGTAATCTGGATAGGACTGTTGTACTACTTCAATTTTGTTCAGGTGCCTTCCGTAGCTGAGGCTAGTGCAGATGAGGGGGGGCCTGGACCAGCAGCAATTAACAAGTATGTGGCACCAAGGGCTCTATTATGGTTCCGATGGGGCGCATTAGCCACTTGGTTGACCGGCGCAGCAGCATTAGAAGCCATGGGCATTGGTATAGCTAATGCCTTTATGCTGGCAGAGGGTGCGGCAATTATTGGTTTTGGCGCTTGGCTGGGCACTATTATGCTGTTTAATGTCTGGGTTCTCATATGGCCAAATCAGAAAAAGGTGCTTGGTATCGTTGAGGCCTCCGACGACGAAAAGGCCAAAGCCAAGGTGGTCGCTTTGATGGCCTCTCGAACAAACACTATGCTGTCCATTCCTATGCTGATGTTCATGGTGGCGCAGGGCCATGGGCTGCCATTGATGTAAGAGGCCTAAAAATATGTTTTGAGAAAGCCCGGATATTACCGGGCTTTTTTGTTGGCCAAGAAAAGCAGGGGGAGAAAGGCAAGGTTTGAACTATCGCTGACTAGGCTCAATTAGTTCTTAGCGCTTTGCTCCTTGTCCCAATCAGTATCGGTATCTCCGGCAACCGAATACAGGACCTGGGCGTTTCGGGTTTTCTGGAAGTCTTCCAGGGACTCGCCTCGCATGGCAGCGTATATATGCAGGTTTGTGGTGCCTACTACAGCTCCCAATTTTTCAAGCATGAAGAAAATAACACCGTAATGAATCATCTTCTTCCAATCCAGGTCACGCACCATCTCGCGTTCCTCCTCGGTCAAACATGCTTCCTCGAAAGAAGCTTCCTGGTCATTAAGGAACAACTCGCGCTTTTCAGGCTTGATTAGCTCGTGGAGAAAATTATTTAGGCGAAATGCTTTCACACCTGTTTTGATGGTGAAGGGGTATGTGCCTTCCAGTTTTTCCATGCCATCTAGCTGGTGGTTAATTCGCTTTAGGTATTCTTCCTGGCTTTCATCTGGTGCCTCATCGGAACGCTCCTCCATAATCAGGTTGGCTACCGGTGTCATCGATGGGAGATAGTAAGAGGAGTGGATAGTCTCCACTTTCTCAGACAGAGCGCCTCGCATGATAAGCCACATTACGATTTCAGCTCCTTCGGCTCCGCCTAGCTCAGCATATTCTGCGATGGTGATATCGGTGAGGCCTTTGGGGTCTTTTTCAAGGCGCTCCATGAACTCCATGTCCCATGGTGTGTTGTTAAAACCTGCGCGTTCACCGTGTATCTGGTGTGAAAGACCACCGGTTCCTGCAATAGCCACCTTGATGTCTTTTGGGTAGCTCAGAATAGCTTTGCGCAAGGATTTTCCTAGGTTATAGCAGCGTTTGGCTGTTGGGGAGGGCGGCTGCAGCACACCCACCTGGAAAGGTACTATTTTACAAGGCCAGTCAGGTTCATGAGGCAACAATAATGATAGGGGTGAGAAACAGCCATGATCCAGGGGCTTGTTCTGGAAATATGACATATCGAACTCATCTGCTACCAGGCCCATGGCTATGTGTTGTGCAAAGTCAGGGTCACCCTTGAAGGCAGGAAGTTTTCGTGGGCCACCGCCCTCATCGGCACAAGGATATTCCTCACCGACACCGAGGGTGAAGTGAGAATAGTGGTCTATAAAGAAGGATGTCATGTGGTCATTAAAAACATAGAAGATGACATCAGGTGCCTTCTCCTTCAACCAGTCCTGAATAGGCTCATAGCCTTTGAAAATAGGCGACCAGACCGGATCGTCCTGCTTTTTTGAATCCACGGCAAAGCCAATGGTGGGGGTATGGGCTGTGGCGATGCCGCCGACAATCTTGGCCATTGTAATATGCTCCTGCTAGTGCATTGCTAACATTTTCGAATCTTTAGAATTGCCATTATAGCGAAATAGGAGGTGTAAAGTGGGGATAAATTGGAAAGACAATAAAGGATTCAACGCATCAAGTTCGCAGCAATCAAAAACGTCCTAACTCGCAGATAAAATGAAACATCTATGACAAATTTCAGTGCCAGGCTGATCCCGATATTGCTAAAAATAGAAATTAACATATCACGATTCAACCGAATTCAGCTTTGAGTGAATCGAAAATTAAATGCATCGCCTCTCGCTTCTACTATGCCTGCAGAAGGTGAGGGGAAATGAGCTGTAAGCACCATAAGCTGATCCTCTGCGCGCGATTCGAGAAATGCTTGCCGAGTTTTAATGGCCTGCTGAGGGTCAAAATCGATCCAGTATTTCCATTGAGGAAACCGGCATTGCAGTGGGCTGTGAATAAGGTCGCCGCAAAGCACGGCATGCTGACCACCCGAGGCTAGGTGAACGGTCGTATGGCCGACCGTGTGGCCCGGCATGGCTTCAAGCCAGACACTGTCATTGAGGGCGAAGTCTGACTCCACGGCCTGAATTTGGCCGGTTTCTATGATTGGTAGAGCACTTTCTTGGTAGGCGAGAGTGTTTTCTGCTGCCACGTAATCCACTTCCTTACGGGAGATGATGTAGCGAGCATTTGGAAAGGTCGGAACCCATCGCCCGTCCACCAGGCGAGTATTCCAGCCGCAGTGATCGCCATGCAGGTGCGTGCAGAAGACATAGTCCACTGCTTCCGGATTGACCCCCTTGCTTAGCAGTTTCATGTACCACGAATCATCTGTACGCTGGTGCCACTCGCTGAAGTAATGATTTGTTTTATTGCAGCCAATACAGGTATCGACCAGGATTAGATGCTTTGGGGTTCGAATAATCCAGGTCTGTATAGTGATAATGAGTTTGCCAGTCAGTGAACAAAGGGCCCAGGGTTGGAGCCACTGGCTGTTGTTTTTTATTTCTTCATGAGGCGCATCAGGAAATGCATCGTAAGGGGACAAGAAAGGGACTTCCATTTCCAGGATGCGGTCGATCTGAATATCGCCGAGCTGCATGATCATTATCAATCACTATCGGCCGATAGTGTGCCCTAGAAAATCTATCGCGGTAGACAAGTGTTGTTCCTCGAAAAACTCCGGTCCTCCGTGCACCGCGCCATGCACCGGCTCGAAAATGACATGTAAATCCGCTGCCTTGTAGGCGCCAAACATTTGCAGGCTCTGATTGACGGGCATCTGTGGGTCCATGTCACCATGAAAAAGTAGCAGGGGGGGGTCGTTTTCATCCACGTGCACCACAGGGCTGGCCAGCTGGGCCAGGTAGTCATTATCATCGGGTTGGGTGCCCAGAAGTAACTCTAGGGCAGGTTCTCTGATAATTAGGCCAAAGGGGGTCGACTGCTCGAGAATAGTTGTCAGGTCACTGGCACCAAAATAGCTTATGATGGCCTGAACAGCCGACGAAGTATCCAAGTGGTTGCCTAGCGAGCCTTCTAGTTGGGGATGACCATTGCTGGTACCAACGACCTGGGCTAGATGTGCGCCTGAAGATGAGCCGATAACAGCAATGCGGGAAGCATTGACCCGGAGGTCAGCAGCATTAGCCCTTAGGTAGCGTATTGCCGCCTTGATGTCATGCACCATGGCGGGAAAGGGGGCATCCGTGGAAGCCCGAAAATTAAGACTGGCTACGGCGTAGCCGTTTTCTAGGAACGGTCTGATGTAACCATAGTTACGCTCGCCAGATTTATCTCCCAGACGCCAGATACCGCCATGCAGATAAATTACTAATGGCGCCGCGTTGTCGGTCTCAGGGAGATAGATGTCAAGATCAAGATCCAAGCCATCAGGGTTAGCATATATGATGTCTTGAAATACAGGATCCTGGGCCTGGACCTGTGAGGTTAGTAGCAAAGCCATAAGCCAGGAAAATAGAGAGGATAGATTCATGAGGCCTGTCCTTTTTGGGTCACTTATACCAGAGAATAATGAACCTATAAGTGCGCAGCAATATTCATGAATAGAAACTTTATGAATACTGAAAGAAAAGGTGGTAATTGCTTTCTATTTCTTCAGTCCAACACTGCTTTATTTTAATATCACCAAAAAAATATTAAGCCCTTGGACTAGCCTTTATATGAAAGGTAATGCCTATGATTAAACTAACACGTCTATCCAAACTAGGTACCTTAGCATTGCTAGGTCTTTGCGTTGCCTGCACTCCAATTGAAAAAGCACCAATCAGAAGCATGAGTGTGACCAGCGGTCCCGAGCGCGTTTTTGACAGGCCGCTAGGTGACATACTACCTCAGTTAGAAAACGCACAACCAACCGGCAACAACGGCCGTGTTGGCAACGAGCTAGTATTTTGGGAATACCAGCTTGAGGGTAATCGGCAGGTGAACTTCTTCGGCTGTGCCCAGCTGCGTAAGGTCGACTGCGAGAAAAGAATCCAAGCGATCTGTCCTGCGGGCGGCGAGGAAATCGCACGGGCCATTGAACCCGGCGGGGTCAGGCATGTTAACTGTCGCGCCATTGGCATTGTTGGCACGGGTGACCTGCTGCCGAACTGCCAGGATGAGATGCAAACCAATGATGTGCTCGTTGGCCTAATGCAGTGCCGCTGATTTAATCAAGCAATTTTAGATATTTAGTCAGGTCCTGGATGGTATCCAGCATCATGGTTTTTTTCTGAATTGATACAGCCCTTTCCTGGCCAAGGTAGGCTGCAGCCGAGGCCAGGAACCGGGCATTCACCTCTTTCATGCTCGCGGGTATTACGTCGTCTAGTGCAGCGTTGATATATTGGTCTTCATACTGAATGGTAACCGCCGCTCCCTGTCGGGTCGGGTACTTATCGGTAAGCTCGGCGTCAACATCCACAACTACCTTCCGGGCCAGGCTTGCGATGTTCTTATTAGTAAAGTTCTGGTAATGGCTATCTTCAAAGTCGTCATTAATGATCGCACTAGCCACGTTAAACTGAATGCTCATGCGGGCATGCAGAATGCTGGAAAAAGGACCTGCAAAGTCACACCCGGGATAATGGGCGGCGGCATAGGGCACCTTTATGTTTATGTGCTTGATTTTATCTGGCGTTACTTGCTTGTCAGCGACCGCGAGCGCAGCGACTTGTGCGGCCGTCTGGGCATAATTGCAGGCCGGTACTTGTTTGAAGAAGACCTGTTCGATTTCAGTTTTGTCCGAATAGGGTAGTAATGGGTTTTTAGGAAGATGCTTGCCAAGTGCTGCAAAGTGCGAACAGCGATGCCGGGGTGAAAATACATGTCCTCGCTACCCCAGGCAGCCCACTCATTCAGGCCAATGAAATAATTGGAGGCAAGCCCCAGGGCATTGGCAGCTTGCTCTTCGTTCATGCCCAATAGAACTGAACCTGTCGCGGCTGCAGCCCAGGCGCCGATGAGGCCAGTGGGACGAATTTTTTTTGCCGTTTGCACGTCCATAAGCATGCGGCCGAGTTTCCCGCCGGCCTCATATCCGGCAACAATGGCTTCCAGTAAGGTTTCACCCGATACCGATCTATTTTCTGCGAGGGCAAGTGCAGGCGGAATCACTACGACACCAAGATGGGCGACGCTGCCCAGGTGCATATCATCCCTGACCAGTGAATGACCCGCTACTGCGTTAACGAACGCAGCGTCCTGCAAAGAAGCCCGCTTACCGCTTCCTATCAGGGCTGCTCCACCGTTATCCATACCGGAGTTCTGCAGTACCATATCTCTGGCATTGATGACCCAGTGAAACTGCTGGGTTGAATAGGCCGAGGCTAGATAATCAAGAAGGCAGTATTTGGCCTTGTCTGTAACGGAATCAGAAAGGGTGCGGCCGCTCAAAAGGGCAGCTGCAAATTTTGTGCTCAGGGTGTGCAAGTTTATTGATACTTCTGAGGGACGGGAAGGAATTCCTGGCTTTCTGCACCGCCCCCACGAATGGACGGCGCATGTGCCGGTAAAGCTGGGGATATCAGGTAAACAAGAACTAGATTTCTCATGGGTACTAATCTCTGCTAGTCAAACTGAAGGTAGCCGATCCTGTTATTAAAAGGGTCAGTAAACCAGAGTCGATCAGTCAATCTCCCGGGTGGCTGTCGGTCACTGCCCGCACTGACTCCGACAGCCCTAGCCGGGCCTTTGGCAATCGGAAATTCGGTAATTTCTCCCGTGGGCGTTACCCTGCCCAGGGTGTTGTTTTTGGAGTACCAGATATTTCTGTCAGGTCCCACGGCGATATTTATTGGTGTGGAACCCTCACTCGGGATTTCAAACTCGGTAATGGTGCCGGTCATAGTGATGCGTCCGACCCGATTGCCGATCACCGGCGTGTTGTCCATGTTGCCGTTCAGTTCAAGAAACCACATGTTGCCGTCTGCACCTGCAGTGATATCACCGGGGCCGGTTTGGGGCCGGGGTAACTCGAATTCCGTGATCTCACCGTCGGGGGTTATACGGCCGATCTTGCCGGCCTTGAATTCGGAAAACCAGATATTGCCGTCCGGGCCGGCAGCCAGGGCGCGGGGACCACTGTCAGGGGTCGGAATGTTGAACTCAGTGATCACGCCATCCGTTGTAATGCGGCCGATCCGGTTGGCGGCAAACATGCCTATCCAGATGTTTCCGTCACTACCAAGGGCAATGGCTCTCGGTTGGGAATCCGGTGAGGAAAGATCAAATTCCGTGATTTCGCCGTTTGGCGTGATGCGCCCCATCTTGCCGCTGTTATGTTCCGAGAACCAGATATTACCGTCGCTGCCCAGTGCAATGATTCGTGGAGAACTGTCGGGAGTCGGTAACGGAAATTCGGTCTGGTCTTCTCCATCAGGTCCCATGCGGCCTATGGCATTGCCGGCGGCCAGGGTATACCAGATCATTCCGTCGGGAGTGATGGAGATGGTAGTTGGGCCGCTATTGTCACTGTGGATTGTGAAGTCGGTGACGTCGCCGTCTGTTGAGGGCAGTGAGGGTATATTGATGGAGAGAGTTTCAGTGACGTTATTATCGGGTTCCGATGGGTGCTGGTCACTGCACCCAGCCACATTAATTATAATGAGCAAAAGGAAAAAATTTCTGGCCAAAGTTTTCATATCGCGGCGCATGTCGTTGATAGTTTCGGTAATTGAGACTAGCAGGGCAACATAGCAAATTCAATTAAAGCAAAAAGCGTGCAAATGCTTTCAATAACCTGTTGTTCTGAAATTTTTTCTTTTGTATCTTCCTTTCTCTTTGCCAAAAATAATGAAGCTAACAGGAAATGTCCGACCAAGGTAATACCCAAAACAAATCTGCCGCAGGGATAGGCATCGATTTTGGCACCTCTAACAGTGCTGCCGCCGTCTTTGACGGAACAAGTATTACCATGGTCGGCATTGAAGGCACTGAGCCAATCATGCCTTCAGCCAGCTATATAGACAGGGATTTTATTGCCTGCACTGGCCAGGAAGCCATTGATACCTATATAGCCCGCAACCAGGGCCGCAAGGTTGAAATGAGCGTGGAGGTCCTCGGTGAAGCCAGGACCAGTACTGGGCAGATGGACATGGCGACACAATTGCCGCAAACCGCGGAAACCAATGTGGTATACGGGCAGGCATTCAATGATGGGAGCCTGCCCGGACGCCTGTTCCGGGGCACCAAGCGTCTGCTTGGCAGTGTTGATACCCAGCGTGTTATGGTGTTTGAAAAACCCTTCCGGTTGGTGGCCCTGATCACCCCAATCCTTTTGCGTATTCGCCAGGCTGTAGAGGTAACAGTTACTACACTATTAATGCAGGGGGCAGAAACCGACAAGGCTTGCATTGGCCATCCGGTTAATTTTGAGGGCCGTGGTCAGAACCATAACAAGGTGGCCATGGGACGGCTTGCTGAAGCGTACAAGTACGCCGGAATCAACACACAGAGTTTTTACCCAGAACCTACCGCCGCTGCGCTGAGTTATATGCATGCCAATCCTGACGATGACAGGAAAAGCATTCTCACGGTGGATTTTGGCGGCGGCACCCTTGATCTGTGCATTCTCAAGCGCCACCGTGAAACTTTTGATGTCGTTGCCATTCACGGTATCGGACTGGGAGGTGACCACATTGACCAGTGCATGTTCAGGCATATTCTTTTTCCGCTGTTGGGGAAGGGCGAACGCTGGAGGAGGGAAGTTGACGGCAAGGAAATAGAAACGCTTTTCCCGTTTGATGCCTATGAGGATTATCTTTTGAACTGGACTGTCAGCTACATGCTGAACCAGAATGAATACACCACACCGGTTCTGGATAAGATGCGCCAGGGTGGGGAAAGCGCTGAAAAATTTGAAAGGCTTTACGAGTTAATTACCCAGAATTATTCTTACCAGGTCTTTCAGGCAATAAAAGACTGCAAGGCGTCTCTTTCTTCAAGTGAATCAGCCTTGTTGGATATTCCCGAGATTGACGTATCTGTTCAGGTCGAAAGAAATAATTTTGAATACATGATTACCGAGCTGCTCAATCGTTTTGAGCTATCGGTGTTGGATACGGTGAAAAAAGCCGACATGGATCCGGCGGAGATAGAATTAGTACTGCGCACGGGAGGTTCCTCACTTATTCCTGCCGTCAGGCATATCCTAGATCAGCATTTTCCAGGTAAGGTAGTTGAGCATGACCCCTTTACCAGTGTTGCAGCAGGTTTGGCATTGGCAGACTATTTCGGTTACGGCGTCCGTCTCTGAACTTGTCACTGCATTCCCTATGCAATCCTGCAAGTTAAAGTCGAAGAGTTTAATTTTCCTGCATTACGGCAGGTAATTCCCCTTTGGATGCGGTATCCCAGTGTTCTACCAGCATGCCGTCTCTTACCCTGAACATGTCAAACCAGGCCACATAATAGGTTTCACCTGTTCTCGGATGTGGTCGCTCTTCCTGCAAAACCTGAACTACCAGATCGCCCTCGGCGACGGTAGCGACGAGGGGATCTTCGAGGAATGAATCAATCGACGTGTCAGGGCGCTGGGTGAAATACTCGATGACACCGTCACGACCTGTGGCTGCATTTGGGTTGTGCTGGATATAAATAGGATCCATGTAGAGCGGTGCCAGTTCTTCACGCCCTGCCTCGGGAATGTGGCGCCACATGTCAAAGGCTAGTCGCTTGTTTTCAAAAAGTCGTGGATCATCGTTGAACAGCATGTCCAGTTGTGCAGCCCCCCTGGTGCCGACCACAGGAACAGGTCCGCCATTACCAAAGGGTGGCGAGTCCTGTCCAGGCCTAATCTGGATGGAATCCCAGTGCTCGGCAATGACACCATTTTCAATGCGGAACATATCAAAATGGGTCGAGGTATAGGTGCCGCTGCCATCGGGTTCCGGGTATTCTGTTACGAATGCCAACACTACGTAATCACCCTCAGCCACGATGGTAACCACAGGGTTCTGAATCGTCTTAGGAATTTGCTCTTGCCGGGGAACGACCCTTGAAAAATTCTGTTTGAAGGCTTCGCGGCCGGTCGGCGCGGTGGGATTGTGCTGGATGTAGTCAGCCGCCAGGTACACGTCCGCAGCTTCAATATGTCCGGCGTTCACAATTGTGCGCCACATGTCATAGACCAGGCGCTTGTTCGCTCTCAGCTTGGGGTCATCACTTTCAAGTAGAAAGGTGTGGTCTTCGTGTGCTGTGACCGGTACTGGTTCACCTAAGACTGTTGCAGCAGGTTGTGGTGCTCGTGATCTTTCAGGGGTGGATGTATCGGCAGGAACTTTTGCACACGATGCCATCAGGGTACAAATAGTCAGAATCAGTAAGGCAGTTTTTTTCACAGGGTATTCCTTGTAGTTGTTTTTATAATTCGAGGAGAAAAGCGCAGCGTCAGTCTTTAGTTAATGATACCCGCCCTTAGAAAAGAAGTGGAATTTGCGACGACGCTTTTTTATGCTGTCTACTCACTTGTCGGCGCGAGGCTGCTGCATTGTATAAAATCTTTTCGCTAATTCTGTTGATAATGTCCCCATTGATTTCCCTGGCCCATCATGGCTTGGCCAACTTCAATCTGAACGTGGATATAACGGTTGAGGGTACCATTACCGATATCGCGATGGTGAATCCGCATTCCTGGGTGTACATCGATGTGACCAATGCAGATGGTTCTGTGATTGCCTGGAAATGCGAATTAAGGGGTGGGACAGTTCTGCGCCGTTCTGGATGGAGTGAAGATCTTTTTGAAATTGGATCCTCAATTTCCATAACGGGTTCACCAGACCGGTTTGAAGAAAACACCTGCTATACAGGCACCATCACCTTTGCCACCGGTCTCAGCCTGGACCGTTATGACCAGGTTTCAGAGGCAGACCGAAACCTGCGCCAGCAAATTGAAATCAAGCGTCTGTCAAACGGTGATCCTGATATCTCAGGTGACTGGGCTGCAGAGCAGGTGGTTATGACAGACCCCCGTGGACTGGAAGGAACGCTGGTGCCATTAAGCGTGGCCGAAAATTTCGAGCCGGGTGAGGTTCCCGCAGGGGCAAGGGCCTTCCAGGGATCGCGCGGTACACCGGAATCTTTTTCTGACGACCCCCTGGCGACCACCTGGGAGCGTCCCAGTCCGATGCCTTTAACAGAAGCAGGCCTGGCAGCCATCGAGGGATTTGATGGCTCTTCTACTGACAACCCAAGACTGCGCTGTGAAACCACCAATATCATATGGGACTGGTCCTTTGATAACCCGGTGAACCGCATCGTTCAGACTGAAAATGAAATCAGGCTAGTCTACGGCACCATGGTGTTTGAACGGACTATTCATCTGGATAAGATTGCATTCCCTGAAAACCTGGAAAAAAGTCGCTCCGGGTACTCCATCGGGCGCTGGGAAGACGACGAGCTTATTGTCTATACCCAGGACTTTGAAGCGGGAATTCTGCTAGCAGATGCCAGGACGCCCCACAGCGACCAGATGCGGGTGGTAGAGCGTTTCAGAATAGATCCTGAAAATGGCGCCCTGTACAGGTCCTACGTTGCAGAGGATCCTCTGTATTTTTCAGGTCAGTTCAGGGGAGGGGACACCATGTTTGTCTCAAGCTATCCTTGGGAGCCATACGAATGTGATGATCGTTCCTACCGCTCTGATCTCTAACAACCTGCTGCCTCACAATATGGTTTGGGTTGGTAAATAATCAGATTCAGTTTCGAGCCTTTAATAACTAATTAAAAAAAAGAGGAATACCTATGGCACTTTCAGCCGAAGTTCATGACAACATCCTGGGTACTGTAGGTAACACGCCCGTTATTCGTATCAACAAGCTCGCACCAGAAGGCGTTAACCTGTACGTGAAGTGCGAAGCTTTCAACCCAATGAGCTCCGTCAAGGATCGCCTGGCGCTTGGTATTATTGAACATGCCGAGAAAACCGGCGCACTCAAGCCAGGACAGACCGTTGTGGAGGCCACCAGTGGCAATACTGGAATCGGGCTGGCTATGGTCTGTGCGCAGAAAGGCTACCCTCTCGTTGTCACCATGGCTGAAAGTTTCAGCGTGGAACGCCGTAAGCTTATGCGTTTTCTTGGTGCTAAGGTAGTTCTTACACCTGCGCCGCTCAAGGGCACTGGCATGGTGAACAAGGCGGTTGAGCTGGCAGAAAAACACGGCTGGTTTCTAACGCGTCAATTTGAAAATGAAGCGAATGCAGAAATGCATTACAACACTACAGGGCAGGAAATCCTGGCAGCCTTTGAAAACCAGAAACTGGATTTCTGGGTTAGCGGCTACGGCACTGGCGGAACACTGAAAGGAGTGGGTAAAGCGCTACGGGAAAAAAGCCCTGATACCAAAATTGTGCTCTGCGAGCCTGAAATCGCTGCGCTAGTAAGCAGTGATGTGAAGCAGGGCCGCAATGATGATGGATCGCCGTCGCTCAGTCATGAAGCCTTTACACCTCATCCGATGCAGGGCTGGACACCAGATTTTATTTCCAAGCTCACAGAGGATGCCCTCACCCAGAATTACGTAGATGAAGTGCTAACTATTCCCAACGAAGACTCCCTGCGCTGGCCGAAAGAGTTGGCTCGGAAGGAAGGGATATTCGTTGGCATCTCAGCGGGCGGAACTTTTGCCGGGGCTATGCAGGTTGCGGGAAAAGCATCACCCGGAAGCACCATTCTCTGCATGCTGCCAGATACCGGGGAAAGATATCTCAGCACACCTTTGTTTGAAGGTATTGCTGAACGCATGACCGATGAAGAAATGGAAATTTCCGCGTCAACACCAGGTTACCAGTTCGACGCAGGGTAACGGACTAGCGACGCTTTACTTCGGCAATCCAAGTTGAGTAAAAAAGCAGTCATTATTGGTGGCGGGCATAACGGCCTGGTTTGTGCCGCTTACCTCGCCAAAGCTGGTCTTGATGTTACCGTTCTGGAGCGCCGTCCCATGCTTGGTGGTGCGGCAGTCACCGAGGAGTTTCACCCGGGATTCAGAAACTCCGTATGTTCCTACACGGTCAGTCTCCTGCATCCCGCCGTCATTAAAGACCTTAACCTTTCCGCCCATGGGCTGAAGATTCTGCCCCGTAGCGTGAATAATTTTTTGCCACTCCCTAACGGTGATAGTTTTGCTTCAATCCCTGGAGAACTCAGTGAGGAAGTCGCGCGCTTCTCTGATCATGATATAGAAGCCCTCCGTCGATATGAGACCCTGTTACAGGCGGTTGTTCCCGTCATTAGGGACATCATGCTCATCATACCCCCGGCGCTGGTGGCAGGCGGGCCGGGCGATCTATGGTCACTGTTCAAGTTGAGTCGACAGTTCAGGCAGTTAAACCGTGAACAGGCGCAGTTTCTACTATCTCTGTTTTCGCGCAGCACCGGTGAAATATTGGACGACTTTTTCGAGACTGATGCACTAAAAGCTCTGTTTGGTTTTGATGCCGTAGTTGGCAATTATCTTTCACCCTACAGTGCGGGTAATGGCTATAACCTGCTTCACCACCTGTTAGGTGAGGTCAATGGCGAAAGCGGCAGGTGGGGACATTCGGTTGGCGGTATGGGCGCGATTAGTGACGCGATAGCGGCCGAAGGCAGTAAATATGGTGTCAGGTATCACACGAACAAAGCGGTTCAGTTGATAAACGTTAAGTCCGGCGAGGTAAAGGCGGTTGTTACTAAAGACGGGCAAGAGTTTGAGGCTGATATTGTAGCGGCCAATGTCAGTCCCATAATGTTATTCAAACATTTGCTGGATCCTGGCATTGTTCCTGAGGAATTTATGCGTCATTTCGATCAGTATAAATGTGGCAGCGGCTCGTTTCGTATTAACCTGGCTTTAAATGGTTTGCCTTCCTGGCAGGGAAGGCACGTGCCCCGGTGTATGGAGGCAGGCATCATACTTGCTCCCACGCTAGATTATATGGACAGGGCCTGGCTGGATGCGAAAGACAGAGGATGGTCTGAAAAGCCGATCGTTGAAATGCTGATACCCAGCACCGTGGATGACAGTCTTGCACCTGAGGGCTGTCACGTGGCGAGTCTGTTTTGTCAGCATTTCAATCCGCAGCTGGGGGCACATTGGCAGTCGCAGCGTGATGCCGCAGTGGCAAGTATACTGGATACTTTGGAAGCCACTTTCCCTGGAACAAGGCAGCAGATCGAAGGCATGCAGGTCCTGAGTCCCTGGGACCTAGAGCAGGAATTTGGTCTTCCTTCAGGGGATATTTTTCACGGAAAGCTGTCACTGGATCAGCTCTTTTCGGCCCGACCAGCAGTTGGACTCGCCCAGTACCAGATGCCTTTCAAGGGATTGTATTTATGCGGCTCCGGGGCGCACCCTGGAGGCGGAGTAAGTGGTTTGCCGGGCCGCAATGCCGCCCGGCGAATTCTCAGCTAATCTACCTCCATCGGTAAATTTGGATCAGCACACCACTCTGAAAGCGAGCCATCATAGACAGCTACGTTGTCATGTCCCGTAAGGGTCAGGGCGAGGGCATTGGCGCTGGCCGCAATGCCGCCTCCGCAATAAGCAATGATAGGTTGATCCTTGCTGACACCAGCAGCCTCGTACTTGCTCAATATTTCATGATGGTCGATAAATGTGTTGTCCTGGGCATTCAGCAGGTTTTCGCAATACATATGCTTGCTGCCGGGGATACGGCCAGGTCTGCCATAGGCATTGACCTCTCCTGTAAACATGGGAAGCGGTAGTGAATGCAACAGCTGGGCATCATCCTTTTCAAGGGCGGAAAGAACCCGCTCCTTGTCAACCATCTGCTGCGAGCGGGGCTTAACAGGTAAGCTGTCAGCTTCTGGGTACTCGGTCATTTCAGTGCTAATAGCGCGGCTCTCTGCGAGCCACTTTTTATACCCGCCGTTTAATACAGCGGCATTATCAAAACCACAGGTTTTGAGCATCCACCATACCCGGGATGCCCAAGCATGGTTGCTGCGGTCGTAGCAGACCACGGCAGTTCCCTCACCGATGCCTTTCAGTCTGAGTGTTTCGGCCAAAACCTCGGGTGAGGGCATCATCAGGCTCATCTCGTGGTTCTGGTCGGAAAGCTCGCCGCCAAGGTCTACATAGATGCTGTTGCAGATATGCCCTTCACTGAAGACTTCTGTGGCGGCCACAAAACCGAAGGTGCCGTCGTCGTTCGGTTGCATCACCATCGAGCAGTCGATAATTCTGAGGGCAGGATCATCAAGATGCTCCTCCAACCATTGAGTAGAAACAAGTGGAGTATCGAGTGTGAGGGCCATGCTCAATTACCTTTATATTGTTTCGAGACGAGATATGATAAACATTGCATTACAGCTTTATAAGCTGAATTATCTTTAGAAATAAAAAAGCCGGGCAATTAATGCCCGGCTAAAACCGTTCGAGGTTAAGGGGATTGGGGAAGATTTAAAGCGTCGCGTCGAAAGGGTCCAGAATTTCGTCCCAGCATACGCGAATAACGCGGCGCAGATTGATCTGGTCTTCTACATGCGCTTCAACTTCCTCGAGGCTGATGAGTCCATCACCATCAGCATCAATGCGGTAAAAGAGAGCATAAGCACGCTCTTCGAGGGCAAAACTCATTTCGGTAAGGTCGATGTAGCCGTCACCATCGGTGTCTACCGCATCGAATTGATCTTCCTGGTGAGGACCTTCCCACCCGGCGATGGTTTCCATGGCGCAGGCAATGATCAATCCGCGGTCTGTTTCATTAATATCACCACGTCTGGTACGAGATGCTTCCTCTTCACTCAGGAGGCCGTCGCCATTTGCATCTCTGCGGTCAAACTTTTCATCAACCCTGGCGAGACGAAATTCCAGGAACTCATCGATATCCACAAAGCCATCCCCGTTGGTATCGAGATGGTCTATTAGCCTTTCAGGCCTTCCAGGGCGTGGACGGTGTCGACCACGACCGGGGCGGCCCTGGTGGTCGCCACGATGGCGTATCTCTGCGCCACCAGCATTTCCCTTGAATTGCGGGGTGCCATCCTGTGCCGATGCGGCCGGCAGGATTGCTGCACTTATAACTGCTGTTATTCCCAGGATTACAAGGTTCTTAATTTTCATTCCCATACTCCTTGTTGAATGCGTTTTTGATCTTAAATCAAAATGAACACGAAATGGAATATTCAGTTCACTTGTTATAACGAAGTGTTTGCCGCTCGGTTTACAGCTGCGTTTTATTTTGTGAATTGGTTTATTTGCGGTCACAGGGAGAACCCGACGTTTACCCGGGTACTTTCGTTGCAATGGGAGGCTTGCCCGGTACAATTAACCCTGAATCAATCTTTGCCCGGAGCTGTGTTGACCCTTCCCGAAAAAACCAGACAAGAATATCTTCAGGTGTTGGGTATTGAGAGTTATTTTCCCAGGAAGCAGCTGCCCGGTGCCCCGAAATCAGCTGCGATTGAGTGGACTGAAGGATCCCCAAGCATGGAAGTAGAGCAGCCGGTTCAACCTGAACCTGTAAAAGCCCCAGAATCTGTGCCAACAAAGCCTGAATCCTCTGCTGAAACAAAAAGCCCAGCTCCGGTTCTGCCGGCAAGTGACAGCAGTAAACAGATTGAGGCTGGAGAGGATAAGCGTGAAACGTCTGCAGCGGAGTGCAGGTTAAAACTGGCCTGCATACAGGTAAATTCAGAGCTTGCCGTTATTAACGCGATGCCGCATCTCGGCCCTGAACAGCTGTCGGCAGCCCACCGGCAACTTCTCTTTAATGCGCTTAAGGCCGCCGGTATTCGCACCGATGACCTGGCAATGGAGGAGAAACCCTTCCACTGGCCAATGATGCATGGCCAATCTTCCGACAATAGTCGTACAGCAGCCGCGGGAGCGTTGACAGCTTATCTTCACCAGAAATTTACTGACTGGCAATTCAAGCAGTTGCTTGTCATGGGCGAGCACGCCATTAGGCATGTCTATGAGCCTGAAGATGGAGCTGAGGCAGCGCAGTCGCTTGAGGGGCATGGCTGGGAGCCGATTTATACCCGCAGCCTAGAAGAATTTCTTAAAAACCCGGCAACCAAAAGGGAGCTCTGGGCAGTTATGAGAAATTTCGCCAATTAAGGATTACGGCGATACAGCAATGGCGCAGCTGTTATTCAGAAAAATGACAAAGGCGGACCTGCCTGCCGTTACCAAGATTGAAAATGATTGTCAGAGTCATCCCTGGACCCTGCTGCAGTTCCTCGACGGTTTCAACGCCGGGCACCATGGCTGGGTGGCCTGTCAGGATAATGCGGGACGGGAGGAGGTAATGGGCTTTGCCATAGTAGCCACCGTGCTGGATGAGAGCATGCTTCTGGATTTTTGTGTGAGTCCCAAATTTCAGCAAATGGGATTCGGTAAACGCCTGATGACTTTTATTCTGGAAAGAGCCAGAGCAGAAAATATTGTCCAATTTGTGCTGGAGGTAAGGGCTTCCAATCGGCCGGCTATTGCACTGTATGAAAGTTTCGGGTTTAAAAAAATTTCTGCAAGAAAAGATTACTATCCAGCCAAGATAGGCCGGGAGGACGGGCTGGTTTATTCCCTGTCCTCTTTTTGAATTTCTTCTGGTTTTTCTATATTTTCATCACCAGAATCGAATATGGCTTTACCAACCCAGCCCAGCAGTTTGAAGCAGCAAACTGCTAGTAGGGCCAGCAATAAGATGGCGGAGAAGAAGATTGTGGTGGAAAGGAGAAAACTCTTAATCTCCTCAGCAGGCATGTCAGAAAAATTAATAATGGCGAAAAGCGATGCAATGCCTACCAGTATCCCGGAAATGACGTTTCGGGTTTTCTTGTTCATTTTCCTTGGCATCATTCTTAATCCAGGAGGTCGTTCAGGGCATTGATTAATGTCTGGTTTTCTTTCGGTGTGCCTATGGTAATTCGTAGTTTATCTTCAAGCCGGTTTTCATTCTTAAAATACCTGACAAGGATGTTTCTGGACTTAAGGGCGTGGTAAAGCGATTCTGCTTTTTGACCGTACGGCACAGTGGCTAGGACAAAATTGGTCTGGCTTTCAGGAAGCACAAATCCCATACCGCGCAGCGCGGCAGAAACCGTTCTGCGTTCGGCCCTGACCCTGTTCCAGGTGTCACTGGCATAATCCTGGTCCCTGATCGCGGCATCAGCAAGAGACTGCGCAATCAGGTCCGTGTTGTAACTGTCCTTGGTTTTCATCAGCGGGTTTATCAGTGAGGTATTGCCGAGACCGTAACCCATCCTGAGGCCAGCCAGTGAATAACCCTTGCTGAATGATCTCAGAATCAGAAGGTTTTCATGTTTTTCAAGCAAGGCCTCTGAACTGTATGCCGCGTCGGGCTCTACAAAATCAACGTAGGCCTCATCAAGCAAAAGGACGCCTCTGAAAGTTTCGGCAACAGCAGAAATTTCCTCGACGGGAAGCAAGGTGCCGGAGGGCGCATGCGGATTTACAAGGAATGCCAGCTTTGCTTCGGCATCGTTAAGCAGGTCGCCGAAGTTGCCCGGCAGGTTCCAGTTGGAATCAAGTTCAAACACTTCCATCTGAGCATCATGTGCATCAGCCAGCACCTGATAAAGCGTATAAGTTGGTCTGGCGATGGCGACCTTCTCGCCAGGATCAACGAACGTGGTAATGGCCATGCGCAGTAATTCATCGCCCCCGTTGGTAACCAAAACATTCTCCGGGTCCAGGTTGTGTTTGGCCGCTATGGTTTTTTGTAGGCTTTTTGCGGTCGGGGATGGGTATTGTCTTAGGCGCGGCACATCGGCGCTCGCCAATGCCTCGCTGACGCATGGACTGGGCGGATAAGGATTTTCATTGGTATTGAGCTTGATAATCTCGGAAGAATCGATTTGTTCTCCCGGGACATAGGCTTCCATCGCTGCAATATTCTTTCTTTCGTAAGTCATTGTGCCAAATAGGTATTCAATCGGTTTAGCCAGCCTTGCAGCCAGCGAGATTCGTTTCTTGAGGCCGGTGCATTCTCTACGCGCCTTGTCAGCACTTCACGGGCTGCCTGGACAAACGCAACTAAGGACTCGTCACTGTTATTCATTTCAAGTAACACCTGTTTTAGCCCCCACCCCTTATCCTGATAGCGCTCTTCTGGGGAAATGCCACTGCCCTTGAAGTGATTGTAGTCGATCAGTGCATACAGGCCGTAGGGTGGATTGGTTGATGCCACCGTAGAAAAATTCTTTTCTACCCTTGTCTTTAGAGCCGGTTCATTTATCGAGTCCAGAATGCGTAAAAGCACTTCCTCATGCCTTGAGACAATGAAGGCCGTTTGCTCCTGCTGGTGTTCAAGCAGAAAACTCCTGAGCTCCTGCATGCGTTCACTGTCCAGATCGGCGAGGAATGCGGTGCGATCCGCCCATGGAGCTTCAAGGTCATTAGCCACAATCCACAGGGGAATTTCAACCTCTTCCTGTGCCATGAAAGCCATTAATGCCGGAAAGGCCTCTTCGTAAATTTCCGCCTGGTCTGCCCTGTACCAAATAAAATGTCCAATGCCCAGTGAGGGGAACTCCTCGCCCTCGTTCCATGATGTAAGGCACTCAGCCAGCCGGTTGCATTCATTTCTAAAAATGCGGTCACCCAGCCATTTCAGATCTCGTTTTTCTAGCAAAGAAAGTTCCGCGCTTAAGATGCCTGTTGAGCCCAGTAAGATACTGAAAAGCAGTATTATTTTATGCAGGCTGCTGTGCGGGCGCTGGGAGAGGATCCTGGTCAACCTGTACCAATCTGGATAAATTTTGTGACTATTTGACCGATTCTAGCATAAAGTATTTATTGCTAAGGTCTTTATTCACTGTATTTAAAGGGAAGTATGGCCAGCAGAATTACACCAATCGCTGCAAGACAACATTTAGAAACTGGAAGAGATACGTGGTAGAGGGTACATCCACCGAAGAAGTAACCTCTTTAGCCGAGCGTTTTCAAAAACCCCTTTAAATACAGTGTAAAAATAGTTTCGGTTTTGCAAAGTGAAAAAAACACCGAGAATTTATGCACAAAAAAACTCTCTTAACAAAAAAGTCTAAGAAAATAGGGGTTTTGTGAAGATAAAATTCATTGACCCTACAACTTATTGATAATTATCGACTTTTTATTTGCTTAAAAATTGAACAATTTGATGCGATTTGTGTGTAGATGGGCAGTTCAGTGTAATTTTTGTGCTTTATCCCATGACTTATCCACAGAATCTGTGGAAAAAACTACTTACCTGGAATTGAATGCAGCAATCCAGACCCCATATCGATGAGCGAACAACTGATGATATAATTTAGCAAAAATTTTACCTTCTCATCGACCAGTTTAACGAGTGAAAAGCTGGTCATAACGCAAGTCCCAAACGTCTCATTCAATGATAGAAATTAATGACAACATTCCCTTCCTCTGGCGCCTCAGTGTCCAGGATGACAGCGAGGGATTCTGTATTGTATCTATGGTGGTTCCCTTCAGTTCCGGAGACAGGAGTCTTGAGCATACTATTGAAACCGACATCGTCAGCCTGGCCGCCGATTACGACGGATCCAGCGAAGATGAAATCCTGGAATGGAATGAAGACGATATCAGCCTTTTCCTGAAGCTAATCGCCAATACCTCTGCCGGCAAGGGTCTTGTCCCTGGAGAAAGCATCAAGGTAGACCTAAATGACCCAGTCACAATCGAAATTGTAAATATAGTCGCTGCGGCAGGATTCGGTCTTGCCCAGACCGGAGACAACTACCTAATGAATACTGAGAGCTCACAAGTCAGTTTTACCTGTGAAGTCGGCAAGCACATATCATTGAATACCCTGACAGGCTACAAACGCGGGGTAGTGGTGGACATGGATGAAGAGCACGTCGTTTGCGTAATGCTGGAAAAAATTCCCCGTGTGTCTTCAACCCAGGAAGAGGAAATCCTGCCACATGATGTGCTGCTGGTAAAACGACATCAGGTGCTGGATCCACTTTATACACGAACTGAACCCGTTCAGTCAGATGTAGTCCACTAGCTGGACTCACCATCCATTTAAATACCTGAATTCACTCCATGAACCAGTTTGAGGCAGAAGTTTCCAGCCGGCGTACGTTTGCAATTATATCGCACCCCGATGCTGGTAAAACAACTATCACCGAAAAGCTTCTCCTCTGGGGCAAGCTGATCCAGAAGGCAGGAACAGTCAAGGGAAAAAAGTCCGACCGCATGGCCACTTCAGACTGGATGGCCATGGAGCAGGAAAGGGGTATTTCCGTCACCTCTTCCGTGATGCAGTTTCCTTACAGGGATAAGGTCGTCAACCTCCTCGATACACCCGGTCATGAAGATTTCTCCGAAGATACCTATCGCACCTTAACAGCAGTGGATTCTGTTCTGATGGTTATTGATGGTGC
>RFVC01000307.1 GCA_009922595.1 Gammaproteobacteria bacterium | reverse complement strand
GCCAGCTCACGCGCCCGCTGAAGCAGCGAGGTGATCTCAGTATAAGCGCCTTCAGCTGTGTTGATCAGAGCCTGGGCATCAGAGGAATTTCTGATCGCCATGTCCAGCCCGCGATATTCAGCTGTCAGACGCGAGGCGATCGCGATACCGGCCGGATCATCTTTTGAAGTATTGATCCGCTTGCCGGTGGACAGGCGCTGCATGGCAACATCCTGTTCAATGTTAATTGTCGAAGCGGCAGAAGCAGCATAAAGAGCCCCTACATTTGTTCCAACAGATAAAGCCATAATATGGTCTCCCGTTTAGTGGCCATCTGAGTGATGGCGGTTAGTTTTTGCCCCTTCTCAAAGACCAAAACGACAGGAGAGAAAAAAAATTAGTTTTTTTTTGATATTTTTTTGAGTTTGGCATTGTGGTTGCATTACGCAACTTCCTTGCCAAGTTAAGCTGAGAGAAAAAAATCATCTATTATAGAGGGTTAATTCTCTTTTGAAAGCTGGTTTGCAGCTCCTGTTCCCCATAAAAAAAATCTGTCATAAAAAAAATCCCCGGGGGGCATCCGGGGATTTCCTTGACCAAATAGAGAAGTGGTTAGCCCTGAAGCAGAGCCAGCACTCCCTGTTTGGCAGCATTCGCCTGAGCAAGCATCGCGGTTGAAGCCTGCTGCAGGATCTGCGTCTTGGACAGGTTGGTTGTTTCAGCCGCATAATCAGTATCCTGAATACGGCCTACCCCTTCTTTAATCGCATTGGAATTATTGGTCAGGTTGCGCACCACGGAGTCCAGACGGTTTGAATATGCCCCGAGCTTCGCCCGTGCTGTGCCAACGGTTGCCAGCGCACTGTCAACAAACCCGACAAATGTCTGAAAGGTCGCATGGCTGGTCAGCGCCGCCAGCGTGGTGCTGGTAAAGTTGGTGCTGAGGGCAACTGCATTCGAGTCAGTCATGGTAACCGTCAATTCGGTGCCAGTGCCAGAGCCAATCTGGAAGGTGAAAGTATAGGCAGAGTTCAGCAAAT
>RFVC01000306.1 GCA_009922595.1 Gammaproteobacteria bacterium | reverse complement strand
CGGCGTCATCTAAACTTCCTCAAGACTTTGGAATGGTGCCTGAATATGCAAAACAGGGCGCAGGTCAAACCGCCGCTGAAACCGTTGCTAAAAAGGCCGCTGAGGAAGCTGTAGCTTCTGCTCCACGGAGCTTTATGGAAAACCTAATTGGAGCAATCAACCCCAAAGACAACATAAACTTTTTTGAAGGCATAAAAGACGCATTTAGCCCCAGCGCAGTAGAGGACAGAATTTTCGGTGGTAGGATTGCTAGTTACGCTAAAAGAATGGGCGTCACTCCAGAAACCATATTGGCTAATCCTGAAAAATATGCTGATGTGATAGCGAAGGCAAACGAGGTAGGCATGAGCAAGTATTTACCTCTAGCCGGAGCAGGACTTGGCGTTATGGGTCTGACTGGCGGGTTTGAACAAGAAGAGGTTGAAGCACCTCTTGGCATCGCCAACATGATGACAGGCGAACAGCTTCTTGCCGCCGACCCTGCAAAGTACGGCATCAACATGGGTCCAATGTACACTACCTATAGTGGCTACGGCTCAATGCCCTTGGCTCAACCACGTCGAGCGGCTCATGGCGGTGAAATGACACGCAAAGAATACCCACGAAAGAACGGACACATCTCCGGTCCCGGCACAGGTACCTCTGATGACATCCCAGCGATGTTGTCTGACGGCGAGTTTGTCTTCACTGCCAAAGCAGTGAAAGGCATGGGCGACGGATCACGGAGAAAAGGCGCAAAACGCATGTATGCGCTGATGAAGAGACTTGAAGGGCAGATGGCAAATGGCTGAAACACAAATCACAGAACAAATCGTCCGCGAAGCTCCTGAAATTGAGGCGCGAAAACTCGGACTGTTAGAAGCGGCTCAACGACTTGTCGAACAGCCGATGATGCTTCCTGCTACGGAAGCCGCTGGCCTTTCTCCCACTGAAATACAGGCGATAGATTTTGCCAAGCAGGGCGTCGGCGCGTTTGAGCCATACATTCAAGCAGGTGCTCAGGGCATCACGCAGGGCAT
>RFVC01000305.1 GCA_009922595.1 Gammaproteobacteria bacterium | reverse complement strand
GTCAGTAGCCGACCAGACATTGAGACCTTTCCTCTTTTTGGATTCTGGATACGTCCAAAACAACGATAACGCGCGTAGGTCTGATTTGCGCCCGGAATCCAATGTCATCGCGAGTTCTGGCCTGGGCGTCGACCTCTACATAAAAGACACATTCGCATCGCTTCGGGGCTGGATTGGCGCGCCTATCTATGACCAAGAGTTCGACGAAGACGACCCATTTATTTACATTCAATTCCAGGTTGGCTGGTAGGAACGCCACTATGAAACGACCTCACTTTCTTGCCTTGCTAGTGGTTTTTTCTGGCGACGCTCTGTTATCTATGTTGCCCCCGGCCGAGCTTCACTCATTTAACGTGTTCGCTAAAAAGCCAGGAAGCGGTTGCAGCGGTCACAGCTGCAGCGCCCTGCCGCCGACATCACAAGGCTGCGCGGTGCACGGAAGTGGACAGAACGTACTTCACAACCCTCATTGTCGCGGAACCTCGACTTCAACTACAGAAACTCCCGGGGGAACGCCCTCAACCACAGCTACAACAAAAGAAACAACCGTTACCGATAATCATCAGGAAACCACAGACCCAGGGACGAGTGGCGGCAACACAGGTGGTGGCACCCCACCGCCAGATCCTAAGCAAAAAGATCCTGCGCCTGAGAAGCAGAAGATTATTGTTGTAACGGGCACTTATGGTGAGGTGAAGACTTACTACTCACCAGTCCTTCAACCCAATGTACCGCCCGAGCCTCAACCCTCTGGCACAGTTGGGGATAAAACACCCCCATTACCGCTTCATCCAACAGTTACATTCAATCCGACCTATAAGACTTTTGAAGGCTACTCACCCGTCCACAATGCACCAAACGGGGGAGGCACAACAGGCGGATCGCTTTCACCACCGATCATCGTAACCGGCCACTATGAAACCTTCACCGGTTATGGGCCTGTCTCGTCACTGACACCTGATCGGCCGGTGACCACACACACCCAATCGCCTAATCGTGGCCAAACAAAAATATTGACCT
>RFVC01000304.1 GCA_009922595.1 Gammaproteobacteria bacterium | reverse complement strand
GCTCACCAGGTAGAGCACCGGATTGTGGCTCCGGAGGTAGCGGGTTCGAGACCCGTCAGCCACCCCATTCAAAATTTTGTATATTTAACGAGCATGAAATGGTTCGCCGTCGCATACTGGCGACTTTGGCTCATCACCTATCTGCCTAGCACAGAGGCATTAACGTTAGCCGCGGAGGGGCGGGATGGCTGCTCGAGTATCAATTTACCTCTGTTTTTTCTTCACTGTGGTCGCCTTCCAGTGCGCGCATGCCGACTGCTTACGAGAGTCCTCAGGTCAAACTGTCTGCGGGCAGGGGCCTTGCGACAAGGATCGATCTGGTACGGTTTTTTGTGCAACTGAGCGTTACGGCTCTGCCGTGCGGAACCAGCAAGGAGAGGTTGTTTGTGGTCTTGGCGGCTGCTTAAAAGACATGTATGGCCAGATCCTGTGCTCTAGCGTAGCCGGCGGCAACGCTACAAAAGGCATCGACGGAGTCAAGTGTGTCGGCGGCTGCGAACCTGCAACGCCAGCTCATTGCGAGCGGATGATTCTGGAGTAGCTTTCAGTCTCTGAGCTCGAATCCTACGATTCAGCGCAATGATGCTTCCTGAGCGGGGTCACTGCGGATAGGGGCTTCATGGCGCGATGTATGCGGTCTTGCGATCGGTGCGGCCAAGGTGCGGCAAAAATAGAGCGCCTGCATTGAGCGGGCGCGCTGAGTAAATAACCGTATAGAGGAGAAAAAAGAAGGGGCAATCCATGCCCCTGATAGGTTTGTCCCGGGCCTGGGTCTTATGGCCTTCCGTGGCCACCCGAGACACCCCTGTCGTCCTGACGTGGGACCATAATGTTGCAAAATGAAATAAAAAGCAAGCGAATTGCAAGATTTGGTGCCGGTCGCCTAAAAAAAATAATAAACGGGTAAATAACAATCGGTTAGAGATTATTTTTCGGACGAAAGTGTGGGGTAAGTGGCCGAATCCGCGCATGAGCTGGTATTTTTGACGCAAAATGAGACGTAGAAAGTAGCGCAACGCG
>RFVC01000303.1 GCA_009922595.1 Gammaproteobacteria bacterium | reverse complement strand
TCATGCTGATCGACATGCCTGATGGAACGCAAACACTACAGAAGTTCACCAAGATGGGTGACAACTGGCTGATGGCCTTTCAGTCCATGGGAGTCAGAGTTCATGAAAGCCTGGCTGAGACTGTGGTTGTACATAGCATTACTGGAGTGATGCTAGACCCTGGTGTTGAACCTCTAGATATTTTAGAGCCCTACCTGGCTACCAGTGAGTGGCTCTTAGAAAATCACAACAGATATTGGGCGGCGCGAGTCTGGTACTACAACGAACAGGAATACGGCATTGACTATGCCCTTAATAATTCTGGTGTGTGTCTGGACTTCCTGGTCCAGGTAGAGCCTGAGGATTGCGTGAGCCCTGAAAACTATATGAGCAACTGGTGGCATCGTGGAGATTATTCAGGCGCAGGGAGTTTGAGCTTGGGCTATGTAGTGACACAGGATGGCATGGCAATATCAGAAGCATTTACTAATCTGGATATGCCCACAGAAGCTCAATGGGATATGTTGGATGTCGATAACGACGGTGATGCGGATATCTATACACATAGCGGCAGCTATCGCTTGCCTGACCACGCCCTGTACATCAACACTGACAATCAGAGTGTGACGCTGTCAGACAGTGAGTTTTGGCAGGATGTCGCCTGGGAAGACCGTGAACAGGAGTATCAAGAGTTTGTTTCTAAAACATATAGAGAGATTGGTGACTCAGATGCTGAATGGTTTTTGAGTTCGAAGCCAAAGAAGCCAATGTTTTACGACATGAATGGTGATGGCATCCTAGACTTTGTGGCCATCAAGGGCCGTCAGGCGGCCAAAGACGATGTCAGCCTGGGTGATTACTTAGAGGTAATTTATGGCGAGTGATTTCTGCAGGCCGTAAGCTTTACGGCCTGTCATCCAACCAACTCCACTGCTTTACGCATCACAGCATCGTCTACTTCAATCTATTGGTGGTTCCAGCAGTGGACACCCTTTAATCGCAGATAGCGCACACCTCTCAAGCAACGACCCTGCGTTGCTC
>RFVC01000302.1 GCA_009922595.1 Gammaproteobacteria bacterium | reverse complement strand
GAATACATGAAAGAATGGACCAAGCATTGGGGGGATGACGGCACTCTGGCAGACAACGGGATGGTTCCTATGCCGGAAGCAGAGCGTGCCGCCTACGCCAAAGCCATGGTTGAGCTGCCAAAGTTGACAGCCGACATGCTAAAGAAGTAATGAAAATCTGAACCATCTATGCGTGTCGCATGTTTAAGGTGCGACACGCTTTTTCTTAACTGGTGATCTGTAATGCAAAATTTCCAATTTATAGCTGTTTGTGTTTGCATCGCCATTATCGCCTATTTTTACGGTCGCACTCGCATAATAAGGCAGGCACATATCGCCCAAAGCCGTCCGAACTCTCTGCCTGTTTTTTATGGCCTTTTTCCTGCCCTTCTTGGCCTAATTATCCCTATGATTTTCATGGCTATTTGGCTAGTAAGTGAGAGCATCATTATGGATATTATGCTGCTAAACGCCTTGCCAGATGCTTTGACCCTGTCGGCAGATTTTTCCACTTCTGTTGCGCTGGCCCAGATTTACAATCTGGCAGATGGCATATCAGCTGGCGAGGTTGATGGATGGGTAAAAGAGGGCGCTGCTCAGTTTATCGCCTGGAAATCACTTTCCAATATGATGATGAGTATAGGCGCCATCGCCAGCTCATTGCTGTGCAGCCTCTATGGCATCCGGATGGTTGGTCTGAAATTTAGAGCCCGAAATGCAGTAGAGAGAATTATTTATCTTGGCCTGGTCGCCTGTTCCATTGTTGCTATATTGACCACAATCGGCATCGTTTTTTCAGTAATATTCGAGTCCATTCGGTTTTTTCGACTCATATCGCCGCTGGAATTTTTAACTGGCCTGACCTGGAATCCTGAATTTGAAGGGGCGGCACGAGCAGGCTCGGGTCAGGCGGGGATGTCGGCCTATGGCTCTATTCCGCTTTTTGTCGGGACATTTTTAATCTCAATTATCGCGCTAACTGTGGCGATACCGATTGGCCTGTTATCCGCTATTTATTTGTCCGAATATGCCAGCAAATCC
>RFVC01000301.1 GCA_009922595.1 Gammaproteobacteria bacterium | reverse complement strand
TTTGACCGCTACAACGAATACGGCATGGATTATCACGGTTCCTTTGCTCTCGCGGAAAGGCATATTACGAATGTAAACCAGGTACTCTTCAACAGGGACGACCCCGACATGGTCGACAGGGTTGACCAGTTCTTTCGCGCCATGGTCGGTGACGCCAATACAGAACGTTACGGCGAGTATCGTGCCCACATTGAATACATGGACCTGATCTCAGACTCCTATGACTACAACAATCATGCACAGCGCAGACTGAATGAAAAAGTTAAAGATGCCCTTGATCCAAACGGTATCATTGCCCCGGGCAAAAGCGGCATATGGCCGGCAACTTACCGGAACAGGAGGGCATAAGATGAGGCATATTCTATACACAGCCGTTTTTGCTCTTACCTGTATACCATTTGCGCTTTTAGCAGAAGACTGGGTGTCGCTTGAAAAAGCCGGAGGCAAAGAGTTGTTCCAGGAAAAATGCGGAATGTGTCATGGCGATGCCATGGGTATGGGCACCGGATTACTTGCACGCCGCCTGCCTGCAGAACAGGCGCTTCTTGAGAATCGTGAGGACCTGCAGGTTCCTTTCATCAAAAATGTAGTGCGTGCGGGGTATGGCGTTATGTTCCCTATAAGTCAGGGCGAAGTCAGCGATTCCCAGCTTGAAGCTATCAGTGAATACCTGGCTGGTGAGGATTGATAAATGAATGATGATTACAGCTTTTTCCAGCGCAGGCGAAAATTCATGAAGGGTACAGGTAGCATGGTAGCACTTGGCTCCTTGCCGGCTTATCTGTCAGCTGATGGGAATGATCTATCGGGAATGGTGGAGCATTCTCAGGCCGGCATAGTGCTCTTTCGCATTGATGATATGCATTCCTTTAACTTTGCCGAAATTATGGGCGAGGCCGGGTACCAGAGGGTTGCCATAACGGATGATCCTGTCAGGCTATGGCGCGATCAACTGGGCGCGGCGGTAAGTCAAAACAGCGGACCTCTTGTGGGACTCACCGGCTGGGCTGATTACCTAAT
>RFVC01000031.1 GCA_009922595.1 Gammaproteobacteria bacterium | reverse complement strand
CCCACAGCGATACCGGTTGTGCCGCCGGCCATCTCCCAGAGCTCGCCAGTGGTGACGAATTCTAATGAGTAGAACTTGGCGATACCGCGGTCCAGACGACCCCAGGTCATCCACTCTTGCAGCTCTGGGCTGTTGTATGTTGGGTCACCCGGCTGCGCAATTAAGCGAGAGGCAAAGGGGTTCCACCACTCACAGCCGCCAACGCCTTGCTGAAGACCTGGGCTGTTCATCAAACCTTCGACCATGTTGCCTTTACAACCTGGTCCACCATAACCCTGCAGAGCTCGCGCGTAGCGGTCGGTGATGGTGTCAGCGGACTGAGAGGTCTGCTCCTGGAAGGACATCGTACCTGTCAGACGCCAGTCCCAAACATCATTGATCATACCCATGGCACCCATGGATGTGCGGAATGTGTTCTGACGGGCAAATGATTCTAGCTCACCTTCGAGCGGGCTAGCCTGACGGGTAAAGATGGTGCGGTAGTCCTGCAGAGGGAATGCACCATTAGTGCGTTGGTGAGCATCGATGACGCCGGGGTTATTGGCAGGCATCTTTGCGCTTACCTCACCAAGTGCCAGAAGTGGTACACCTGTACCGAAGCTTGAACGAGTCTCTACCCTTGCAAAGTTCATCTCAACGCTCAGCTCTTGGAGGAAGTCACCGTCGAACCTCTTGGTGGCGACAGCCATACCGGTAAGCTGCTCATTTTCTGGAATGATTGTACGCTGCAGAGAGAGGGTACCACGACAGAATGGGCCTGGCTGTGGGAGACCGTCAGCGTTGTGGTTTGTCGCACCTGCTGGGTCCCATATCACGTTACCTGGTAGTCCGCCGATCAGTGGGTCACCACAGAGTGGGTCGGCAAACCAGCCGCCCTGAACACGCACGTCTCCTGCGCGGGGTGGCCCGAGGGCACCAAAGGTTCCCGGGTTGTACAGACCTGTGATCAGGCCCTCACCCAGACGCTCAGATGAGAAACGCTGCTCCGAAAGCAGCTGGTCTGAACGATTAAACCACTCAACACCCATAACAAGGCCAAGGTCATCACCTTGAACACCGAATATGGCGCTGACGACTGTTTCAGGAACAGACGACTGATGCGCAGAGTGCTGCGAAGATACCTGTATCTCGGCACCTTCGAAATTATTTCTAGTAATAAAGTTAGCAACACCAGCAACCGCGTCCGACCCATAGAGAGCAGAGGCGCCGTCAAGCACAAGCTCAATCCTCTCAAGCATGATGGCCGGCGCTAGGTTGTTAATGTCCACCTGTGAGCCGTTATTGCCGTCAATAGTCTGACGCTGGCCGTTGAGGAGGATAAGGGTTGAACGTGTGCCCAAGCCCCTAAGGTTAATGGAGTTACTTGGTGTATTCCAGTTACCAACGGTGTTGGCGGTTGAGATCTGAGGCATGTCACGAACCGCTTCCGCGATTGTTACACGCTGATTAGCCTGGAGCTCTTGGTTGTCCATGACCGCTACAGGCTGGGGCCTGTCAGCGGGACGAGCGATGAAGGAACCTGTAACGGTAATTTCTTCGATGTCGTCCTGTGCCATGAGGGAACCAGAGCCAGTCGAGGCTACGGCAGCAAAAGCCACGGCAGTGGCGAGCTTTTTGTAGCCAAAAGTGGCAGATTTTTTCATTTACTTCCCCTTTTGTTAATAAGAACTTTAACTTACTTACTTCTCTCAGAAGAACCTGATTTGGAGCAACAGCTTTACATTTGCTTCGCAATCCCTATAAGAGTGAGATTTATTCATTTATTTAAATCTGAACAAACCTAACTGCAAACATGCAGAATAACGATAATATGCTCGCGTGTGATAGCTGTTTCCTTTATAGGTGATAATTTTTTTATGAAAAAAATTTACTCCAAGAATCATATTAGATCAGCACTTGTGGTGAGTGCAAGAAAAAAATATGCGAATAGAATTAGGACTTTATCAGAAATTTGTGAAGTGAAAAGTTGAGTCTTTCTATCTTTTCTTATTCGGAGAATAGCCCAAAATGCGACATGGAGAGAGAAAATTCATATTCACAAAGAAATCGACTACGCAGATTTATTGAAAATATAGTTAAACTACTGAAATTAAAGACTATTTTACTTCCCAGGTATGCCCGCTGTGAAGAAGACTTAGAAGGCTTACGTCACTGCGATTTTCCCTTACGGTAATGCGCTGCTCGCCGAGGTCGGAGACATAGGTAGACTTGGCCTTGTGATATAGAACACCCACCGCAACCGGGAAATTATGTCCCTGCATCGCGGCCAGGAGCTGGGCCTGGGCCAGGTTGGTCTGGTCATGCACAAGGATTTCATCCAGGGAGACCTTCTCACCCACTGTCACCACCTCGAGGCTCAGGGTATCTCTATTAAGGCGGATGCCCTTACTGTTATCTTTACCAAACAGGATAGGCTGCCCGTGAGTGACTTCCACCTTGAAGTCGTGGGCAATTTTCTTGTTCTTGACCTGCTCAAAAATGCCGTCGTTGTAGATCGGGCAGTTCTGGAGAATTTCCACGAAGGAGGCCCCCTCGTGAGCATGAGATTCCTTGATCACGGCGCCAAGATGCTTCATCTCAGTATCAATGGAGCGGGCCACAAACGGGGCGCCGGCACCCAGGGCGATAGCGCAGGGTGACAAAGGTCTATCTATTGATCCCTCTGGCGTGGAAGGTGAGCGAGTGCCCACTTTTGAGGTGGGAGAGTACTGCCCTTTAGTAAGTCCGTAAATCTCGTTGTTGAACAGCAGGATATTGAGATCCACGTTGCGGCGCAGGGCATGCATAGTGTGGTTGCCGCCAATACTAAGGGCGTCTCCGTCACCTGTAATGACCCAGACATCCAGGTCCGGATTGGCCAGTTTTACGCCAGTGGCAACTGAAGGTGCACGACCGTGAATGGTGTGAAAACCATAGGTATTCATGTAATAAGGGAAGCGCGAGGAGCAGCCGATACCAGACACAAAGACCTGGCTCTCACGTGGGCGGTCGAGCTCGGGCATCAGTTTCTGAATGGTTTTCAGGATGGCGTAATCGCCGCACCCCGGGCACCAGCGTACCTCCTGGTCCGACGAAAAATCTGTAACATTAAGTTTGTCGACTGCCTGGTTCATAGAGTTGTCCGCTTTATTCAGCCTGTCCCGCCAGCTCTGCCTGGATGGCATTCACAATTTCTTCAATCTTGAATGGCTGTCCAGATACCTTGTTCAGGCCCTTTGCATCAATAAGGAATTCGGAGCGAAGCATTTTTACCAGCTGACCAGTATTCATCTCGGGCACAATTATCTCGTCATAACCCGAAAGCAGTTCTTTTAGGTTTTGTGGGAACGGCCATATATGTCGAATATGAATATGGCTCACATCCAGGCCTTGTTGTCGGCAACGTTTCACGCCCTGATGAATGGCGCCAAAAGTCGAACCCCATCCCACCACGGCAAGCTTACCTGATTCGTTGCCAAGCGCTACCGTCTGGGCGGGAATATCCTTGCTGATACCCCCCACCTTGTCGCGGCGGGTATCGGTCATAAGCTGGTGGTTCTCTGGGTCATAGGAGATATTGCCAGTTTCATAGCTTTTCTCGATGCCGCCGATACGATGCTCAAGTCCTGGAGTACCCGGCTTGGCCCAGACTCTCGCCAGTGACTTGGGGTCTCGCAGGGATGGGTTGAAGCCCTCAGGGTTTTCATGAAACTCAACGGGGAACGGCTCATATTGGTCGAGGTCAGGAATCAGCCAGGGTTCCGAGGCATTGGCAATATAACCGTCGGACAGCAGCATCACTGGGGTCATGTACTTAGTAGCAATCCTAACGGCCTCAATAGCTACCTCAAAACAATCAGAGGGAGAGCTCGTGGCCATGACTGGCAGCGGAGTATCCCCGTGACGGCCGTATACTGCCTGGAGCAGATCCGATTGCTCTGTCTTGGTAGGCAGGCCAGTTGAGGGACCGCCACGCTGGGTATTCACTACCACCAGCGGTAGTTCAGCTGAGACCGCCAGCGAGATGGCTTCTGTTTTCAGTGCTATGCCGGGTCCCGCGCTAGAGGTCACACCAAGGCTGCCGGCAAATGAGGCGCCAATGGCTGCACATACTGCGGCAATTTCATCTTCGGCCTGGAAGGTGGTGACATCAAATTCTTTTCGCGCTGCCAGTGCATGCAGCAAGCTCGACGCGGGAGTAATCGGGTATGAAGCAAACAGAATGTTCAGCCCGGCGAGCTGTCCCCCCGCCAAGAGGCCCCACGCAATGCCGGTGGTACCGTCAATATCGCGGTACTTGCCAGGGGCAGCTTGTGCCTTGGGGACACTGTAAACTTCGATGCCGCTGGGCAGCTCGGCTGTTTCCCCGTAGGCGTGACCTGCATTAAGAGCAGCAATATTGGCATTGGCTACATCTGGTTTTTTGGCAAACTTCTTCTGCAGGTTTTCTATGGTGGTTTGCTTGTCGCGGTCAAAGAGCCAGAGGACAAGCCCCAGTGTCCACATATTTTTGCATCGCAGTGCCATCTTATGGCCCAGGTTGAATTCCTCAACGGCGGCAATGACCTGGTTGTGGATATCCACTTCAAGAACACGGTAGGCATCCAGGGAGCCGTCTAATAGTGGATTGCTGTTGTACTTGGCCTTGTTAAGGTTTTTTTCATTGAAGGCGCCGGTATCAACAATGACTAATCCGCCTGACACCACCTCCTTCAGGTTGGTGACCAGTGCTGCCGGGTTCATGGCGACAAGAACATCAATGGCATCACCCGACGTTGTGATGTCTTCGGAACCGAAATAAATCTGGAAGGCTGAAACACCAAAGGTCGAGCCAGCCGGGGCGCGAATTTCGGCCGGGAAATCCGGGAAGGTAGACAGATCGTTACCGTAAAGAGCCGTGTTATCCGTGAAGTTGGCGCCGGTTAACTGCATACCGTCACCGGAGTCTCCGGCAAAGCGCACCACCACACTCTCAACAGTCTTTGCTGTGGCGTCAGTGGTGGCAGAGGATTCTGCAGTTCTTACAATTTCAGCGCTCATTCGTTCTTCTCGGTTTAGCCAGCGCGGCTGCTAATATAGTCACGTTAATCCAGAGGAGTATCACATGGATCCGGGTATGGAAAACTGGATGGACAAGTGACCGGCTATAGTCCTGCAAATTTCACCGGAGGCGGGAAATTTAGGGCGCGCATTATAGCAATCCCGCCATTGATTTCACCAATTTATTCACTGACTAACGCTCTTGAAACCAGATAATATGCAAAGATTAAGGACTGGGTTTTCAAGGGCTTAGTCATTCCCTAGCGACCCGGGCGTTCTTCTTGTGCATGCTTAGCGCCTGCTTTATGCTTGGTTGCTTTCGAAAAACCGGCCAGAAAAACAATTTCATTTCGAGCGAAAACAATTACAAAAATTAGTTAAGGATTTTGTATGTCCAACGCCATTCTAGCGCTACTTTCACTCCTACCTATCATTTCCGTAGCAGTTTTTCTTGTCATGCTTCGCTGGCCTGCCAGCCGTGCCATGCCAATCTGTTACATCGTAGCGGTGCTGCTGGCGCTTATGGTCTGGCAGGTGCCGTTTTTGAGGGTTATGGCTGCATCGATAAATGGACTGATAGATGCCATAGAGCTTATCTATATTATTTTCGGTGCCATTCTCCTGCTCAATACCCTGCAGGAAAGCGGGGCTATTCGAAGTATCCGCAAGGGCTTTTCTGATATCACACCTGACCGGCGCATCCAGGTCATTATTATTGCCTGGCTTTTTGGTTCTTTTATAGAAGGTTCTGCCGGATTTGGTACCCCTGCAGCGGTAGCGGTTCCGTTAATGGTGGGCCTGGGCTTTCCAGCCATGGCGGCTGTTGTCTCTGGCATGATTATTCAGAGCACTCCGGTGTCGTTTGGCGCTCTGGGAACACCCATGTTGACCGGTGTTTTCACTGGCCTTGAGGGTGATGCTGACGTGGCAGTCTTTGCCCAATCGATGGGCATGGAGCATATAGAGCTGGTTTCCTTTATTGCAGCGAAAGTCGCTTTTATTCATGCCATTGCAGGAACGTTTATTCCACTGATACTCGTTTCTGTTATGACCCAGTTCTTCGGCAGTAAGAAAACCTTTATCGAAGGTTTGAAAGTATGGAAGTTTGCGCTTTTCGCCGCGTTCTCCATGACCATTCCTTACGCGCTGGTCGCCCGGTATCTCGGCCCTGAATTTCCTTCTCTCTTTGGAGGCCTAATTGGTCTCGCGATTGTAGTGACTGCTGCGCGCAAGGGATTCCTAATGCCAAAGGATGATGAAATCTGGCATTTTTCGGAACGCAGTGAATGGGATTCACACTGGGTTGGGCAGTTCGAGATAGAAGAAGAGAGAGTAGATAGTCCGGCAATGAGCCTGGTGAAAGCTTGGATGCCCTATGCCATCGTGGCGGCCCTGCTGATCGCGACCCGTTTGCCGCAACTGCCCTTCCTGTCAATGCTGCGCGGAGATGCAGCAACCTTGACTATCAGTGATATATTTGGGACTTCTTTGGGACAATCAGTTCAGCCGTTTTATTCACCTGCCGCCCTGTTCATCACGGTTTCCATCATAACCTTCTTTATCCATGGCATGAACGGCAGCGCCTATGTTAATGCCTGGAAAACGTCGGGTAAAACTATGCTGTCTGCCGGTGCGGCACTGGTCTTTACTGTTCCCATGGTTCAGGTCTTTTTGAACTCCAACGGGGGTGCAGCGGGTTACCAGCAAATGCCTATCGAACTGGCTGAGGGCGTTGCGGCACTTGCCGGCAATGCTTGGCCTTTCTTCTCCACCTTCATTGGCGGACTTGGTGCATTCGTTGCTGGTAGTAATACGGTCAGCAACATGATGTTTTCTCTGTTTCAGTTCGGCGTTGGTGAGCGCATTGGCGCCGACCCAACCTGGATAGTGGCATTGCAGGCGGTTGGCGGTGCTGCCGGCAACACCATATGTGTCCATAATGTTGTTGCTGCCTCTGCTGTGGTCGGCCTGGTCGGCAGGGAGGGGGAAGTGATTCGAAAAACCCTGATGGTCTTTATTTACTATGCCCTGTTCACTGGTTCCGTGGGTTACGGCATTATCGCCACAGCTAATGGCAGTATGTTTAATATTGGCTATATTATTTCGGCGCTCATAATTCTGTCTGCTGTCGCCATTATTATTCGTTATGGTGTAAGCAGTGAACCGTCTCTGACATCATGAATAGATCGGGCAATAATTGAATGAGTACCAAAGCAGAAAAAAAGCAGATTAAGGAAGCCAAACAGGTTGCTGCAAAGCGTAAAGAAAAACTGAAAACCTTGCTTATAAGATTAGGGACAGTCATCATCGCACCGATAGTCCTTTTCGTCTTCTGGCAGGGCCTCTTTTCAGGGCCGCCAACCTTACCACCAGATGTGATAAGTGATGCTGATCACGTCTTTGGCAGTGATGATGCCAAGGTAACCATTACCGTTTATGCCGACTTCCAGTGCCCCGCCTGCCTGACCGAGTCAGATGTCATCAGGAGGGCATGGAGTCGAATCAGTGACGACGCACGTCTTATCTACCGCCATTTTCCTCTGGATACACATCGTTTTTCTTTCCAGGCAGCACGCTATGCGGAAGCAGCGGGCAAGCAGGGCAGGTTTTGGGAAATGCATGACCTGCTGTTTGGCAACCAGGTACTCTGGTCAACGATTGATGATGCCTCCCAGTTTTTTGATGAGTATGCGCAGCAGATTGGCCTGAACATGGAACAACTGCAGTCAGATCTGGATTCTGCGGAAATTCGTGGAAAGATTAATGCTGATCAGCAAAGTGGTATAAGAGCCGGAGTCAGAAGTACGCCGGCCATGTTTATCAATGGCCGCTTAGCGCCCAATCCACAAAGCCCGGCAAGGCTAGTTGAAATGGTGCGCGAGGCGCTGGACAAACAGGCTGGTGCAGCATAAGTAAGTTAGAGCGTTCTCAGACTTTCTAAAAGATCGAAACTGGCATAGCCGTCGGTAGGCAACCCTGCCTGCAACTGGTACTCGCGAACTCCAGCCCTTGTTCTTGAACCCATAATCCCATCCGGGTTACCCACGGATATACCCTGTGCGTTCAGTATTTCTTGTAATTCAATGACCTCGCTACGGCTTAGAGGCCTCTCTTCGTAGGAGGGCATGTGCTTAATCGGTTCGCCACCGACAAAGCGGTCGGCAAGGTGGCCAACTGAAATCGCATAGAAGGTGGAGCGGTTCCAGACCATGGTGGTCCTGTAATTCTGGTAAACCAGAAAGGCGGGACCTCTTGAGCCGGCAGGAAGCACGATAGAGCCCTGCATCTCGGCATTGCCAAGTGGTGATCCGTCTACTCGTGTGACGCCGAGACTATTCCATTCGGTAACCGTTTTCCTGACACCCGTACCGGTTAGAGTGTAGTCATAGTTGGCGGGCAGGGTCACTTCACGTCCCCAGCGCTCGCCTGCATTCCAGCCATTCTGGGAGAGATAGTTGGCTGCAGATGTCATCACATCTGGAACGCTGTTCCAGATGTCTATCCGACCGTCGCCGTCACCGTCTTTGGCATAGGAATAAAATGTCGAAGGCATGAACTGACACTGTCCCATGGCGCCGGCCCAGGACCCGCTCATCTGATCGACCGGTATATGGCCTTCATCAATAATTCGCAGAGCTGTCAGCAGCTCACGGCGGAACATGTCACTGCGGCGCGGATCGTAGGCAAGGGTGGTCAGCGCATTGATCACCGAAAAGCCACCGGTGAAATCGCCAAAGTTGCTTTCCAGTGCCCAGAAGGAAACGAGGTAATGCGGCTGCACACCGTATTCATCCGTGATGCGCTGGAAAAGATCCTGGTATTCAACTAAAAGGCTCTGCCCACGTTTGATTCTGGCATCACTGAGCCGGTTGCGCATGTAGTCGGTAAAGGTTTGAACAAATTCGGGCTGGCTGCGATCCAGCTCAAGCACTCTTGGAATCGGTTCTTCTACCAGAGCAAACGCCGCGCTTATCGTGGCCTCACTGACCCCCTGGCCGAGAGCCTCATCTTTCAGCTCAGCCAGCCATTCAGCAAAAGACTGCTCCTGGGCAAAAGTGCTGAAAGAGGAAAAGGTGAGAAGGCAAAAGCTAGCGGTGTTAAATAAGCAGCGCCAGGTCTTCGTGAATGTCATCTTGGTTGCTTCCTTTCAGGCTTCATGCAGTGGCGCTATTGCCACTCGAATTTATAACCTACTGCGTAAAGGGAATGAATCAATTCCACATCCGGAAGTTGCTCTGCGATCTTCTTACGCAGTTTCTTGATATGGCTGTCTATCGTTCGGTCACTAACGACACGCCCATCATTATAAATTTTGTCGACGAGGACGCTGCGGGAAAAAATGCGGCCGGGCTGATCAGACAATACCTTCAGCAGCTGGAATTCTACCGCTGTGAGATTAAGGTTCTGTCCGTCGATAGTGGCCTTATAGGTATTCTGGTCAAGGACCAGCCCTTTTTCTGAAAGGTTTTCTGACGTTTCTGTGCGGCGCAATACAGTCTTAACCCTTGCAACAACCTCGCGTGGACTGAAGGGTTTGCAGATATAGTCATCAGCGCCTAGCTCAAGGCCGAGCAGGCGGTCAATTTCTTCTACCTTGGCGGTAATCATAATGATGGGCAGGCTTGAGTCTTTCCTGACATCTTTGCAGATATCGATGCCGGTTTTACCGGGCAGCATTAGATCAAGTAGCATGATGCTGGTGGAATTGTTTTCAAGCCAGTCCTCTACTTCAGAACCGTCATGAATGACAGCGGTTTCAAAACCACTTTGTGCAAGGTAGTCTTTCAGCAGGGAGGCAATTTTGGTTTCATCCTCAACTATTAAAACGTGCTGGCTCATGAAATTGTTCGTCCTCTTAGGGATAGATTGTAGTCTAATTCGGTAATTGCAGCGGAGCAAATATTCCGCGGCCTCTGCTAATGCGGCGTTCAGTAAACCAGTTTGGGCAGCTGGATGATTAGTTTCAATCCACCAAGACTTGAGTGTTCTGCTCGGATGGTTCCGTCGTGAGCTTCGATAATATTTTTACATATGGCCAGACCAAGCCCAGAACCACCCTCCCTGCGGTTGCGCGAGTCATCCACCCGGTAAAGCCTGTCGAAGATATGTGCCAGGTCTTCATCAGTCACACCCGGCTCCGAATCAAACCAGTCGATCACCACATGCTTTACCTTTTCGCGGATATTGATATTCAATTTGCCACCCTTGTTGGTGTAACGGCAGGTATTCTGGAAAAGGTTATCGAAGAGCTGCAGAAGCCTGTTTTCATCGCCGCTTATCATCACGGTATTGCCCGGTGAAAAAGTGTTTATGTTTAGGGAATGTGTGATGTCATGTTTCTTCAGCAGGTGTTTGTTCATGTCATTGCTGACTTCAAAGGTGGCAACAAGGTCTATGTTGTCTTTCTCATAGATAAGGGCGCCCTGGTCTGACATGGAAAGCTCATGCAAGTCATTGACCAGCGCATTCAAATGAACCACCTCGTGGTGCAGTGAATTGATCGTGTCAGGAGTCATGGGACGGATGCCATCCTGGATTGATTCGAGCTCTCCCTGCAGGATAGAGAGCGGTGTGCGCAGTTCATGGGAGATATCGGCAATCCACTGCTGTCTTGCATTCCGGTTCTGGTCGAGCGTGTCAGCCAGCAAATTGAAATCGGCGGAGAGTTGAGTGAGCTCGTCAGACCCCCGCACCGGTATGCGTGAGTCATAGTCACCGTCTGCGAGTTGCCGGGTTCCCTGCACGAGGTCCCTGACCGGGCGCACCATAAATGTCGACAAGGGAAATGCAATCAGTGCAGATATGATCCCGAGAAAAAGGGCAAAGAGGAAAAAAGTATCTTTTTGCTGTTCCGAGAAGAGCAGGTCGGCCTGCTCGGAAAGGACCTGGCGGCTGGTCACGGCCAGGTAGCCTACAACCTCGCCTCTCACATCGATCGGATTCAGGTTCGCCTCGGGCAAGGCATCAGCACTACCCCAGATGATCGACCGGTTGGTATCTAAAAGGGCCAGGTAAGGACGTGCGGGACTGTATTCGGAGGTGTAGTACCAGTCATTGGGAGAAAAACCGATTGAGGGGCCGGGGCGCCCCTGGATGCCGTTGCCGCTGATGTTTATGGCAGGATCCACGGCGCTTTCAATACTCTCTCTAATGAGGTCGCCAAACTTGCTGAAGTCCTTGCGGATGGGGTCCCAAGAGCCCGTTTGCTTATAAAAATTTTTCAGCCCATCGACCAGGGCAGGAACCTGGCGCTCCTCTATGCGTGAAATATACTCCAGGAAACCACGATCAAAGTTATAGCGCCCGATGCTGTACATCGCCACGTATACAATCAAGTGAACCGAGAGGATCGCGAAGAACAGTTTGTATTTTATGCTTAGGCCCATGGCGTTCAAGGTTATCCGGAGCGCCGCGGACGGCTGGGCCGGACAAAATTCTGTAGTCTGGTTTTACGTTACGGGCTACTATACAAGCTAAATGAAAGCAGTGAATCATCCTGCCCTTGTCGGCCCCGATTTTTCATATTATTTACACAATAAGTGCCCGAATTATAAGGGTTTTTGACTCCTTACCACCACCTGAAAAACATGGCATTTGAGCATTTTCATCCGGTCTCACGCACCTGGTTCCAGAAGACCCTCGGCGAGCCCACGTCTGCCCAGCTAGATGCCTGGCCAGCGATTCAGAAAGGCAGCAATACCCTAATTGCTGCACCGACTGGCAGCGGTAAAACTCTGGCGGCCTTTTATGTCTCAATCGACAGATTGGTGCAGAAGGCGCTGATTAATGAGCTCGAAAATACAACCCAGATCATTTATGTATCCCCGCTCAAGGCGCTGAGCAATGATATCCATCGCAATCTGCAGGAACCCCTGCAGGCCATTAGCGAAGCCCTGGCGATGGAAGGCAAGGAAGCTAATATCACCGTTGCGGTGAGAACTGGTGACACCAGCCAGTACGAACGGCAGATGATGCTCAAAAAACCTCCCCACATTCTGGTCACAACCCCCGAGTCTCTTTACCTTCTGCTGACCAGTAAAGGCGGCAGGCAGATACTGCAAACAGCAGATACGCTGATTGTGGATGAAATCCACGCCATGCTTGGGGACAAGCGCGGTGCGCACCTGTCTCTTTCTGTTGAGCGTCTCGAAAAACTGACAGGCAGTCCGCTGCAGCGCATAGGCCTCTCGGCGACGCAGAAACCCATCACCGAGGTTGCCAAGTATCTGGTCGGATCCAGTCAGGTTATTGATAACACGGCCAAGTGCACCATCGTTGACAGCGGCCATAAAAAGACACTGGATATCAGTATCGAGGTGCCAAAGTCGCCGCTCAGCGCCCTGATGAGCAACGAGGTCTGGGAGGAACTGTATGAGAGGCTGGTGGAACTGGTGGAGTCTCACCAGACCACGCTGATTTTTGTTAACACCCGCCGCCTTGCTGAACGCCTGGCGCTGTCTCTAGGTGAGCGTATTGGTGAGGAGGCCGTCAGTTCGCACCATGGCAGCATGAGCAAGGAACATCGATTCGAGGCAGAGCAAAAACTAAAAAACGGGCACCTACGCGTCCTGGTTGCAACTGCCTCCATGGAGCTTGGTATCGATATAGGCTCGGTAAACCTGGTGGTGCAGTTTTCCTCGCCTAAAAGTATTTCTGCCTTTCTTCAGCGCGTTGGCCGCAGTGGTCACCAGGTTGGCGGAATTCCAAAGGGAATTCTGTTTCCGCTGACCCGTGATGACCTGGTGGAATGCACCGCGCTTATCGACAGCGTGCAACGTGGCGAGCTGGATCAGCTTTGTATACCTGACAAGCCACTGGATATTCTTTCGCAGCATATTGTTGCTGAAGCAGGTGCCAATGATCATCTCGAGGAAGGCCTGTCACTGGATGAATTGTTTGAGCAGTTTCGCTGTGCCTGGTCATACCGCGACCTGGAACGTGAGGTGTTTGACCAGATAGTTCACATGCTTGGCGAGGGCTACAGTTCACGGCGCGGACGCAGCGGGGCGCTGCTGCATGTAGATCGCATCAATGGCCGAATCAGGCCGCGCAAGGGTGCCAGGCTGACAGCACTCACCAATGGTGGGGCCATTCCTGACATGTTTGAGTACCAAGTAGTGCTGGATCCCGAAGACACCATTGTGGGCAGCCTTAACGAGGATTTCGCTTTGGAATCCTTGCCCGGCGATGTCTTTACCCTGGGAAACCACAGCTGGCGCATACTGCGTATTGATGGCCTTAAAGTGCGTGTTGCTGATGCCCAAGGGCAGCATCCGACCATTCCCTTTTGGTTCGGGGAGGGAGCCGGCCGCAGCCACGAACTGTCCGAATCGGTTTCACGTTTGAGACGCGAAATCAGGGAGCTTGTCGACGTTTCCACATCCGCCGCGGTTGACCACCTGGTAAATGACATTGGCCTGCAGCAAACTGCAGCCGAGCAGATGGTTGATTATCTAAAGGTTGGCAGCGATGCCCTGGGTGTAATGCCGACACGGGAGAGCATTGTCATGGAGCGCTTCTTTGACGAAGTCGGCGATATGCACCTCGTGATTCATTCTCCTTTTGGCAGTCGCATGAACAGGGCCTGGGGACTCTCACTGCGCAAGCGTTTTTGCAGAAGCTTCAACTTTGAACTGCAGGCTGCAGCAAATGAAGACAGCATCGTTATCTCGCTCGGGCCTGTCCATAGTTTTGAAGTAGCCGATGTCTTTTACTATCTGAAATCAGCTACGGTCAGGGACGTGTTGGTCCAGGCACTGCTTGATGCTCCTATGTTTGAGTCCCGCTGGCGCTGGAATGCCACACGTTCGTTAGCCATTCAGCGTAATCGTGCCGGTAAGCGTGTACCACCCCAGTTTCAGCGTATGCAGGCAGAAGACCTGATAGCCCAGGTTTTCCCCGACCAGCTGGCTTGCCAGGAAAACCTCACCGGCAATCGTGAAATTCCCGACCACCCACTTGTGCAGCAGACCATACATGATTGCCTGACGGAGGCCATGGACATTGATGAATTGACGGGACTAATCAGCAATATCGAAAACGAAAAGCTTGAGCTTTTCGCCAGGGATTTGCGCGAACCGTCACCCTTTGCGCAGGAAATTATCAATGCTCGTCCATACGCTTTCCTAGATGATGCACCCTTTGAAGAGCGCCGTACCAATGCCATTCGTAACCGCAGCTGGCTTGATCCGGCAGAGAGCGAAGACTTCAGTTCCCTCGACATGACAGCCATTGAGCGAGTGAGGGAAGAAGCCTGGCCTTGGATACGATCTTCGGAGGAACTGCATGATGCGCTGATGGTGCTGGGTTTCATCACTGAAAAAGAAATGCAGCAGGGACCTGAAGGGGAGGATTATCGGGTGTACCTCGATAATCTTCTGGAAGAAGCCCGGGTTACACGGGTGACCTTTAATGAAAGCAGTCTCTGGATTGCAGCGGAACGCGTCACCTGGTTTGAAGCGGCTGAACTCGAATGTGTGTTTGAGCCTGAGCTTCATATACCGGATGAGCTTAAGCTCAATATCCCAAAAGGCGAAAAGGTATTAAGCGAGCTGCTTCGTGGCCGGCTCGAGGGTCTTGGTCCGGTTACAACCGAACGTATGGCCAGTGATGTTGGTCTCCCATTAGAGCAGGTCGAGTTTACGCTGACTATGCTGCAGAACGAGGGTTTTGTTTTTAAGGGGCGATATACCCCACTTGCCGATTTGCCAGGAGCTATGGCTGAGGGTCCTGCTGCCGTGGAATGGTGTGAGCGACGGCTTCTTCAACGCATTCACAGGTACACCATTGACTTCCATCGTGAAAGTATCAAGCCGGTATCGCTGCAGGCCTATATGGAATTTCTTTTTCAACATCATGAATGCCGCGTTCTTGATGGCGACGGCATGACATCTCTGCCCTCGACCCAGGAGTCGCTGCAGCGTGTGCTGGGTAGGCTAGATGGTTACACGGCGCCGGCGTCGGCATGGGAGGGTGATCTTTTGCCATGTCGGCTTGGTGCCTATGATCCCGCTATTCTCGATACGCTATGTATCAGTGGACGCGTAGCCTGGGGTCGCCTGGTACCAGGTAAAACTCAGAAAACAAATGAAGCCGGCAAGTCGGCACGCAACAAGTCAGGTCTGATAAAAAGTACCCCTATTAATATTGTCCAGAGAAACAACATGGACTTGTGGAGTTCCGTCTTTTTTCGTGCTGATGAAATCGAACCGGTATTAGGCAGTGAAGCGGGGCAGGTACTTGATACACTGAAACAGCAGGGTGCGAGTTTTTTTGCTGATATTGTTGCGCGTTCTGGTCTGATTAGAACCCGTGTGGAGGCAGCGCTTGCAGAACTTGTCAGCCATGGACTGGTAAGCAGCGATAGCTATACCGGCATACGCGCCTTGCTTTCGCCCTCCAACAGGAAACAGCGGCAGGGTCGAAACGGGAAAAGGCGCCGCACTCCTCATGATTTGGAAAATGCGGGACGTTGGACTTTTATTCAGAAATTTGAACATGGAGATGAAGAGGCATCGATCCACAACGATGAGAAGCTCGACAGGCTCATCAATATTTATCTAAAGCGCTGGGGAGTCATCAGTCGAACGATACTTGAAAAAGAAACGCAGGCGCCACCATGGCGTGTAGTTTTGCTCAAGCTGCGTCGTATGGAGCTGCAGGGAACTGTCCGTGGCGGCAGATTTATCGCAGGTATCGGAGGGGAGCAGTTCGCTCTGGCAGATACCGTTAAAGCCCTGCGCCGTTGTGCCAATGAACTGAAAGACAGGCAGGAAGATAAGCCTTCAAGAGTGGTCATCAATGCGGCAGACCCGCTGAACCTAGTGGGTATTATCCTGCCAGGCAAGAAAATACCGAGCCTGGCGTCAAACAGGATTCTGTTCGAGAATGGAGTGCCGGTGGCGGTGCTGGAAAAAGATGAGGTGAAATTGCTTCAGCCCTGTCTTGAATCTGAGCAGGAATATTATCGCCACGCGCTGGTAAACCGAAAGTTTCCAACTCTTCTCAGGGCTTACCTATAAAGCCCTTATGACCGGTAGTTAGAAATAGTGTGCGCTCGTTCCGCAAGGCCTAGTCCATGCTCAGGAGAATCTTGAGCGTTCCTTTTTCTTGAGCCCTGCCCACAGCCTTAACACCTTCATCGAGTGGATATGATTTGGTCACCATGCAGGAAGGGTCAAGTTTACCGGCCGCTATCATGGCGACAGCTTTATCCATTGGACCACATCGGGAACCAACGATGGTTAGTTCATTGACCACAATTTGTCCGGCATTCAGGACCAGTGGTTCACTGTAGGTAGACTTGAGAACGAGCGTGCCGCGTGGTTGGGTCAGTGCCAAAGCATTATTAAAACCGGATGGGTTTCCGGTTGCCTCAATAACTACCGGGAATAATTTTGCCGGCAATGATTGGGTATAAGTGATGTTGGGTAATTTAAAGAGCGCCTGTCGTTCAGGGTGATGACCAATCAGTGTTGTTTCGACACCGTTTGCAGCGAGGCCTGCGCAAATAAGCAAACCCAGTTTGCCATCTCCTATAATGGCTGCTTCGCCGTATTGAGAAAAATCCACCTGTTCTTGAATTTCCAGTGCTGCCGCCAGGGGTTCGGCAAAAACAGCCTGCTCGTTGGTGACATTGTCGGGCACAATTACCAGGTTTTCTGCCGGAGTTGTCAGGTACTCTGCAAAGGCGCCATCTTTACCCTTTATGCCAAGGGCTGATCTATTGAGGCAATGGTGTGGTTGACCCGCCTGGCACATGGTACATTGCTGGCATACGTTGTTGATGTCGGCGACGATACGCTTTCCTACCAGGGAAGTGTCCGGCGCTTGTTCAATAATTCCCACAAACTCATGACCAAGCGTACCTTTGAAAGGGTAGTAGCCCCTGATAATTTCCAGGTCTGTATTGCAGATTCCTGCGCTAACCACTCGGACAAGGACCTCACCATGCCGGAGTTCTGGCCTAGCTACATCATTGACGGTGAGGTTGGAGCCATTCCACTGTAGTGCCTTCATTCAAATAGACCTTCAGTATTATTCGAATTGATTAATCCTAGTAAACTGCAGGGCTTATTGATAGTCTCTCAAGTCCATTTGCAAGACATTACCCATGAAAAAAGCCGACTCACTGACAGGGCAAATTTCTACAAAGATAGCCGAACAGCCATCCGAAATTCTTGGTGAGAATAAGAGGGCCGGTACCGGACATGATCATATTGATGTCATCAATCAGGTCTTTGCTGAACTGGAACTTGCTTACCACAACCAGTACCACAAGGCTTTTTCAAATCGGGACAGCCTCAATGTCGCAAAGAAATATTGGCTAGAATGTCTAGCCCAGTTTTCACCCCACATGATTCTCGAGGCAACCAGGTCAGTGGTTATCCACAACGAATTTCTGCCATCTATTGCTTCTATTATCAATGCCTGCGAGACATCCTTGGGGAATCATGGACTGCCTACTGCAAGGGATGCTTATATTGAAGCCTGCTGCGCTAAACATCCAAAAGGGGAGTTCGCCTGGTCGCATCCAGCCGTCTATATTGCTGGTAAAGAGACCGGCTGGTTTGAGTTAGAAAATGAAGTGGAGGCAAGGGTCTTTCCTAAATTTGAGGTGAATTATAAAAAGCAGTTACAGCGAGTGCTGGCCGGCGAGAAACTGGAAGTTGAAATTCCGCCGGCTCTTCCAGAGCAGAGCTCAAAAAAACTTTCCGTTGAAGAAAACAAATCTAGGATGGACGTGTTAAGAAAAAGTCTAAAGAAATAGTTTTTTTGAAATTCTTCGGAGGATTTCTTTTAAAAAATTTACCAAAAGACTTTGACGGCATTTCTTGTTGAAAAGAAATGACCTAGAACATCAAAATCGAGCTTACTACTCTCTAGCTTTCATTGTCTCTGTAATATTACCATGAGTTGAAAAGACTCGGCCTCCTGTCTTATCTTTACTCAATCTGTCGTTCATAGCCAATTGACCCTGCAATATGAGAGAAGGCAGCCGAAATCCTAGTGATCTAGAAGCATATTTTCCTTGGTTGCTTTCTTTTGAAAGAAAGTAATAAGCCTTCTGGAAGGAAAATTTACTAATGTGAGAAATCAAAAAGTTAAGCTAATTTTTTATACTTCACCCTAGTAGGCTCTGCCTCACCTTTTCTCTTCTTGAAAACTTCCTCGTAGTCAGAATAGTTGCCTTCATGGAACACTACTTCGGAGTCACCTTCGAATGCGAGGATGTGGGTAGCGATACGGTCAAGGAACCAGCGGTCATGTGAGACAACAATGACGGTGCCTGGAAAAGCGAGTAGTCCCTCTTCCAGTGCGCGTAATGTTTCGACATCAAGGTCATTGGTCGGTTCGTCGAGCAATAGCACGTTCGCACCGCGTTTAAGCAGCTTAGCCAGGTGCACTCGGTTGCGTTCACCTCCGGACAGGTCCTTCACGTGTTTCTGCTGATCGCTGCCCTTGAAATTGAAGCGGCTTACGTAAGCCCGAGACGCGATTTCATAGCTGCCGATTTGCAGATTGTCCTGCCCATCCGAAATTTCTTGCCAGACAGTATTTTCCCCAGCTAGCGAATCGCGGCTCTGGTCAACGTAAGCTAGGTCGACAGTCTCGCCCAGCGAGATGGAGCCGCTGTCAGTTTGTTCCTGGCCTACCAGCATCCTCAAGAAGGTGGTCTTGCCGGCACCATTACCGCCTATGATGCCAACGATACTTCCGCGCGAAATAGAGAAGGTTAGGTCGTTGATAAGTACCTGCCCGTCAAAGCCCTTGGTGACACGGTCCACTTCGATAACTTTTTCGCCAAGGCGGGGACCGGGTGGAATGTACAGCTCGAGCGTTTCGTTGCGATTCTGGAATTCCTTGGAGCTGAGTTCCTCGAATCGTGCTAGCCTGGCCTTGCTCTTGGCCTGGCGTCCTTTGGGGTTCTGACGTACCCACTCCAGCTCAGACTTCACTGTTTTTGCCAGGGAGGCCTGCTGCTTTTCCTCGATCTCTAGACGTTTTTCCTTGGCGGCGAGCCAGTCAGAATAGTTGCCTTCATAGGGAATGCCGTGACCCCGATCCAATTCAAGAATCCAGCCTGCGGCATGATCCAGGAAATAGCGGTCATGGGTAATGGCAACCACTGTTCCAGGATACTCTTGCAAAAATCTTTCTAGCCAGGCAACACTCAGGGCATCCAGGTGGTTAGTTGGCTCATCGAGCAAAAGCATGTCAGGTTTGGAAAGCAGTAGCCTGCACAAGGCTACGCGGCGTTTTTCGCCCCCTGAAAGATTCTTGACCTCGGCCTCCCAGGGCGGTAGACGTAGGGCGTCGGCCGCAATTTCTAGCGTGCGGTCTAGGTCCCAGCCGCCGCAGGCATCAATGGCACCTTGTAATTCACCCTGGCGCTCGAGAAGCGTATTCATCTCGTCATCGCTCATGGGGTCGGCAAACTTTTCACTGATGGCGTTGAATTCATCCACGAGGTCCTTGACCTCTCTAATACCGTCTTCAACGTTACCACGTACATTCTTGCTCTCATCCAGTTCAGGTTCCTGGGGCAGATATCCAACGTTTAATTCTGGTTGCGGCCTGGCTTCACCAAGATACTCTTTGTCGATGCCTGCCATGATGCGCAGAAGGGACGACTTGCCAGCACCGTTAAGACCAAGGACGCCGATTTTGGCGCCTGGAAAAAAAGAAAGGGAAATGTCCTTAAGTATTTCGCGCTTGGGTGGAACTACTTTCCCAACACGGTTCATAGTGTATACAAACTGAGACATCTATAAATCCTTGATAATAATGAGTATTTTAGTCGTATCTGAGCGTAGTAAACCTTTAGTAAACCTTGGCATACGAAATGACTTACATCTCAGCGAGAGAAAAACGATATTTTACACCATCTCTGACTCATAGATTACAGTGACACTTTCTCTGTTCTCTCTACCATTTGTATGAAATTTCAATATCAGTTCAAGTAAATATTTACACTTCTTCGTTTAGTGTAAAAACTGTGAGTTGTCGGATATTGAGGTAATTTTTACAACCGAGAGGGTATCCGGCGAGGATATTTATATAGCAGTACTTACTACACTGTTGTTGTAGAAAGTGCTCAGCTGTAAACCAAAACGTGGCCCCGACGTTATAAGTAACTGATCAACATTCATGAAGAAGGTGTTATGCGAGTTGTTTTGTTCTTTTTCTGTATTACGGCAAGTGTAGCGGGTTATTCACAAATTTTGGAGGACTCTAACCGCTTCTTCCGCTGGGCCGAAACTAACTATCCACAGTTTTTTTCACCTGCAGGTGCTAAAAATGTCGATTACCAGGGTTATCTGGTGCGCTACTACGAGGACACAAATATCTACCTAGCTACCCGCGACGGCGTCGCCTACTATTCTCGTCCAGATCAAGGGGGCGGCATAATTTACCTAGGAAGTATTTATTTTTTTATAAGTGAGGACGAGGAGGGCTCTGCGCGTCCGCTTTCGGCTTTCTTTGGGTTAGACAATAATATGCCATTTGCCGCTAATGCTCTGTGTTTCGGCGCGTCGGGTGAAGACGGTATGCCAGTAGTTTTAAGCCACACGGTTAACCCAGATACATTGCAAGCTGAAGACTTCCGTGTGGTCAGGCAGTCCGGAGCCACTAGCACGCCTTTTTGTGTCACCCTGCGCCCAGCAAACGATATAGATGAAAATCGGACGGCTTTGCTGATTGGTGAATTCGGTAATGCCAATAATGATCCACCAGTTAAGGTGCTGATCGTAGGTGATCTGCTCTCAGACGCCAATAACAGCCCCCAGGTGAACTTTCGTGATACCCAAGTCTCGGTTATTCCTCTCAACGCCGGTCCAGAGATTATTTTGGCTGCCACGGTTCCAGAGGATATCTGGTCACTGTCGGGTCAGGGAACGTCTTGCCCCATTGGCACCAAACAGGTGGTGCGGGTGACTTGGACAGGTGGCGTGAGATTGCCCAATGGGGATGAGTTGGGTGAGGCACAGAGGCCATTATATAAGGTAAGCCTTACCGCTGCGGACGGCTCTCAGTCCGAGGTAAGTCCGGCAGCATTGGCAGAGCTGGGCGATAACGATAACAACCACTTTCTGTGTCTGGATACGATCACGCCCGCTACCTCCGTGGCTTTTCCTGCGGGTCATCTGGTTGATCCGAACGGTGACCTAAATGAAAATTCTAAGGTTGTGGTTCGCAGATAGTTTTCAAAACCCAGGTTTGCTCAGATTATTGATCCTTTTTTTACCGCCACCAGATTAAGGGTTTTGCTACCTTATGGAAAATATTGAAAATATAGTAAAACTATCGTTTTTAGCTTGTGTAGTTGGAGAATTTGCTTGTTCCATTTTACTGGGTCTTGGCAAATTTAATGGCAAAGAAGTGCTTTGCAATCTAGGTATATTGTTGGGCAATACGTTGACAAAGCCACTAGCCTTAGCTTGGACCTATTTTGTATTGTCACTACTTGCCCCCTTGAAAGTTTGGGAATTGCCAGCTAACCCAAGCATGTTTCTACTGACCTTTATATTGGTCGATTTTTTCTACTATTGGTATCACAGACTGAGTCACGAAATTCCTGTAATGTGGACTCTTCATCATACTCATCATTCCAGCCTTTGGATGAACCTCAGTACTGCAGTGCGACTTAATTGGCTAGGTAAATTTGTCAGCCCAGTATTTTATACCCCGCTTGTTTTCTTGGGATTTTCACCCACTTTCATAATAGCTTCGCTAACAGTGAACTTGTTGATGCAATTTTTTCTTCATACCGAAGTTGTAGGAAGATTGGGCTGGTTTGAGGGCAAGTTATTAAATACACCTTCTGCTCATCGAGTGCACCATGGGTCCAATCCTGAATACATTGATAAAAATTATGCGGGTGTACTTATAGTTTGGGACCGATTGTTTGGGACATATGAGCCAGAAATAGAGAAAATTAAATATGGCGTGACAACAGGGTTCATTAGCCATAATCCATTTGTAATTCAGTTTCTCCCTATCATTAAGTATCTGCAGGGAAATTTTCAGCGTGAAAAAAACTTGGTAGGCATAAAAAAAGTTAGATAAAAGAGTACTTAATGAAACTTAATTTAATTTGTATATTCCTTATTATTTTTAGTCTCTCTTCTAAAGTCATCGCAGAAGATGACGTTATCACCATGGATGATGTCTATTCAAAATTAGAAGAAAATTTAGATTTAACGGAAGAGCAAAGTGAGAAATTTAAACCCATTTACTTTGACCATAGGGAGGAGGTTCAGAATTTATTGAAAAAGAATGGTATAGATTTATATACAGGTTCTTTTGAAAAAAGGATGGGGATTCGTCAGCTTCGCTCTATTAAAAGAGGCATGGATAAATTATATCGCGCTAATAATGCTCAACTTGTCGGTATATTGAATAAAGAGCAAATAAAAGAATATAAGAAAACACAAGAAAAGCAACGTATCGAAATTAGAGATAGACTTATGAATAACCGGCGATAATAGAAGGCCAAGGCTCTAAGATGTTGAGCTATAGGTCAGTCTAAAACTATTCAACATTAATTTTTAAGGGAATTGCATTGCCATGAATTAGGGGTCTGCCAATATTGTTGAATAACGAATACCCAACATAAATTGAATAGCTTCCTTTGTTTAAAAAACCTGAGTAGATAACAAATTCTTCTTCTGCACTTAAGGAGTCTACATATTTTAAGCTTGGTAATGACTTTAAACTTTCATCCCATATTGACCAATTACCGTCATAATCAATAGCAAAAGATAGTTTATCTTTGTTTCTTAAAACTACATAAATCTCAGCTTCCTTACCAATATCATTAGGTTCTGGATAAAGAGAAGCCACTATATCCACATTATCGGTAGTCTCTACTAAGAAGCTATTATCCTTATTGACTTGCGGGGATATACCGATAGAGATACGGGCTTTAGAAGGTTTGCCGTCTGTCTTAATTATATTTTCAAAAGCAAGTTTTTCATTTCCAAAAGAAGATAGTTGTGTGTTGCAATAATTCAAGTTGTGATCTAAAAGTATATTATTATTTATAAATCTTTCTTTAGGCCAGGACTCATCTTCAGAACATATATTTATATCAAATAAGTTCTCATTGCCTTCAAAAATTGTTTTTGCAAATTCGTTGGAAAAAGCGGAATAGAAATCAACTCTCTCTAGTTTATTATCTGAAAATGCGTTATCCCTTATAATTTTTAAGGACCCATCTATTTTTAAGCTTGTTATAAGATTCTGAGAAAAAGATTCTTTGCCTATACTATAAATTCTGTTGCTTAGCCTAACTGTCGTAAGTTTATTATTAAAAAAAGCGCTATCTCCGATAAATCTAGTACTAAATGGTATTTTTAATTCGTAAATAAGATTATTTGAAAATGAGTTATTTCCGATGCTTGTTATAGTATCTGCTAGAGTTAATTCGGATATGGTGTTATCAAAAAAAGCATAAGCATCAATATTAATAATGTTGTCGGGAACGTCTAGCGCTTCCAATTTATTAAGTGAGAATACTCCTTCTTCAACCTTACTGAGCGATTGGCTTAAAAGTAGCTGTGCGATATTATTATTTGAAAATGCATACTTGCCAATGTTATTTATTGAATTGCTTAACTCAAGTTTAGAAATAAAATTTTGATAGAATGCATAGTTTCCAATAGCAATAACATTCTTTAGTTCAAGCTGGTTTATGTTGTTGTTAGAAAATGCGTAATCACCGATATTTGTAAGAGAGTTGGGGGTAATTACACTTTCTATTACATTATTCTCAAAAGCATTATTACCTATGTGATTTAGATTCTCATTAAGGTAAAGCAGGCCAATTTTATTATTCTTAAATGAGGCATTACCGATATTAGTTATAGTTTCAGGTATGGTTAAAATTTCAATTTTATTGTTTTCAAATACAGAGTCACTGATAAATGTTATATTTTCGGGAATCTCTATACTTTTAATTTGATTTTGATAAAAAGCATATGGAGCTAGAATTTCGATAGAGTTTGATAATGATAACTCGTTAATTTTGTTGAAGGCAAAAGCGCCTTCACCTATTTCAATTGTCCCCTCCGGAATTTCAAGGCTTTCTATTTCATTATATGCAAAGCTTGATCCATTTATTGTTTCAATATTGGAGGGTATTTCTATGGTTGTTAATCTATTATTTCTGAATACGCCGCGTTCTATGATGCTCATTGCTGTTGATATATCTATTGATGAAATTAGATTTTTATCAAACGCGAAAGCTCCTACTCTTTCGATAGAAGTTGGCAAATTTATTGAAGTAAGAGAATTGTTCCTAAAGGCTCCTTCTTCGATAGTCGATAAATCAGTTGTAGGTAGTTCAATAGATTGAAGCTTATTATTTTCAAAGCTTTCCTTGCCGATCTCTGCTAGTGAATCATTAAATAAAATATTTTCTAATCGATTATTTTTGAAGGCTGCCTCATTAATAGTAATTGTATTAGTTGGTATTCTAATGGTAGGTAACAAATTATCGGAGAAAACATATTTTTCTAATATAGATTGATCATAATCAAGGGTAAGATCTACGAGCGAATTTTTTGAAAAGGAACCTTCATCAAGTGTCTTTATGGTTTTTGGGACAGTTAAAGTTTGCAACTTATTGTCATGAAAGCTGTATTTCCCCAAGTAGGTTAACGTAGCCGGGATTTCGATTTCTGTTATCAAATTATGTTCGAAAGCGCGATCACCTATTCTTTCGAGGCTTGAACCGAGTCGAACTTCTCTAATCAAATTATTAGCAAAGGCTGAATTACCAATCAGGCGTACAGTATCTCTGATATTTAGAAATTCAATATCATTATTTGCAAAGGTGTTATCTCCAAGAATTATCAAGTTTGAAAGCTGGGCTGTTGTGATTCGATTTGATATGAAAACACCATCATTAAGTACTTCTAGTCTTGTTGGTATGACAATACTTGAAATATTGTTTAAACCAAATGC
>RFVC01000004.1 GCA_009922595.1 Gammaproteobacteria bacterium | reverse complement strand
GCCTGGCGATCATCATGAATGAGTGGAAAGCACTGGATCTGATGGAAGGCCATACAGTTGAGCTCCAGTTTTCCGGCGATTCCATAACAGGCGTTGCCAGGGGAGTTTCGGAGACGGGAGCACTGCTTCTGGAAACTGAGCTGGGTGTTCAGTCGTTTATAGGAGGAGAAGTCAGTCTCAGGAGTATCGGTAGAAATGATTCTTGATATTGATGCCGGAAACACCCGCCTGAAAGCAAGACTGATCGAGCCTGCTTCTAAATCATCGGCTGGCGTCTCCTTTGATTTTAACCTTGATGCTACGGTTGATTCATTCACGCAATCACTGGCTGACCACTGTGGTAATTTAGAAATTGAACGCGTACGTATCGCCAGTGTCCGCAACTCTCAATTCAACGAGGCACTGGCAGACTCAGTTAAGTCAGCCCTGGATGTCGAGGGGGAATTTGCAGCTGTAGCAGGATCCGCCTGTGGAGTGAGTAACGGGTACAATGACATTACAACCATGGGGGTGGATCGCTGGCTGGCCATGCTGGAGGCCTATAGCAGGGCCCGTTCCGCCTGCTGCATTCTGGACTGCGGCAGTGCCATTACTTTTGATTGGATTGATTACGAAGGGCAGCATCAAGGAGGTTTAATCGTGCCGGGTATCAAGCTGATGCAGCAAAGCCTGGCAGAAAAATCCTCTGCGCTGGATCTAGAACTGGATGACTGGGCGTCAGCTGACCCTGGAAACAGTACTTCAGCCGCTATCAGTCACGGTATCCTGGCCGTTGCGACCGGGTTTGCCAGGCAATGCCGAGAACTACTGGAGCAAAGAGCAACACAATGCCAATGGTATTTGACCGGCGGCGATGCTGAACTGATAAGTACCCAGCTCGACTGGGAGCACGAAATAGCGAAAGATCTGGTGTTGGATGGTCTTGCATTAGCGCTTCCCTGAACCTGGAAAGAGAAATCTTGCCTCTACAATCGATAGCAAAAAGCTGGTCAAAAACTTAGACGACAAAACACAGTATGCGCACTTTTATTATCATGCTGATTATCGCCAACCTGGCTTACCTTGGCTGGCATCAGGCTAATCCGCCGAAATCCTGGGAGTTCATTGACAGATCGCCCTTGCAGCAGGCCAGCCAGACCCTGCAGTTACTCAGTGAAATCCCTGAAGCTGAGCCAACAGTGCAGCAAACGCAGGCCGATCAACCGCTAAGCTGTATTTCCCTGGGAGTGTTCGATACCACTGATGAAGGTGATTTTCTTGTCTCGGCAATGCTGGAAAGAGGGATTAAGGCCCAGGTTGAGCTGCTTCCGGCTTTGGGCAATACCCGTTTCAGGATTTACATGCCCCCTTTTAAATCGAATACCGCGGCCCGGCAGACGTTGGAAGCCTTGCAGGACGCGGGTTTCGACAGCTTCATCATCACCAGCGGCGATTTCAGTGGCGGGATCTCGCTGGGCCTGTTTTCCGAGAAGGATCGTGCCCTTGCACTGCAGGAATCTCTCGCTGGCACCGGATTTCCAACTTTCATTAATGAAATAAATACTTTTGACACTGAGATCTGGGTGACCATCCAGGGCCTCTCCCAGGATCTTCTGGAGGACTCCAAATTACTGAATTTGCTGTCCGACGGGCTAGATTTGCAAGTGCAAGAAAAACCTTGCTAAACGTTTGCATCACGTCCGTGATTCCCATAAAATGCCGCTCCTGTGTAAGAGCCAGGGGTAAGATATTCGTCTGATGCTTTGTTGGAGGGGTTCCCGAGTGGTCAAAGGGATCAGACTGTAAATCTGACGCGTAAGCTTCGGTGGTTCAAATCCACCCCCCTCCGGTAGCAACGATATACAGAAAACAGTGGACGAAGGACTCCCCTAACAAGGGCTTCTTGTGGGGAGTTTTTGGTCCTCTGTTTTTTGGTTTGCAAGCCTGGTTGGCGAGCGTTTGAGAAGGAATTTGCGGGTATAGTTCAATGGTAGAACCCCAGCCTTCCAAGCTGATGATGCGGGTTCGATTCCCGCTACCCGCTCCAGTGTAACTGAGAGTGTTCATTGGCATGGAAGGGATCGAAAGCAGGAACGGATTCTTGCGTAACGTATTAAGCGTTGCTCGCATAGCTCAGGCGGTAGAGCGCATCATTGGTAATGATGAGGTCCCCGGTTCGACTCCGGGTGTGAGCACCAGATTCTGGCGCACAGGGCACACAGTAAAAATGAAGATGTTCATTTGAATGTCGTAATAATTGAAAAATTTAAGTATTAGTTACAAATCGGAGGCTTGATTCGATGTCCAAGGAAAAATTTGAGAGAACGAAACCGCATGTGAATGTTGGCACTATTGGTCACGTTGACCACGGTAAAACAACATTGACCGCAGCGCTGACCAGAGTGTGTGCCGAAGTTTACGGTGGCGAAATGAAAGATTTCGGTGAAATCGACAATGCGCCCGAGGAAAGAGAGCGTGGTATTACCATTGCGACTTCTCATGTAGAGTATGATTCTGAAACTCGCCACTACGCGCACGTAGACTGCCCGGGTCATGCTGACTACGTTAAGAACATGATTACCGGTGCTGCCCAAATGGACGGCGCCATCTTAGTCTGTTCTGCAGCTGATGGCCCCATGCCTCAGACTCGTGAGCACATCCTCCTTAGCCGCCAGGTAGGTGTGCCATATATTGTCGTCTTCTTGAACAAGGCCGACATGGTAGATGATGCAGAGCTGGTTGAACTGGTTGAAATGGAAATTCGTGAACTTCTCGACCAGTACGAATTCCCAGGTGATGACACACCAATTATTCTTGGTTCTGCACTCATGGCCCTTGAGGGTAAAGATGATAATGAGCATGGCACAACTGCTGTGAAGAAGTTGGTTGAGGCCCTTGATTCTTATATCCCTGAACCAGAACGTGACATCGACAAGCCGTTCCTGATGGCAATTGAGGACGTATTCTCTATCTCAGGTCGTGGTACTGTTGTAACTGGCCGTATCGGCCGCGGTATCGTTAACGTTGGAGATGAGATCGAAATCGTTGGTATCAAGGAAACCCAGAAAACTACCTGTACTGGTGTAGAGATGTTCCGCAAGCTTCTTGATGAAGGTCGTGCCGGTGAGAATGTTGGTGTTCTTCTGCGTGGTACAAAACGTGAGGAAGTGGAGCGTGGTCAGGTACTGGCTGCTCCAGGTTCTATTACTCCTCACACCAAGTTCGAAGGTGAGGTTTACGTGCTGTCTAAGGATGAAGGTGGTCGTCACACTCCATTCTTTAAAGGCTATCGCCCTCAGTTTTACTTTGAGACAACCGATGTTACTGGTGCTGTTGAGCTGCCAGCTGATGTTGAGATGGTTATGCCTGGCGACAACGTCAAGATGAACGTTGAACTGATCGCGCCTATTGCGATGGAAGAAGGTCAGCGTTTCGCGGTTCGTGAAGGTGGACGAACTGTTGGCGCCGGTGTTGTTTCAAAGATTATCGAATAAGAAACACATAGCTGTACTTCAAAGCCGAGAGTGCATTTAGCACTCTCGGCTTAGTCGTCTTTAAAGAAAGATGGGAAAAAGTGGACTAGGCCAGTAGCTCAATTGGCAGAGCGGCGGTCTCCAAAACCGCAGGTTGGGGGTTCGATTCCCTCCTGGCCTGCCATTAATGGCAGTGCAAGGGCTCAGACTAAGTTAGATGTTTTTAGCCAAGGTAGAGCAGAGTGTAGCTCCAGCCTAGAAGGCTGGCAAAGAATTCCTTTATGAGTGAGAGCACAAAAACAACTGAATTCAAATTAGATTCACTGAAGTGGATCGTAGTCGCAGCCATCGTTGGTGCTAGTGTTTACTGCAACAGCTATTATGCTGCTGAATCCCTGTTATACAGGGTGATAGGTCTGCTCATTCTTGCCTGTGTTGCAGGCTGGATAGCCGCGCAGACGAGCAAGGGCAGTGCGTTTGTCAGTCTTTGTATGGATGCAAGAACTGAAATTCGCAAAGTAGTATGGCCGACAAGAACAGAAACCACGCATACCACCATGATTGTGGTTATTGCCGTGATAATCGTAGCGATTATTTTGTGGGGACTGGATTCCTCTCTCAGCTGGCTGATCTCGCTGATCATCGGCTAGAGAGATTAATCTGGGAAAAGGTGTGGAAGTTTTGGCAGACGAAATTACAGAGAGCACAAGTGTGACTGAAGCGGATAATGAAAAACGCTGGTATGTTGTGCATGCTTATTCCGGATATGAACGCAAGGTAAAGCAGGCGCTGGAAGAGAGGATCGAGCTGTCCACTATGAAAGACATGTTCGGCGAAGTGCTTGTGCCTACTGAAGAAGTGCTGGAAATGCGCAGCGGCCAAAAGCGCAGGAGTGAACGTAAATTTTTTCCCGGCTATGTGCTTCTCCAAATGGTGCTTAACGATGATACCTGGCACCTGGTCAAGGAAACGCCGAGGGTTATGGGTTTTATAGGCGGTACCGCCGAAAAACCTGCACCTATTGCCCAGCATGAAGTGAATGAAATTATTAACAGGCTGGAAGAAACGGTTGATAAGCCAGCGCACAAGACAGTTTACGAACCGGGAGAACTGATCCGCGTTATTGATGGTCCGTTTAACGATTTCACCGGAACAGTGGAAGAAGTGAATTACGAAAAAAGCCGGGTCAGGGTGGCGGTGTCCATCTTCGGAAGATCCACACCGGTTGAGCTTGAGTTTTCTCAGGTAGAGAAGGGTTGATAAACCAGCTTTTCAGAATTTAGGTGGGCATTCTGGTTTACCTGGAAGCCTGAAATAAAAGTCGCTGACGTCTATATGACCCGGCGCCAGGGGAGCAAGGCCGCTGAGCTTTGCGCTTGTACCCAAACAGGAGGCCATCATGGCAAAGAAAGTACTTGCTTATATTAAGCTGCAGGTTGGCGCCGGCAAAGCCAACCCAAGTCCTCCCGTTGGTCCAGCACTGGGCCAGCATGGTGTAAACATCATGGATTTCTGTAAGGCCTTCAACGCTGAAACGCAGAGCGTCGAGCCAGGTCTTCCAATACCTGTTGTAATTACCGTTTATGCCGATCGCAGTTTTACATTTATTACCAAAACCCCGCCGGCAGCCGTGCTGTTGCGCAAGGCTGCAGGCCTGAAAAAGGGCAGTGGCCGTCCAAATACTGAAAAAATCGGCAAGCTGAATCGTGCGCAGTTGGAAGAAGTTGCCAAGATGAAAATGCCAGACCTGACTGCAGCCGATATGGATGCGGCCGTCAGGACGCTCGCAGGCAGCTGCCGTAGTGCAGGCATCGAAACAGAGGGGGTTGTGTAATGGCCAAGCTGACTAAAAGAGCAAAACATATTGCTGAAAAAATTGAAGCGGGCAAAGCTTACACCATTGATGAAGCGGTAAGCCTCATCAATGAGCTGGCAACCGTCAAGTTCAAGGAATCAATCGACGTTGCGATTAACCTGGGCATTGATGCCAAGAAATCTGACCAGGCCGTTCGCGGCGCCACTACCTTGCCACATGGTACGGGCAAGGACGTTCGAGTAGCAGTCTTTGCTCAGGGTGAAAATGCTGATAAAGCTAAGGCAGCAGGCGCTGACATTGTTGGCTTCGAAGATCTTGCTGAAAGCATTAAAGGCGGCAGCATAGACTTTGACGTGGTCATTGCCACTCCCGATGCTATGCGTGTTGTAGGCCAGCTGGGCACCATTCTTGGCCCTAAAGGGCTGATGCCAAACCCGAAAGTGGGCACCGTAACGCCTGACGTTGAAGCGGCTGTGACTAATGCCAAGGCCGGTCAGGTTCGTTACAGAACCGACAAGAACGGCATCATTCATGGCGGTATCGGTAAGGTTGGTTTCGAAACCAATGCCGTCAAGGGCAACCTGGAAGCGCTGCTGGCTAATCTTAAGAAAGCTAAGCCTTCTTCTTCCAAGGGTACCTACGTGAAGAAAGTAGTCCTTTCTTCAACCATGGGCCCAGGCTTACTAGTTGATCATTCCTCGCTGGAATTTTAATAGCGTATTCACTGTTGACGTTGCGTAAAAGCAGCCAACGGCATCGTTATCTTTTGCCTTTGTAAATGAGAGGGAAAAGTAACGGAAAAAGACTTTGGGGTGTTGCAGAACTTCAGTCCTGCAGGACCGTCAAAGACCGTAAGTGCAGACCGCGAGTTACCTCAAGGAATGCTTAATTTCTTACGCAGATGGTGTAACCCGTCCGGCGGCAATAAGGCCGGACACCTCACCAAACAAGAAATCTTCCGTTGGGAGGTTGGAGCCGGGCCAGCAGTATTGGGTCGGTTAAACAAATAAACGTGGATCTGTTTGCCTCCTGGCTGTAGTACAGATTCTTAACTCAGGAGTAACTAAAAAGTGGCTATTCGTTTAGAAGACAAGCAACAGATTGTTGCTGAAGTCAACGAAGCTGCTCAAAGTGCTTTATCTGCAGTGCTTGCCGATTACCGCGGTATCGCTGTAGAGGAAATGACTGCGCTTCGCAGATCAGCGCGTGAAAACAACGTATACCTGCGTGTTGTTAGGAATACATTGCTGAAACGTGCCGTTGAAGGGACTGAATATGAGTGTCTCAACGAAGCGCTGGTTGGACCGACCATACTCGCGTTTTCACAGGAGGATCCAGGTGCGGCTGCCCGCGTCCTTAAGGATTTTGCCAAAGAAAATGACGAGTTTGAAGTTAAAGCACTCGCTGTCAGTGGAAACCTGCTGCCTGCTTCTCAGATCGATGCGTTGGCAAAGCTGCCGACTTATGATCAGGCTATTGCCTCTCTTATGAGTGTAATGCTGGCGCCGGTTACCAAACTGGTTCAGACGGCCAACGAAGTCCCAAGCAAGGTGACACGGGCCGTCGCTGCAGTTCGCGACCAGAAACAGGATGCAGCTTAATCCGGTAGGAACTAATCCGACCGGGGTTACTAACGTTATACATTTTTAAAGGAGATTGGAGTCATGGCTCTATCTAAAGAAGAAATCCTCGATGGTATTGCTGAATTGTCAGTAATGGATGTTGTTGAACTAGTTTCAGCAATGGAAGACAAGTTTGGTGTGTCTGCTGCTGCCGCTGTTGCTGTAGCTGCTGCTCCTGCCGCCGGCGGCGAAGGTGGCGAGGCTGCTGCAGATAAGGATGAGTTCGATGTCATCCTGGCTGCTGCAGGTGACAAGAAAGTTAACGTCATCAAGGCTGTACGCGGTATCACTGGTCTTGGTCTCAAAGAAGCCAAGGACCTGGTTGATGGTGCACCATCACCAATCAAAGAAGGTGCAAGCAAAGACGAAGCGGAAGACCTCAAGAAGCAGCTGGAAGAAGCTGGCGCTACTGTCGAACTAAAGTAACCCTGTTACTTGCATTGACAGTTTTCATTGTACCAGAAGCACAGCTTCCTGAAGGTGGCACTCGATTTACGGGTGCTACCTTTCAGTGCTTTTAAAAATAAATGGAAGTTATTCACCTGTTTTACTAAATAGGAACTGCTGATGGCATATTCATACACTGAGAAAAAACGCATCCGCAAGGACTTTGGCAAACTGCAAAGCCCCATGGATATCCCCTATCTGCTTGCTATTCAGATAGATTCATACAAGCAGTTTACCCAGCTTGATGTATCCCCAGAGGAGCGTCTTGACCAGGGTCTGCATGCAGCATTCAAATCTGTATTCCCGATTGTCAGCTACTCTGGCAAGGCCCTGCTGGAATACGTCAGCTATAGACTTGGTAAACCTGAATTTGATGTCAGCGAATGTGTTCTGCGCGGAGCAACTTATGCCGTGTCCCTGCGCGTGAAAGTTCGTTTAATTATTTATGAAAAAGAGTCAACGGCAAAAGTCATCAAGGACATCAAGGAACAGGAAGTCTACATGGGGGAAATCCCCCTGATGACTGACAGCGGTACTTTCGTTATCAATGGTACAGAGCGCGTGGTGGTTTCTCAGTTGCACCGTTCGCCCGGCGTATTTTTTGATCACGACCGTGGTAAAACACACAGCTCTGGTAAGCTCCTGTATTCAGCTAGGATCATTCCTTACCGTGGCTCATGGCTGGACGTTGAGTTTGATCCCAAGGACATGGTGTACGTGCGTATTGACCGTCGCCGTAAACTGCCAGCCTCTATCCTTTTGCGTGCGCTTGAGTACAGCACCCAGGATATCCTGGAAATGTTCTATGAGAACAACACCTACTATGTAGACAAGGATGGCAACTTTTCGATCGAGCTTGTGCCGTCCCGTTTGCGTGGTGCCGTGCTTAACTTCGAAATCAAGAACAAGCGTACGGTCATTGTCCCTGCCGGAGCGAGGATTACCGCTCGCCATATCCGTGAAATGGAAAATGCCAAGCTGAGGAAGTTAGAAGTCCCTAAGGATTTTCTCCTTGGTGATGCGCTTGCGAAAGACATCATTGATACTGAAAGCGGTGAGGTGCTATTCCAGTGTAATGCCGAAATCACTGAAGAAATAATTGAAGGTCTGATTAAGGCAGGTGTTACAGAATTTGAAACGATTTATACCAATGAGCTGGATTGCGGTCCGTTCATTTCCGATACGTTGCGTATTGATCCGACCACTAACCGCCTCGAGGCCCTGGTAGAAATCTACCGCATGATGCGTCCCGGTGAGCCGCCAACCAAAGAGTCGGCAGAGAACCTGTTCTCCAACCTGTTCTTCTCCGCTGAGCGCTATGATCTGTCAGCAGTGGGCCGTATGAAGTTCAATCGCCGCCTGGGTCGACCAGATTCAGAAGGCGAGGGCGTACTAAGCAAGGAAGACATCGTTGATGTTATCAAGACGCTTGTCGATATTCGTAACGGTTTCGGCACGGTGGACGATATTGACCACCTGGGTAACCGCCGTATCCGCAGTGTTGGTGAAATGGCTGAAAATCAGTTCCGCGTTGGTCTCGTGCGTGTAGAGCGTGCTGTTAAAGAACGTCTTTCCATGGCAGACAGCGAAGGCCTGATGCCGCAGGATATGATCAACGCCAAGCCTGTGGCCGCAGCGATCAAGGAATTCTTTGGTTCAAGCCAGCTGTCCCAGTTCATGGACCAGAACAACCCGCTGTCCGAAGTGACTCACAAACGCCGTATTTCAGCGCTTGGGCCAGGCGGCCTGACCCGTGAGCGTGCTGGTTTCGAAGTCCGTGACGTACACCCGACGCACTATGGTCGTGTCTGTCCGATTGAAACGCCTGAAGGTCCGAACATCGGTCTGATCAACTCCCTGGCTACCTATTCGCGCACTAATGAATATGGTTTCCTGGAAAGCCCGGTACGCAAAGTTGTAAACGGCAAAGTTTCATCTGATATCGGGTACCTCTCTGCCATTGAAGAAGCAGGTTTTGTTATTGCCCAGGCCAGTGCCGAGTTGGACAAAAATGGCAAGTTTGTTGATGAGCTTGTTAACGTTCGTCACAAGAATGAATTCTCATTGATGCCATCTGACCAGGTTGACTATATGGATGTCAGCCCGCAGCAGGTGGTATCTGTGGCAGCTTCACTCATTCCATTCCTGGAGCATGACGATGCCAACCGCGCCCTGATGGGTTCGAACATGCAGCGTCAGGCAGTGCCGACCCTGAAATCAGAGAAGCCTGTCGTGGGAACCGGTATGGAGCGCAACGTTGCTCATGACTCCGGTGTCTGTGTCATAGCCAAGCGTGGCGGCGTCATCGATAGTGTTGATGCAGCCCGCATAATTCTGCGTGTTAATGACGAGGAAACAGAGGCAGGTGAGGCGGGTGTAGATATTTACAACCTGATCAAGTACACACGTTCAAACCAGAATACCTGTATCAGCCAGCGTCCGCTGGTGAAAGAAGGCGACCAGGTCAACGCAGGCGACATTCTCGCTGACGGTCCTTCTATTGATACCGGCGAACTTGCCCTCGGCCAGAATATGCGCATCGCGTTCATGCCCTGGAACGGCTACAACTTCGAGGACTCAATTCTCATTTCTGAGCGAGTTGTGAAGGAAGATAGGTTTACTTCTATTCATATTCAGGAGCTGACCTGTATCGCCCGAGACACCAAGTTGGGCTCTGAGGAAATCACCGCAGATATTCCCAACGTGGGAGAGGCAGCACTGGGTCGTCTGGATGAGTCAGGTATTGTGCACATCGGTGCTGAAGTTGATGCCGGCGATATCCTGGTAGGCAAGGTGACACCGAAGGGTGAAACTCAGCTGACTCCTGAGGAAAAACTCCTACGCGCCATCTTCGGTGAAAAAGCCTCTGACGTAAAGGATACTTCGCTGCGCGTTCCTAGCAGTGTCAAAGGTACTGTCATCGATGTTCAGGTATTCACCCGTGACGGTCTTGAGAAAGACCAGCGTGCACTCGAAATCGAGGAGCAGCAGCTGTCCAAGGTTCGCAAGGATATTGGAGACGAATACCGCATTGTTGAGGAAGCCACCTTCCAGCGTCTGCGCAAATCTCTTATGGGTAAGACAGTGGCCGGTGGTCCCAAGCTGAAGAAGGGCGACCGGCTGACAGCTGAATACCTCGACGGTCTAAAGCATGACGACTGGTTCAAGCTGCGCATGGTTGATGACAGCATGAGTGAGGCTCTTGAAAAGGCTGCCTCCCAGCTGAAAGAACGCCGCATTGAGCTGGACGAACGTTACGAAGACAAGAAACGCAAGCTGACCCAGGGCGACAATCTTGCTCCAGGCGTGCTGAAAATCGTCAAGGTTTACTTGGCTATCAAACGTCGCATTCAGCCTGGAGACAAGATGGCGGGACGTCACGGTAACAAGGGTGTAATTTCTGTAATCATGCCTGTTGAGGATATGCCTTACGATGAAAAAGGCAATCCTGTTGATATCGTTCTTAATCCGCTGGGTGTGCCGTCACGCATGAACGTGGGGCAGATTCTTGAAACTCACCTCGGCGCCGCATCGATGGGGCTTGGTGAGAAGATCAATGCCATGATCCAGCAACAGAATAAGATTGCGGACATCCGCAAGTTCCTAGACAAGATTTATAACGGTATTGGTGAATCCCGTCGTTCAGAGGATCTCAATTCCCTTAGTGATGATGATATTCTCGAGCTGGCGCACAACCTCAAGGGTGGCGTGCCCATGGCAACGCCTGTATTTGACGGTGCCAGCGAAGTGGAAATCAAGGAGATGCTGAAACTGGCCGAGATGAGCGAAGACGGCCAGGTCACACTCTTTGATGGACGCACCGGTGATGCATTCGACCGCAAGGTCACAGTAGGCATCATGTACATGCTCAAGCTCAACCACCTGGTTGATGACAAGATGCATGCTCGTTCCACAGGTTCCTACAGTCTCGTTACGCAGCAGCCATTAGGAGGCAAAGCCCAGTTCGGTGGCCAGCGCTTCGGGGAAATGGAAGTGTGGGCGCTGGAAGCTTACGGTGCTGCCTATACATTGCAGGAAATGCTGACCGTAAAATCTGACGATGTGAACGGTCGTACGAAGATGTATAAAAATATTGTTGATGGTGATGACCGCATGGAAGCCGGTATGCCTGAATCCTTTAACGTTCTCGTTAAAGAGATACGCTCCCTGGGCATAGACATGGAACTGGAAATTGAAAATTAATCTGGATTAGTTGTCAGTAGCAATAATCAAGAAAAGTTATAAAAAACTAATACAGAATTTTTATCAATCCGATTAGGGATTGGAGGAAAAGACCACATGAAAGACCTCTTAGGTTTATTGAAGTCGCAAACACAGTTTGAAGATTTTGATTCGATCCGTATTGGGCTGGCGTCACCGCAGCTGATCCGCTCCTGGTCTTTCGGGGAAGTCAAGAAACCCGAGACTATTAACTACCGTACCTTTAAACCGGAACGTGACGGTCTGTTTTGTGCCAAGATTTTTGGGCCGGTAAAGGACTACGAATGTCTTTGCGGTAAATACAAGCGTCTTAAGCACCGCGGTGTCATTTGCGAGAAGTGTGGTGTTGAAGTTGCACTAAGCAAGGTGCGCCGTGAGCGCATGGGCCACATTGAACTGGCCAGCCCTGTTGCCCACATTTGGTTTCTGAAATCACTGCCGTCCCGAATTGGCTTGCTGCTTGATATGACCCTGAGGGATATAGAGCGAGTATTGTATTTCGAATCCTTCGTGGTAACCGATCCAGGTATGACGACTCTTGAAAGGGGCCAGTTGCTTTCTGATGAGCAGTATTACGAAGCCCTGGAAGAATTCGGTGATGACTTCGAAGCCAAGATGGGTGCTGAGGCAGTTCAGGACCTAATGGCTGATATGGATGTAGAAGCGGAAGCCAATCGCCTGCGTGAAGAGATTCCACAGACTAATTCAGAAACCAAACTTAAGAAGCTCTCCAAGCGTCTGAAGCTTCTGGACGGTTTTGTAAATTCAGGCAACAAGCCGGAATGGATGGTACTGAATGTCCTGCCAGTTCTGCCGCCTGATCTGCGTCCGTTGGTACCTCTTGATGGGGGCCGTTTTGCTACCTCCGATCTGAATGACCTGTACCGTCGGGTGATTAATAGGAACAACCGCCTGAAGCGTCTGCTTGACCTGAATGCGCCCGACATCATCGTGCGCAACGAAAAACGTATGCTTCAGGAGTCTGTTGATGCGCTGCTCGATAACGGTCGCCGTGGCCGGGCTATTACCGGTTCCAACAAGCGTCCGCTGAAATCCCTTGCCGACATGATCAAGGGCAAGCAGGGTCGTTTCCGCCAAAACCTGCTGGGTAAACGTGTGGACTATTCCGGTCGTTCCGTGATAGTGGTTGGTCCGACACTAAAACTACACCAGGCCGGTCTGCCCAAGAAGATGGCGCTGGAGCTGTTCAAGCCTTTCATTCTTGGCAAGTTGATCCTGCGTGGTGTTGCCACCACGATTAAAGCTGCCAAGAAGATGGTGGAGAAGGAAACAGCCGAAGTCTGGGATATTCTCGCTCAGGTAATCCGCGAGCATCCAATCCTGCTGAATCGCGCGCCGACACTGCATAGGTTAGGTATCCAGGCATTTGAGCCAGTCCTCATCGAAGGTAAGGCAATCCAGTTGCATCCTCTGGTCTGCGCGGCCTACAACGCTGACTTTGATGGTGACCAGATGGCTGTGCACGTTCCGCTGACGCTTGAAGCGCAGCTGGAAGCACGTTCCCTGATGATGTCCACCAACAATATTCTCTCACCGGCATCCGGTGAGCCAATCATTGTGCCGTCACAGGACGTTGTTCTGGGTCTTTACTACATGACCCGCGAGCGTATCAACGTGGCAGGCGAGGGCATGGTTCTTGCCAACGTTGATGAAGTACTGAAAGCCTTTAATACTGGCACTGCGCACCTGCAGGCCCGTATCAAGGTTCGCCTGACCGAAGTCCTTTTTGATGAAGACGGTGAGAAAACTGAAAACACCAGTATCGTTGATACTACTGTTGGCCGTGTACTACTTTTCAGCATCGTTCCTGATGGTCTGCCGTTCAGTATGGTTAACCAGAAGATGGCGAAGAAACAGATTTCGCACATCATTAACATGTGTTACCGAAACGTTGGTCTGAAAGAAACCGTGATCTTTGCCGACCAGCTGATGTACATGGGTTATCGCTATTCCACATGGTCCGGTTCTTCTATCGGCGTGAATGACTTTGTCATTCCAGATGAGAAGGCTACGCTGATTGCTGAGGCAGAAGGTGAAGTAGCTGATATTGAATCCCAGTTTGCTTCCGGTCTGGTTACTCAGGGTGAGAAGTACAACAAGGTGATTGATATCTGGTCGCGCGCAAATGACCAGGTCGCCAAGTCCATGATGGATGGCCTGTCCTCCGAATCTGTCAAGAACCGCGAAGGTGAAGATGAAGAGCAGGAGTCTTTCAACTCTGTCTACGTTTATTCTGACTCAGGTGCCAGGGGCTCCCCCGCACAGATTCGTCAGCTGGCCGGTATGCGTGGCCTGATGGCTAAGCCGGACGGCTCTATTATTGAGACACCCATTACCGCTAATTTCCGTGAAGGTCTGAACGTATTGCAGTACTTCATCTCAACGCACGGTGCGCGTAAAGGTCTGGCAGATACCGCACTGAAAACAGCGAACTCCGGTTACCTGACCCGTCGCCTGGTTGATATCAGCCAGGACCTGGTCATCAAAGAGGAGGACTGTGGTACTGAAAACGGTCTGAATGCGTCACCGGTTATTGAAGGTGGCGACATCATTGCACCACTGGGTGAGCTGGTGCTGGGTCGTGTTCTGGCTAAGGATGCTATAGACAATGACGGTGCTACCGTTATTGAAGCCGGCGTCATGATTGATGAGAAACTGGTCGAAAATCTGGAAACAGCCGGTGTAGACGAAGTAATTGTCCGCTCACCGATTACCTGTGAAGCGGAATACGGTATTTGCCGTAAGTGTTACGGCCGTGATCTCGCACGTGGCCATTGCGAACATTCCATATCGGTGGTGCGGCTTCCCGTGCTACTGCAGCGGATAACGTCCAGGTTAAAACCGACGGTACCATCCATCTGCACAACATGAAGACCGTTGAAAGAACCAGCGGTGACCTTGTGGTGGTTAGCCGTTCAGGTGAGCTGATCGTGAATGACACGAACGGCCGTGAGAAAGAGCGATATAAACTGCCGTACGGAGCCGTTGTTCGCGGAGCGGACATGTCAGAAGTCAATGCCGGCGAGGTGGTAGCTACATGGGATCCGCATACTCACCCAATCGTTGTTGAGGTTGCCGGCAAGGTGCGTTTTGAGTCAATGGAAGAGGGCATCAGTGTCAAACGTCAGACTGACGAAATCACTGGTCTGACTAATATCACCATCATGGATGCTGCTGAAAGACCATCCGGTGGCAAGGATTCACGTCCTGCGATTACCCTGCTTGATGGCAAAGGCAAGGAGTTGACCCTCCCGGGCACTAATGTTCCGGCTCACTACTTCCTGCCGGCCAAAGCTATCGTGGGTGTTGAAGACGGACACCAGGTTAATATCGGTGATGTTATTGCCCGTATTCCTCAGGAGGGCTCCAAGACCCGTGACATCACTGGTGGTTTGCCGCGTGTTGCCGATCTCTTCGAGGCCCGTAAGCCAAAAGAGCCAGCCATTCTTGCCGAGATTTCCGGTACAGTCAGTTTCGGTAAGGAAACCAAGGGTAAGCGCCGCCTGGTTATCACGCCCACTGATGGGGTGAACCCTATTGACGGCAGCTCGCACTACGAATTACTGATTCCGAAGTGGCGCCAGATGACTGTATTCGAAGGTGAATACATTGAGAAGGGTGAAATCGTCTCTGATGGCCCTCCCAATCCGCACGATATCCTGCGTCTGAAAGGTGTAGAGGCCCTGGCTAACTACATCGTCAACGAGGTACAGGATGTCTATCGTCTGCAGGGTGTACGCATCAATGACAAGCACATCGAGGTTATTGTGCGTCAGATGCTGCGCAAGGCTGAAATCATGGAAATGGGTGATTCCAGTTTCATCAAGGGTGAGCAGGTGGAATATATCCGAGTGGTCAAGGAAAACGAACGCCTGGTTGAAGAAAGCAAGGAACCCGCCAAGTTCGAGCGAATCCTGCTGGGTATCACCAAGGCATCACTGGCTACAGAATCCTTTATTTCCGCGGCCTCCTTCCAGGAAACTACTCGCGTACTCACCGAAGCGGCCGTTACCGGCAAGCGTGATTACCTGCAGGGTCTGAAGGAAAATGTTGTGGTTGGCCGCTTGATACCGGCTGGTACAGGTCTTACCTACCACGAAACCAGGAAACGCCAGGCTGAGGCCAGGTTAGCCGAAGAAGAGGGTCCTTCAGCATTTGAGGTTGAAGCTGCCCTGACCGAAGCGTTATTGGAATCTGAGGCTGAAGCCGCGGAACAACCATCACAGGAAGAGGAATAAGAATAAGGCACAAGACATAGGATCAAAGGTACTAGCAGGCTGTTTCCGATGCGAAATGGCTTATACCCTGTACCCTTTATCTTGTAACTGATTCAGTTGACTAGGACAGGCGTGATCATTACAATCGCGCCACTTTTTAGCTAACACAGTAACAAATTACTGGAGAGATGAATGGCGACTGTTAACCAGCTGGTTCGCAAGCCCCGTAAAAGCAAGATGGACAAGAGTGACGTACCTGCACTGCAGGGATGTCCGCAGCGCCGTGGCGTCTGCACTCGTGTCTATACCACTACGCCGAAGAAACCAAACTCAGCTCTCCGTAAGGTCTGCCGTGTGCGCCTGACCAATGGCTACGAGGTGACATCCTACATTGGTGGTGAAGGCCATAACCTGCAGGAACACTCCGTGATCCTGATCAGGGGCGGTAGGGTAAAAGACCTGCCTGGTGTGCGTTATCACACTGTTCGTGGCAGTCTGGATACCTCGGGTGTAGCCGACAGGAAACAGGGCCGCTCCAAGTACGGAACCAAAAAACCTAAGTAAAGAGCAATAAAGTAATCCATTTGTAACTAGAAGAGAAAATTTCCAGAAAGTCTAATCTTAAAATTTTATATTCCAGTAAGGCCGGTCTTTTTGTCTTCTGCAAACTGTACTGGGCAAACCTGAAGTGAGGAAAACATGCCAAGAAGACGCGTTGTAGCAAAACGAGAAGTCCTTCCCGATCCCAAGTTTGGAAACAAAACACTTGCCAAGTTCATGAACCATGTCATGGTTGATGGCAAGAAATCCGTTGCAGAGAAAATCGTTTATGGTGCCCTTGATACGGTTGCCGAAAAGTCCGGCAAGGACCCTCTCGAAACTTTCGAAGCAGCCCTGGAAAACATTGCCCCACTGGTCGAGGTGAAATCCCGCCGTGTTGGTGGAGCGACATACCAGGTGCCTGTAGAAGTTCGCCCCGACCGCCGCAACGCGCTTTCCATGCGCTGGCTGGTGGAGCACTCACGTTCACGTGGTGAAAAATCCATGGCACTGAGGCTGGCCGGCGAAATCCTTGATGCAGCTGAAGGTCGTGGCAGCGCTGTTAAGAAGCGTGAAGACGTACACCGCATGGCAGAAGCAAACCGCGCATTCTCTCACTATCGTTTTTAAGGAATCTGTTAACGCAGATTTTTTGGGGGCAAAATAGTGGCCAGACAAACCCCAATTGACCGTTACCGCAATATTGGAATTTGTGCGCACGTCGATGCGGGTAAAACCACCACGACTGAGCGCGTGCTGTTCTATACAGGTATCAGCCACAAGATCGGTGAAGTGCATGATGGCGCCGCTGTAATGGACTGGATGGAACAGGAGCAGGAACGAGGCATCACCATCACTTCCGCTGCCACCACTTGTTTTTGGAACGGGATGGACAGCCAGTTTGAAGACCACCGCATCAATATTATTGATACCCCGGGTCACGTTGATTTCACCATTGAAGTAGAACGTTCCCTGCGTGTGCTTGACGGTGCAGTGGTGGTGCTTTGTGCCAGCTCAGGTGTGCAGCCCCAGACGGAAACGGTCTGGCGCCAAGCGAATCGCTACGAAGTCCCGCGCATGGTATTTGTCAATAAGATGGACCGTGCAGGCGCCGACTTCCTCAAGGTTGTTCAACAGATGAAGGATAGACTGGGTGCCAATCCCGTGCCTATCCAGCTGGCCATTGGTGCCGAGGATGAATTCAAGGGCGTTATCGACCTCATCAAGATGAAGCAGATCATCTGGAGTGAGGACGATATGGGTACTACTTTCGAATACGGCGATATTCCGGCAGACATGATGGCTGGATGTGAGCAGTGGCGTTCTGAACTGGTGGAAAGTGCTGCCGAAGCCAATGAAGAATTAATGGTGAAATACCTTGAGGAAGGTGAGCTTACCGAAGAGGAAATCAAAAAGGGCTTGCGTATCCGTACCCTGGCCAATGAAATCGTCCCAACGTTGTGTGGATCGGCCTTCAAGAACAAGGGTGTGCAGGCCGTGCTGGATGCGGTCATCGAATACATGCCTTCGCCCACGGAAGTGAAGGCAATTGAGGGCGTGCTGGAAGATGGTCAAACTGTCGAATCCCGCAAAGCCGATGATAATGCGCCATTTGCCGCCCTGGCTTTCAAGATTGCCACCGACCCGTTTGTCGGCACCCTGACTTTTTTTCGGGTTTACTCTGGCAAGTTGAATTCCGGCGATACCATTTACAATCCGCTCAAACATAACAAGGAGCGCGTTGGCCGCATGGTGCAGATGCACTCCAACTCCCGCGAAGAGATCAAGGAAGTGTTGGCGGGCGATATCGCAGCTGCCATTGGCCTTAAGGACGTCACCACCGGTGAGACGCTCTGTGATATCGACAGCCAGATTACCTTGGAAAAAATGGATTTCCCTGAGCCTGTTATCTCTGTTGCCGTGGAGCCCAAAACCAAGGCAGACCAGGAAAAAATGGGTATTGCGCTTGGCAAACTGGCCCAGGAGGACCCGTCATTCCGGGTTGAAACCGATGAAGAGTCAGGCCAGACCATTATTTCCGGTATGGGCGAGCTGCACCTCGATGTCCTAGTTGACCGGATGCGCCGTGAATTCAATGTAGAGGCAAATATCGGTAAACCGCAGGTGGCCTACCGCGAGACCATTCGTAAAACTGTTGAAATAGAGGGCAAGCACGTTAAGCAGTCCGGTGGACGTGGTCAGTATGGCCATGTTTGGCTGAGACTGGAGCCCCTTCCTGCCGATGCCGAGTACGAATTTGTTAACGATATCGTGGGCGGAGTCGTCCCCAGGGAATATATTCCTGCCGTGGACAAAGGTGTCCAGGAGCAGATGCAGAACGGCTGTCTGGCAGGCTACCCCCTGCTGGCAATGAAAGTGACGCTTTATGACGGCTCTTTCCATGATGTTGATTCAAGTGAAATGGCCTTTAAGATCGCCGGTTCTCAGGCCCTAAGGGAAGGTGCCCTGAAAGCGGATGCAGCCCTGCTGGAGCCAATTATGCAGGTGGAAGTGGTTACACCAGAGGAATACATGGGAGATGTTATGGGCGATTTGAACCGTCGCCGCGGCATAGTTCAGGGCATGGAAGAGAGTGCCTCCGGCAAGGTGATCAATGCCGAGGTTCCGCTGGCGGAAATGTTTGGCTATTCCACTGATTTGCGCTCAGCCACGCAGGGCCGGGCCACTTATACCATGGAATTCACGAAGTATGCTGAAGTGCCTGGAGCCATCGCTGACGCCATTATCGAGAAGGGATCAGCGGCGTAGCATTATTCAGGGTCTGGGGATAGCACCCCGATCTGGCCTGAAATAGGCCGAAAAAAGGGGGTAAAAACAGCCTCTATTTTTACATAAAAAAACGTTGGTAAACCCTTGACTGCATGGGGGTTCGCACGTAGAATTTGCGCTCTTTTTTCGCGGTGAAACCGGTTTATCCCGGTTTCACCGCTTTAACATTTTGTTCTTTAAAAACTTATTGATGTGGAGAAGTTGGTCGCATGCAGAACCAGCGTATCAGAATTCGGCTGAAAGCCTTTGATCACCGCCTGATTGATCAGTCAACCCAGGAACTAGTGAACACCGCCAAACGTACTGGTGCCTATGTAAAAGGTCCTATCCCTTTACCTACCAGGAAAGAACGTTACACGGTACTGATTTCACCCCACGTCAATAAGGACGCTCGTGATCAGTACGAAATTCGTACTCACAAGCGTTTGCTGGACATTGTTGAGCCCACTGAGAAGTTCGTCGAAGCACTCATGCAGCTGAACCTTGCTGCTGGCGTCGAAGTTCAGATTAGCCTGGGCAAAAGTGAAGCTGCCTGATCAGCTTCACAAATAAAAAATAGAATAGCTTTTACCTATTTAATATTTAAACGCAAGAATCGTATGAAAGTGTCTGCAGCCAAACCTGCTGGCACTCTAAATACATAAACACGCTGTCTTAGCCTTCGGGTTGAAAGCAGCATACACAACATGGTGTAACGCGGAAGCGGCCATAGTGGGTTAAAGCCCCTTACACGATGAGGTTTTAAAATGTCTATAGGCTTAGTCGGTCGAAAAAGCGGAATGACACGCATTTTCACCGAATCCGGGTCTTCTGTACCCGTAACAGTGGTAGAAGTTCTGCCAAACAAGGTGACACAGGTGAAAACCGTCGAGACTGATGGTTATAGCGCTGTGCAGATCACTACTGGCTCAAAGAAAAGCTCTCACCTGAGCAAGTCCGAGGCAGGTCACTATGCGAAAGCAGGACTTGAGGCAGGTCGTGGCCTGTGGGAATTCCGTGCCGAGGTAGATGATCTGGTCGTGGGCCAAGGTGAAGACAGCAAGGAAGTGGCGCCTGGTGTCGAATTCACCGTTGCAGCTTTCAGGGAAGGCCAGATCGTTGATGTGACCGGCACTTCCAAGGGTAAGGGTTACCAGGGTGTAATCAAGCGTCATAATTTCCGTATGCAGGACGCTACCCATGGCAACTCGCTATCACATCGCGCGCCGGGTTCTATCGGCCAGTGTCAGACACCCGGCCGAGTCTGGAAAGGCAAGAAAATGTCCGGCCAGATGGGTAACGAGAGAGTCACCACGCAGGGCCTTGAAGTAGTTAAGATCGACACAGATAACAATCTGATCCTCATCAAGGGCGCTGTTCCAGGAGCCACCGGGGCAGACGTCATCATTTCACCAACCGTTAAATCAAAATCGTCTTCTGAGGGGTAAGCAATGGATTTGAATATTGCAGTGCCTGGTAAGAAGGCAGCAAAAACAGTTTCAGTTTCTGACGATACTTTCGGCAAGGAATTCAACGAAAGCCTGGTTCACCAGGTGGTAGTGACTTACATGGCTGGTTCACGTCAGGGTACGGTTAAACAGAAAACACGTTCTGAGGTTAGCGGCGGCGGCAAAAAGCCATGGCGTCAGAAAGGGACTGGCAGGGCTCGCGCCGGAACCTCACGCGGACCGCTGTGGCGTACTGGTGGTGTTACCTTTGCTGCAAGGCCACAAGATCACTCCAAAAAAATTAACAAGAAAATGTATCGCGGTGCGCTGCGTTGCATCCTTTCTGAACTGGTTCGCCAGGACCGCCTCCTCGTTGTTGATGAATTCAAAGTCGAGTCTCACAAAACCAAGGGACTCATAAAAAAACTTTCCGAACTTGAGCTGCAGAATGTACTGATCGTCAGTGATGAAGTTGATCAGAACTTGTTCCTTGCTGCCCGCAACCTGCACAAGGTTGATGTTCTGGAAGCTGCTGGCGTAGATCCGGTAAGCCTGATTGGCTTCGATAAGGTTCTGATGACCGTGCCGGCGCTGAAAAAGCTGGAGGGGATGCTGGCATGAATCAGGAAAGAATGTTGACCGTCGTGCTGGGCCCGCACATTTCAGAAAAGAGCTCCATTATTTCTGAAGAGAACAACCAGGTGACCTTCAAGGTCGCCAGGGATGCCACCAAGGCTGAAATTAAGGAAGCGGTGGAAGGTCTCTTCAATGTTGAAGTGAAAGATGTCCAGGTACTGAATGTTAAGGGCAAGAGAAAGCGTTCCGCCCGCGGCATTTACCGTACCCGTCCAAGCTGGAAGAAAGCCTATATCCGTCTGGAGCAGGGTCATGAAATTGACTTTGCTGAATTGGGTTAAGAGAGGAGAGCAAAAGATGCCAGTAGTTAAATCCAAGCCTACTTCTCCAGGTCGCCGTTTTGTCGTCAAGGTTGTAAACCCTGACTTACACAAGGGTGCCCCTTATGCACCGCTGACTGAAGCAAAGTCTAAAAATGGCGGACGTAACAATGCTGGTCGTATTACGCGCAGGCATTCCGGTGGTGGACACAAACAGAAATACAGAATTATTGATTTCAAGCGCAACAAGGACAATATCCCGGCCACAATAGAAAGGCTGGAATACGATCCTAACCGCAGCGCCAACATTGCACTGCTGAAATATGCAGACGGTGAGCGTCGCTATATTATTGCTCCTGCCAAGGTGCAGGCTGGTGATGAAGTGATTTCCGGCGAAAGCGCACCGATGAAGCCAGGCAACTGCTTGCCGCTGCGCAATATCCCGATGGGTAGCACAGTACACTGTGTAGAAATGAAGCCAGGCAAGGGTGCTCAGATCGCGCGTTCTGCTGGCACATCTGTCCAGCTGGTAGCGAGGGAGGGTCAGTATGCCACCTTGCGTCTGCGTTCAGGTGAAATGCGCAAGGTCCTTTCAGACTGTCGCGCAGTACTGGGTGAAGTGTCGAACAGTGAGCACAGCCTGCGTTCACTCGGCAAGGCCGGTGCTGCACGCTGGCGTGGTATTCGTCCGACTGTTCGCGGTGTTGCGATGAACCCGGTTGATCACCCCCACGGTGGTGGTGAAGGGCGTACATCTGGCGGCCGTCATCCGGTTTCACCCTGGGGTACTCCAACCAAGGGTTACAAGACTCGTACCAACAAGCGTACTGACAACCTGATTGTCCGTCGTCGTCGTGCAAGCAGGTAATACGGTAGCTGCCGGTATACAGAGATAAGTATTAGAGGAAAACAACAGTGCCAAGATCATTAAACAAAGGACCATTTATTGACCTTCACCTGCTTAAGAAAGTGCAGACTGCTCAGGAAAATAATGACAGAAGGCCAATTAAGACCTGGTCCAGGCGTTCCATGGTGTCCCCTGACATGCTAGGCCTGACTATTTCTGTTCACAATGGTCGTCAGCATGTGCCAGTTCTGATATCAGAGGATATGGTTGGGCACAAGCTTGGAGAATTTGTTGTCACTCGCACTTATCGCGGTCACACCGCAGACAAGAAAGCCAAATAAAGGCTTTTCGAGAGACAGGTTACAGAGGTAAGAATGATGGAAGTTTCAGCAAAATTAAGTACAGCCCGGTTGTCGGCACAGAAAGCCAGGCTCGTTGCTGACCAGATTCGTGGTAAGGGTGTGGAAGAAGCGCTTGAGCTTCTGACTTACAGCCCCAAGAAGGGCGCAGCCATTATCAAGAAGGTACTCAACTCCGCAATTGCCAACGCAGAACACAATGAAGGCGTTGATATTGACGAGCTGAAAGTATCCAGCATTTATGTGGATGAGGCGATGACACTGAAAAGACTGATGCCTCGCGCCAAGGGTAGAGCTGATCGTATTTTGAAACGCTCTTGTCACATTACAGTTAAAGTCGCTGACGATAGCTAAGCGGTCAGACGGAAAAAGAGGAAAGTATGGGACAGAAAGTACACCCAACAGGTATTCGACTCGGTATTGTTAAAAAGCATACCTCTGTCTGGTATGCAGGCGGTACCGATTACGCCAAATACTTGCTCGAGGATATGGAAGTACGTGACATGGTGAAAAAGAAGCTGGCATCAGCCTCTGTTTCCCGTGTTGAAATCGAGCGTCCTGCCCAGACTGCACGAGTGACTGTATATACAGCTCGTCCCGGCATTGTGATTGGTAAGAAAGGTGAAGATGTTGAGAAACTGCGCGCCCAGCTGACTGAAAAAATGGGTGTCCCTGTTCATATCAACATTGAAGAGATTCGCAAGCCTGACCTCGATGCGCAGCTTGTTGCTGAAAGCATTGCACAGCAGCTTGAACGCCGCGTAATGTTCCGCCGCGCCATGAAGCGCGCCATGCAGAACGCCATGCGCCAGGGTGCGGAAGGTGTAAAAGTCCAGGTTAGCGGTCGTCTCGGTGGGGCAGAAATTGCCCGCAGTGAGCGTTATCACGAGGGTCGTGTACCTCTGCATACCCTCAGGGCTGATATCGACTATGCCACCAGTGAGGCACTGACAACTTACGGCATCATTGGTGTGAAGGTCTGGATCTTCAAGGGTGAGATTTTCAATGCTGAAGAAGCCCTTGCTTCAGAGCCGGTCAAGAATTCATAAGAGACTAAAGAATTAAGTAAAGGTAGTTCAGGATGTTACAACCAAAACGTACCAAGTTTCGCAAACAGCAGAAGGGTCGCAACCGCGGCCTGGCCCATCGCGGCAGCAGCATCAGTTTTGGCGAATATGGTTTGAAGGCTATCGGCCGCGGCAGGTTGACTGCCCGTCAGATCGAGGCAGCTCGTCGAGCACTTACACGTCATGTAAAACGTGGTGGAAAGATCTGGATTCGTGTTTTTCCTGACAAGCCAATTACCCAGAAGCCTCTTGAGGTTCGCCAGGGTAAAGGTAAGGGTAGTGTTGAGTACTGGGTAGCCCAGATTCAGCCAGGCAAGGTGCTGTTTGAAATTGAAGGTGTCAGCGAAGAGCTGGCAGAAGAAGCGTTCTCACTGGCTGCGGCTAAACTGCCTTTTCGCACCAAATTTGAGAAAAGGGTGGTGATGTAATGGCCAAGTATGAAACCAGCGAATTACGCGAAAAGTCTGTTGAGGAACTGACTGAAGTTCTTCATGAATTGCTGCGTGACCAGTTCAACCACCGTATGCAAAAGGCAACGGGTCAGCTGGGTCAGACCCATCTGCCTGCTGCAGTCCGCAAGTACATCGCCAGGGTAAAAACCCTGATTAATGAAAAGCAGAACGCGTAACAGAGTTTAAAGACAGGTTAATAGAGAAATGACAGAAGCTGTAGAAAAGGCTGAAGCCACAGAGGAAAAAGTTGTCCGTACTGCAACCGGAAGGGTTGTCAGCAACAAGATGGACAAGTCCATCACTGTGCTTATTCAGAGGCGTGTGAAGCACCCTGTTTATGGCAAATACGTGACCAAGTCTTCCAAGTTGCATGCGCACGATGAAAGCAACGAGTGTCAGGAAGGTGATACTGTGACCATCAAAGAAGTAAGGCCTATTTCCAAGACAAAGAGCTGGGCTCTGGTTTCTGTCGATGAAAAGGCGACTCAAGTTTAAAAGTGGGTTAACACTGCTGATAAGCAGTATGTAGAGATACAGATCAGGGCACAAGGCCGGAGAAGTAAGATGATTCAAGTTCAGTCCTATTTGGATGTGGCAGATAATAGCGGAGCCAGGAAGGTGATGTGCATCAAGGTGCTTGGCGGATCTCACCGTCGTTATGCCCGAGTTGGTGACGTGATCAAGGTAACCGTTAAGGAAGCAATCCCTCGCGGCAAGGTCAAAAAAGGCCAGGTACTGAACGCACTCGTAGTACGCACAAAGAGCGGTGTTCGTCGCCAGGATGGTTCACTGATTAAGTTCGATGACAACGCGGCGATTTTGCTGAACCAGCAGGAAGCGCCCATAGGTACCCGTGTATTCGGACCGGTTACCCGCGAACTGCGTACAGAGAAATTCATGAAAATTATTTCACTGGCGCCGGAAGTGCTCTAAGCAGACCCGGATTCCAGTGAAGTTAAAAAGTTAGAGAAAGTAAGAGATAGCAACGATGCAAAAACTGAAACGTGATGATGAAGTCATTGTGATTGCCGGCAAGGACAAAGGTAAGCGCGGCAAGATTACCCGCGTGCTTAAAGATGGCCGCGTTCTTGTGTCTGGTATCAACATGATCAAGCGCCACACCAAGCCCAACCCAAACCTGGGTCGCCAGGGCGGCATTGTTGAGAAGGAAGCCGGTATCCAGGTTTCCAACGTGGCTATTTTTAATCCGAACACTGAAAAAGCTGACCGTGTTGGTATCAGTGTGGACGAAGGCGGCAACAAGTTTCGCGTCTTCAAATCCGACAACTCAGCAATTGATTAATTGCAGTTAGAAACAGGCAAACAAAGAGATAGATCATGGCGCGCTTAAGAGACGTTTACAAAAATGAGGTGATTCAGGAACTGACTAACCAGTTTTCCTACGCGAATCCCATGGAAATGCCAAAAATCACCAAGGTGGTTTTGAACATTGGCAGTAGCGAATTCGGTGACAAGAAAGTTCTGGAAAACGCCATGAATGATCTGGCCCAGATCAGCGGCCAAAAGCCTATTGTTACCAACGCTCGCAAGTCGATTGCTGGTTTCAAGATTCGTGAAGGCTGGCCTGTGGGATGCAAGGTGACTCTGCGCGGTGAACGTATGTATGAATTCCTGGATCGCCTAGTATCTATCGCGATTCCTCGTATTCGCGACTTCCGTGGCCTGAGCCCCAAGTCATTTGACGGTCGCGGCAATTATGCCATGGGCGTCAACGAGCAGATCATTTTCCCAGAAATTGATTACGACAAGATCGATACCCTGCGTGGTCTCGATATTACAATTACTACCACGGCGAGAACTGATGACGAAGGCAGGGCACTGCTTCGAGCAATGAAGTTCCCATTCCGTGGTGAAAGCGGTCAGGCAGCAAGCGCCTGATTTAGCTGAAACAGAGATAGAGAGAGCAAAGAAACATGGCTAAAGCGTCAATGATTGCAAGAGAGAACAAGCGTAGCAAATTGGTTGCCAAGCATGCTGAAAAACGTGCTGCGCTGAAGGCTGTCATCAAAAGCACCACTGCTTCCGACGAGGAAAAGTGGGATGCGCAGGTCAAGCTGCAGAAGCTGCCTCGTGATGCCTGCCCGGTTCGTCAGCGTAATCGCTGCCAAGTTACTGGCCGTCCCCACGGCGTTTTCCGCAAGTTCGGACTTTGCCGTAACAAACTGAGGGAGCATGCCATGCAGGGCGATATCCCAGGACTGACCAAGGCCAGCTGGTAAGCCAAAAGCTGAGAGTTAGGCAGAGAGTAAGAGAAGAGACAAAAATTATGAGCATGTCAGACCCAATAGCAGATTTATTGACACGTATACGTAACGCCCAGATGGCTGGCCTGACTACGGTTAACTGTCCGTCTTCCAAGATCAAACAGTCAATCCTGGCCGTTCTAAAACAAGAAGGTTATATCAACGGTTATAGTGTTAATGACGACCTGGTTAAGCCAGAGCTGACTGTTGAACTGAAATACTACAATGGCAAGCCGGTGATTGAAGATCTGAAGCGCGGCAGCCGGCCAGGCCTGCGTCAGTATTCCGGCAAAGATGAGCTTCCGGAAGTTGAGGCCGGTCTTGGTATTTGTGTTGTCAGCACCAACAAGGGTGTGATGACTGACAAGGCTGCCAGGGCAGCTGGTGTTGGCGGTGAAGTTCTTTGCACCGTTTTTTAATGAGTTTTAATCAACAGTTTAAGAGTAGAAGAGCCCGATTATGTCCAGAATTGCAAATGCTCCAGTAGAGTTGCCAAGCGGTGTTCAAGTCAACATTGCCGATGGCCTGGTATCTGTAAAAGGCAGCAACGGCTCCCTTGACCTGCAGCTTCATGAGCTCGTAGACATTGTTAATGAAGACAACCAGCTTAAGCTGTCTGCCAAGGAAGAGAGTAAAGAGGCAGTAGCCATGACCGGCACTTTCCGTTCACTGGTTAACAACATGGTGACCGGAGTCAGTGATGGTTTCGAAAAGAAACTTGAGCTGCAGGGTGTCGGTTACAGGGCCAAGGCTCAGGGTAAAACACTGAACCTTGTGCTGGGATTTTCTCACCCGATTGATTATTCACTGCCCGAGGGTGTGACTGCTGAAACACCCAGCCAGACTGAAATTGTCATAAAGGGTCCCGACAAGCAGCTGGTTGGTCAGGTAGCGGCAGAAATCAGGAAATTCAGGCCTCCAGAGCCCTACAAGGGCAAAGGTGTGCGTTACGCTGATGAGCGTGTATTCAGGAAAGAAGCGAAGAAGAAGTAATTCTCGCTAAAGATTTAAAGCAAGATTCAAGAGAGAAGAGACAGGATATGAACGAGAGGAAGAAATCGCGACTGAGACGTGCCAAGAGGGCACGTGCCAAGATCAGCGAATTAAGGGTTAATCGCCTTTGCATCTTCAGAAGCCCAAGGCATATCTATGCCCAGGTTATTTCACCAGACCACCAGGTACTGGCTTCTGCTTCTTCGTTGGGTGAAAAGAAAACCGGCAACGTTGAGTCTGCTGCAGAGGTAGGCAAAAGCATTGCTGAGAGAGCTAAAGCTGCTGGTGTCACTAGCGTGGCATTTGATCGCAGTGGTTACCAGTATCACGGCCGCGTAAAAGCACTGGCTGATGCAGCACGCGAAGCTGGTTTGGAATTCTAAGAGACGGTCTAAACACAATGGCATTGAAAAACGAACAGAGCAACAAGAACGAAGAAGGCCTTCAGGAAAAGCTGATTCAGGTTAACCGTGTGGCCAAGGTGGTCAAAGGTGGCCGTATTTTTGGTTTTACAGCCCTGACTGCGGTTGGTGACGGCAATGGCCGTGTTGGTTTTGGTCGTGGCAAGGCGCGTGAAGTGCCACTGGCTATTCAGAAAGCCATGGAATCTGCCCGTCGCAACATGATCAGCGTGAAGCTTGATGGTGACACTCTGCAGTACCCGATTAAGGCTAGGCATGGTGCTTCCAAGGTCTACATGCAGCCTGCATCTGAAGGTACCGGCGTAATTGCCGGTGGTGCGATGCGTGCAATCCTCGAACTTGCCGGTGTGCACAACGTACTAGCAAAGTGTTATGGCTCTACCAATCCGGTAAACGTGGTAAGGGCGACTTTCAAGGGTCTGCAGCATATGCGCTCTCCTGAAGAAGTAGCGGCCAAGCGCGGCAAAACTGTTGAAGAGATTATTGGTTAAGCAAAAGCCATTAAGTATCAAGTAAAGAATTAGTTAAAGAGAGCAGGACCATGGCAGACAAGAAAGTAAAAGTAACTCTGGTGAAAAGCCCGATTGGTGCTTTGAAAAACCACAAGGCTTGCCTGACTGGTCTCGGCCTGAGGCGGATTCGACACACGGTGGAAGTAGAAGACACACCTTCGGTCCGCGGCATGATCAACAAGGTCAACCATCTTGTGGAAGTGGCAGAAGCGTAAGCGGTCCGAGTGAAAAATAGGTAAAAAGACATGCAATTAAACACTTTGTCTCCAGTTCCAGGTTCAGTCCAGGAAAAGAAACGTGTAGGTCGCGGCATCGGCAGCGGCTTTGGTAAGACCTGTGGACGCGGCCACAAGGGTCAGAAGTCACGCTCCGGCGGCAGGGTTCGTCCCGGTTTCGAGGGTGGCCAGATGCCTCTGCAGAAACGTGTTCCGAAGTTTGGTTTCTATTCACGTATCGGCAGCACCACGGCGGAAGTTCGCACTTCTGAGCTTGGCAAGGTTGAAGGTGAAGTGGTCAACCTGGAAACACTGGAAAAAGCCAACATCATTGACCGCAACACCAAGCGTGTAAAAGTCATGCTCTCTGGTGATGTGACCAAGGCCGTAACTGTTGAAGGTATTCGCGTAACTGCTGGTGCCAAGGCAGCAATTGAAGCTGCTGGCGGCAAGGTGATGGAAGCAGCAGCTCCTGCACCCAAGGCAAAGAAAGTAAAACCGGCAGCTGATGCAGGCAAAGAAAGCAGCGAAGACTAATTAAGCAATTTAAGACGATTAAAGTTTAAGACGATGGCAACACCCGGAATGAGACCAGGAAAAGGAGACGGTTTGGCTGAACTGAAAGCCAGGCTGTTTTTCGTTTTGTTTGCCATTTTTGTCTACAGGACCGGTACGCATATTCCTGTGCCGGGCATAAACCCTGACCAGCTGCAGGCCCTGTTTAACCAAAACCAGGGTACATTCCTTGGCCTGTTTAATATGTTCTCAGGTGGTGCGATCGAGCGCATGAGTATTTTTGCGCTGGGCATCATGCCTTACATTACAGCGTCAATTATTATGCAGCTACTGACCGCAACAACGCCCCAGCTTGAACAGCTCAAAAAAGAAGGCGAGTCCGGTCGCCGTAAGCTGAGCCAGTACACCCGTTATGGAGCGCTTCTCTTTGCTTCCATCCAGGCTGTAGCCATTACCACCGGACTCCTGTCTCAACTGGCATTTAATCCGAATTTTAGTTTTTACTTCACCGCGTTTGTATCGCTGGTTACTGGGGCAATGTTTCTGATGTGGCTGGGTGAACAGATAACGGAAAGGGGTGTCGGCAACGGTATTTCACTCCTGATTTTTGCCGGTATCGTAGCGGGTCTGCCTGCTGCTATCGGTCAGTCGCTTGAGCAGGCTGCCGAGGGGCAGATTCAGCCGCTTGCGCTGTTCGTAGTTGCAGTTATTGCAGCCGTTGTTATCGGTGTTGTAGTTTTTGTTGAAAGGGCTCAGCGTCGTATTACCGTTAACTATGCCCCACGTCAGCAGGGCAGGAAAATGTACCAGGGCCAGTCCAGCCACCTTCCGCTTAAAGTGAACATGGCCGGTGTGATTCCAGCAATTTTTGCCAGCAGTTTCCTGCTCTTCCCTGCCTCTCTGGGTCAATGGTTTGGTCAAAACGAAGGCATGCAATGGTTGGCAGATCTCGCCCTTATTCTTGGACCGGGTCAGCCGCTTTACATACTTGTTTTTGCTGCCCTGATCGTGGCTTTCTGCTTCTTCTATACGTCCCTGGTTTTCAATCCAAAGGAAATCGCCGATAACCTGAGACGCTCCGGTGCCTTCATTCCCGGAATTCGTCCTGGAGAGCAGACAGCAAACTATGTTGATAACGTGATGACGCGCCTGACTATGTTCGGTGCCATATACATCACCATGATTTGTTTGCTGCCCCAATTTTTGCAGGTTGCTGCCGGCGTTCCATTCCAGCTTGGCGGAACATCCCTGCTGATTGTTGTGGTGGTGTGCATGGACTTTATGTCCCAGATTCAGTCACACCTGATGTCGCATCAGTATGAATCATTGATGAAGAAATCCAATATCGGTTCATTCAAACGGTAATAGGGATTTCTGGAGAGAGTTATGAAAGTTAGAGCCTCAGTGAAAAAGATTTGTCGCAACTGCAAAGTCATCAAGCGTGGCGGTGTCGTGCGCGTTATTTGTAAAGAACCTCGCCACAAGCAGAGGCAGGGTTAAAAAGATCTGCCTTGCTGGCAGTTTAATTTGAACCAAGAGATTTAATAGAAAGGCTTAACAGCCAAATATTTGGAGTTTGCATATGGCCCGTATCGCCGGAGTCAACATACCAGACAACAAGCATATCGTGATTTCCCTGCGTTATGTGTACGGGATTGGTCCGACTGTTGCCCAGTCACTTTGTGAAACTACTGGTATCGCACCGTCTACGAAAGTGAGCGACCTCAGTGAGGAGCAGCTCGACTCTATTCGTAACGAGGTCAGCAAGCTGACGACAGAGGGTGACCTGCGTCGTGAAGTGTCCATGAACATCAAACGTCTGATGGACCTTGGTACATACCGGGGTATTCGTCATCGCCGCAGCCTGCCGGTTAACGGTCAGCGGACTAAAACCAATGCAAGGACACGTAAGGGTCCGCGAAAACCTATTCGCAAGTAATTCTAAAAAGATAAATACCTGAATAGAAAGATAACGATAGGAAAACAGATTAATGGCTAAACCTTCAGCAGGTCGCAAGAAAACCAGGACTGCCGTCAACGACGGTGTAGCCCACATTCACGCGTCCTTTAATAACACCATTATCACTATTACCGATCGCCAGGGTAACGCTTTGTCATGGGCGACTTCCGGTGGATCGGGTTTTCGTGGTTCCAGGAAGAGCACACCATTCGCTGCGCAGGTTGCTGCCGAGCGTGCTGGCAAAGCTGCAATAGAGACCTATAGCCTGAAGAATATAGACGTTAGGGTAAATGGACCTGGCCCTGGCCGTGAATCTGCTGTTCGCGCCCTGAATGCCTGTGGCCTGCAGATCAACAACATTACTGACGTCACACCGATCCCCCATAATGGTTGCCGTCCGCCCAAGCGTCGCAGAGTCTAACCATTAAATAATTTTAAAAAGTTTATATAACCGGTAAATATTTATGGCACGTTACATTGGACCAAAATGTAAATTATCCCGCAGGGAAGGTACTGACCTGTTCCTGAAGAGCGGTGTACGCTCATTGGATGATAAATGCAACGCTGAAACTGTTCCGGGTCAGCACGGTAACCGTCGCGCACGCCTTTCCGACTATGGCGTACAGCTGCGTGAAAAGCAGAAAGTACGTCGTATGTATGGCGTGCTCGAGAAGCAGTTCCGCAACTACTACAAGGAAGCGGCCAGGCTGAAAGGTGCTACTGGTGAAAACCTGCTGCAGCTGCTGGAATCCAGGCTGGATAACGTTGTGTACCGTATCGGTTTCGGTGCTACACGCGCTGAGTCCAGGCAGTTGGTTTCTCACAAGGCTATCCAGGTTAACGGCCAGACCGTAAACATTCCTTCCTACCAGGTGCAAGAAGGCGATGTTGTTTCGGTTCGCGAAAAAGCCAAAGAGCAGCTGCGTATCAAGTCAGCACTTGACCAGGCTGCTGCACGTTCTCCCGTTGAATGGATTGATGTCAACATCGACAAGTTGGAAGGCGTCTTTAAGAACAAGCCGGATCGCAGTGACCTGTCTTCCGAAATCAACGAAAGCTTGATTGTTGAGCTTTACTCTAAATAACGTTTAGTCATTACCAGGCCGAAGAGGAATTCCATGCAAATTTCGTTAGCAGACTTTCTGACACCACAGGTTATTCAAGTAGATGAACATGGTCCGTGTCATTCAAAAGTAGTTCTGGAGCCGCTTGAAAGGGGCTTTGGACACACCTTGGGCAATGCGCTGCGCAGGATTTTATTGTCTTCCATGCCCGGTTGTGCAGTGGAAGAAGTCGAAATTGAGGGCGTTGTCCATGAGTACAGCACTATTGAAGGTGTTCAAGAAGATGTGATTGAAATCATTTTGAACCTCAAAGACCTGGCCGTTAAGCTCGAAGGTAAGGACGAAGTTGTACTGAACCTCAGCAAGATAGGCAAAGGCCCTGTAACAGCTGGCGATATCACGCTGGAGCAAGATGTTGAGATCGTTAACCCCGATCACCTGATCTGCAATCTCAATGAAAATGGTTCTATCAACATGCATATCAAGATTGGTGTTGGCCGTGGTTATGTCCCCGTAGATGCCAGAAACAACCCGGAGGACGAAACACGTCCGGTTGGCAAGCTGATGCTTGATGCCTCTTACACTCCAGTTAACACGGTAACTTACTCTGTTGAGAATGCTCGTGTTGAACAGCGTACTGACCTAGATAAGCTGATTCTCGAGCTCGAAACCAATGGCACTATCGATCCAGAAGAAGCCATTCGCCAGGCAGCCACTATCCTGCAGCATCAGCTGAGCGTCTTCGTTGACCTGGAGAATGATGCGATCAGGGAGCCGGAAGAACAGGAAGATAAGATTGATCCTATCTTAATGCGTCCGGTAGATGATCTTGAGCTGACTGTGCGTTCAGCCAACTGTTTGAAAGCAGAAAATATATATTACATTGGTGACCTGATTCAGCGTACTGAAGTGGAGCTTCTGAAGACTCCGAACCTGGGTAAGAAGTCACTGACCGAAATCAAGGACGTTCTGGCATCCAAGGGTCTGTCCCTGGGTCTGCGTCTAGAGAATTGGCCTCCATCATCTTTGAAAGGTGATGATAGGGTTGTGTAATCAAAGAAGCTATATAAGATACATAAGTTAGGATATTCGTCATGCGTCACCGTCATTCCGGACGTCAACTGAACAGGAACTCAAGTCATCGTAAAGCGATGTTTCGCAACATGACTTCTTCCCTGGTTGAACATGAAATCATAAAGACGACACTGGCCAAGGCTAAGGAACTTCGTGGCTTTGCAGAGCCCCTGATCACACTTGCCAAGGATGACAGTGTTGCCAATCGCAGGCTGGCATTTGACCGTGTACGCAACAAAGCGACAGTAGGCAAGCTCTTCAGCGAGCTTGGTCCACGCTATACAGAGCGTCCTGGTGGCTATATCCGTATCATCAAGTGCGGTTTGCGCACTGGTGACAAGGCACCGATGGCCTACGTGGAACTGGTTGACCGACTCGAGGAAGATTTCGACTACGATGATGTCGAAGAAGCTTAGGAAGTTAACACTTTTCGTATAAAAAAAGCCGTGTATTCGGCTTTTTTTATTTCTAAATAACAAAACCGATCACTGAAATATAAAGAGAATTCAAATGAGCAGCACTTTTCATCCTCCTAAACGCACCCTCATGGGTCCTGGTCCTTCTGATGTCAATCCGCGCGTAACCGGCGCCATGGGCGCACCGACTATCGGTCACCTGGACCCTGCCTTCGTTGGCCTGATGGATGAAATCAAGGAATTGCTGCAGTATGCCTTCCAGACAAAGAATCAGCTTACCATCCCTATTTCGGCGCCGGGTTCTGCCGGTATGGAGAGCTGTTTTGTTAACCTGCTGGAGCCAGGAGACAAGGCCGTGGTATGCCAGAATGGTGTTTTTGGCGGCCGAATGAGGGAAAATGTTGAGCGCTGCGGTGCCGAAGCCATAATGGTTGAGGATGAATGGGGTAAACCAGTTGATCCGAACAAGGTCGAGGCGGCCCTTCAGGCTCACCCTGATGCAAAGCTGCTGGCTTTTGTTCACGCAGAGACTTCTACAGGTGCACGCAGTGATGCCCAGACACTTTCTGCACTGGCCCACAAGTATGACTGCCTTTCGCTCGTCGACAGCGTCACCGGTTTAGCCGGTGTCGAACTGGATGTGGATGGCTGGGAAATCGATGCCATTTATTCCGGTACGCAGAAATGTCTTTCCTGTCCTCCAGGGATTTCACCGGTAAGTTTTGGTGAACGCGCGGTTGAGGTTATCAAGAATCGCACAACCAAGGTACAGAGCTGGTTTCTCGATATGAACTTGGTCATGGGTTACTGGGACGGCAAGGGCGGCAGGACTTACCACCACACCGCGCCGGTTAACAGCATGTATGGTTTACATGAATCACTGGTCATTCTGAAAGAAATAGGTCTGGAAAACTCATGGGCGAAACACGCTTTTCATCATGAGGCTCTGGCTGCAGGAATCGAGGCCATGGGCCTGGGTTTTGTTGTTGATAAAGAATACCGGCTGCCACAGCTGAATTCCGTCACCATTCCAGAAGGGGTTGAAGAAGCGAAGGTCAGAGCCGCACTTCTTAACAATTACAATCTTGAAATCGGTGCCGGTCTGGGTGCGCTGGCCGGTAAAGTCTGGCGTATCGGCCTGATGGGTGAGAGCTGCTGCAAGACCAATGTTTTGCTCTGCCTCGGTGCGTTGGATGCGGTGCTCACGGATATGGGTGCCCCTATCAACTCAGGTAAGGCTGTAGCGGCTGCACAGGCAGTCTACGCTGGCTAAGTAAGACAACAAGCCATCGGCTCTGCGCTGGTGGCTTGACTCGCCGCTGCCCCGGGGGGACACTTGAGTCCCTTTACAATAAAAATACCGGGGGGCAGATCATGATTCTTTCCAGGCTTTTCAGGTTGCTGCTGGCAGCCGCCTTGTTCATTTCAGCACATCACTCTTTTTCCCAGTCCTCAGATCAGGTCCTTGCACCATTCAAGGTGGGTACTTTTTCCAGCGGAGACAACCCCTGGGTCGGACTGGTGCTGAGGGATTCACTTATCGTGGAACTGAATGCCGCCAACCAGGCAATGGAGCAGCAGGGGGCAGTGCCTGAACTGCCAATGCCCGCCGATATGCTGGAGTTGATTGAGCGATATGAATACGGCCTCAGACGCCGGCTGTACGAAATCGTCAATGACCTGGTCCTGACTGATCAGCTTGATGTAAACCGGCCTGGCTTTATCCACGATGTAAGTGATATCGATACCCTGCCGCCGATTCTCTATCCCGGCAAGATCATGAATGCGGCGGTGAACTTCTATACGCACGTCAACGAAACCGGCACGCCCGAGGAAATTGAGGCTTCACGCCGTGACCGCCGTGAAAACCGGGGGGCCCCATACCTGTTCCTCAAACCCACCCGCGGCGCCATCATAGGCGACGGGGATGCGGTAATGCTTCCCTATGGGCGAACCCAGATAGACTGGGAAGTGGAGTTGGGCACCGTCATCGGCACAACGGCCAAGTACGTGTCGGCGGAGAACGCCTGGGATCATATCTTTGGCTTTATGGTGACCATGGATATCAGTGATCGCGGTGGCCGCCCGCCTGGCGGTTTCCAGGGTGTGGATTGGTTTGTGGGCAAGGGGCATGACACTTTTGCACCAATGGGGCCTTGGATAGTGCCAAAGGAATTTTACGGAGATCCCATGGAAATCCTGCGTCAGACCCTTAGCGTGGGCGGAGTGCAGATGCAGGAGGGGCAAGCTGGTGACATGATTCACTCGCTCTACGAACTAATTGAATATGCCTCTTCTCTCATAACCCTGTATCCAGGTGATGTGCTCAATAACGGAACCTCCGGTGGTGTAGGAATGGGGACAGCAGTCAGGGGTGAGCAGCGTTTTCTGCAGGACGGCGAAGTGATTGAAGCCAGTATCGACGGTATCGGCACCTTGCGCATCAATGTTGAAGCAGAGCAGGCCAGACCTGAAGGAACCGGCGCCCAGCTACCGCCTAATGTAAGCTACCAGTAAGAGTCAGGATTCCTCGACAAGGAACGGACCGTCGACACAGAGCCGGCGGCCATCGGGAGAGTTGCAGGCACCACAGATGCCGACTCCGCATTTGGTCATATAGTCGATGGCATTGTATATCTGGCCTGGCTTGCAGAACTCTTTTTCTACTTTAACTGCAGCGTGGACCATGGGAGCCGGTCCACAGTTATAAAAGACCAGGTTATCAAGTTCTGCCTGATCCATTTCCTCGAGCCTCTCTCTCAGCAATTCAGTCACCACTCCATGGAAACCCTCGCTGCCGTCATCGGTCGCAATATGGGTAGGCGCAACTGCTTCACACTCATCGATATAAAAAGCTAAAAGGAAAGTAAAAAGAAAATCTAAAAGATAGATTTAAAGTAGTTGGTGACACAGGGGGTGAAATGGCGATGCCGTGCGGGCCCCGCACGTAGGCTTCGGTGCCTGGCTCAAGACTCATCAAGGCCTCGGTAAACTGGCCTAGATTAATCACGGCCAGGGAAAAAGGATCGTCGGCCAGGGCAGAGAAAGGCTTCTCGCCAAGTCCCGGAACCCAGAGAAATATAAATTCCCCCGCTTTGACAGGGACCTTGCTGTCAAAGGTGAGTATGCAAATGTCATCGCAGATTCGCTCGTTCTTCACTAGTGTTACCGGTGAAAAATCCATGTCGACATCGTACTGTACCAGCGCTTCGGCATTCTCTGTGCTGTCCTCAAGGTCCTTAGTCAGAACCTTGAAATAATGGGCAATTTCATCGGTGGTCATCCCTACCAGGGCTGATCCAATACCAATAACATCGGCGCCTTGAGTCTGCATTTTCCTGACATTGGCGGCACTTGATACGCCCCCGCAGCCAATGATTGAAATATCAAGACCGGACAGGTCATGCATGCATTCCAGGGCTCGAGGCAGGATCTCTTTGCCTGATACACCCCCTACCTCGTTGTAAAGCACGGGATGTCCATGTTGTGCCTTCTTTTCCGGGCCTACCGTATTGATGGCGCACAGGGCATCAGCGCCGCCGGCTATTGCGGCCTCGGCAATTTCCCTGAAATTCGGCACGTTTGGCGTTAGTTTCGGGACCACGGGTACGTCAACGGCGGCTTTCACGGCTGCCGTGATATCCCGGACCATGTCGGGGTCCTGCCCCATGGCCATACCGTAGCCCTTGGCATGAGGGCAGGAGAGATTCAGCTCTAGGCCGTCACCTACCGGGGCCAGTATTTTTGCCACTTCCACGTATTCCTCGATGGAGCCACCAAAAATTGAAATAAGCAGAAAGCGGTCTTTAGGAATATCAAGCTGTCCCAGAAGTTCAGCTGATTTTCTGGCGCCAGGGTTTGTAAGGCCTACGGCATTAACAAAGCAGCCGGGTGAATACTGATGCAGGATGGGCTCACGGTAACCCAGCCTAGGTTCGAGGCAGATACTCTTGGTGGTGAGCACTCCGACTTCGGGTATTTCGTCAAAGAATTTCTGAATGATCGGCGCGGCACAGGTAACAATGCCTGATGGGATGGTAAATGGGCCGGATAGGATCTTGCCCAGGAATGCAGTCTTCAATTTAGGCTTTTTCGAGGTCTTGTGAATTACTGAAGGACATTTTATCTTTCTAGGCAGTTGAATTCGAGAGCCAGGGTCTCCTTTAACTGTTTTTAATTCAAAAACAATACTTTCAGCTGGAAAAGCAGTAAATATCTATGAATCTGACCAATCAAATGATGGGCCTGTTGCTTATGGCAACACTGGTTATGCACAGCGTTCAAGCCGCAGACGGCAAAATTGTTATCGCTCACAGGGGCGCCAGCGGTTACCTGCCCGAGCATACACTAGCCTCCAAGGTTCTGGCCCATGCCATGGGAGCTGATTACATAGAACAGGATGTCGTCATGACCAGTGATAACGAACTGGTTGTGCTGCACGACTTGACCCTCGACCGGGTCACTGACGTGGCGGAGAAGTTTACGGACCGCGCCCGTGAGGATGGTGCCCATTATGTCATCGATTTCACGCTTGCAGAGTTGCGCACCCTGCATGTCACCGAGTCACCGGCTGCCAACCAGCGGTTTCCGGCGGGCGCCAGCCGCTTCGGCATACACACTCTGGCTGAGGAAATCGAGCTGATCCAGGGCTTGAACAAGACAACCGGCAGAGAGGTCGGAATCTACCCTGAAATCAAATCCCCCTGGTTCCACCATCTGGAAGGCAAGGATTCTGCTACTGCCATTTTGCGCGTGCTCAGGGATTACGGGTATGACTCGATGGATGACTCGGTTTTCCTGCAGACATTCGATTTCAATGAGTTGAAACGTATCCATGAAGAACTGTTTCCGGCATTGGAAATGGAAATCCCACTAGTTCAGTTGATTGCCCATAACGAGTGGGGTGAAACCATGGAATGGGACTCTAAGCAGTGGATCAATTACGACTACAACTGGATGCGGGAAGATGGCGGAATGACGGACCTGGCTGTCTACGCTGACGGCGTTGGCCCCGCGATGGACATGATTGTTTCCTACGATTCCAGCTTGGAGGAGATAAAGATTTCCAACCTGGTGGGCAGAGCCAATGCAGCCGGGCTACAGGTACATCCCTATACGTTTCGTCTGGATCCGGGAAGGATGCCGGCATATATTACTGATTTCAACGCACTCTTGGAGCTGTTCCTGGTAGAGGCAGGTGTTGATGGGGTATTCACTGACTTTCCTGACGTGGCCGTTAGGTTTGTGGATGCTCTCGTTGACTGATTTTTCCCATAAGATTCCTGCAGGTTGCCAAGTTGATAAGTAATCTTGCCTTTGTCCAGCATGCCGTGCGGTGTAAGGAAGTCTGCGAGCACTGGTGTTCTCCTTACAACGCACCGGAAGGGCTCACACATTCCGAAACATCAGCCCTGAAAATTCTTTATCTGGGTGAAAAGCCCGCTCTACATGAAGAGTGCCTTGATCTGACCCATAAACTGGAAGTAGCTTTTGTCTGCAACGTAGTCAAAATCATGCCGCCATTTCGTAAAACAGAAATCAGCGACCAAAAGCTGGCAGATATCGGCGCCTATCTTTTGCCGCGACAGAGGTAGCCCCTATTAGCGATATAGCCTGGAAATCCCTTGCCGTATTTCTGTACTGCTGTGTATTGCTCTACATCGGTTACAGGGCGTCTAGGCGGATGCATGACATCCGCGACTACTATGCCGGTGGCAAAAAACTCGGGTTTATTCACGTTGCCTTCTCAGCCCGCGCTACAGGGGAAAGTGCCTGGCTGCTGCTTGGTCTGACCGGTACTGGCTTCGCCGTAGGGCTGCAGGGCCTCTGGATTGTGTTGGGTGAGCTGCTTGGTGTCGGTGCGGCATGGCTGCTGATGGCAAAGCCCTTCAAGCGTCTTACCGATCAGTATGACAGTGTTACCATTCCTGATTACCTGGAATCCCGCTTAAACGACAACAGCCACTGGCTGCGTCTTATCGCTGCCGGCGCCCTAGTAGTTTTTGTTCCCATCTATGCCGGCTCCCAGGTTTTTGCTACGGGAAAAGCCTTCAATGCCTTTCTCGATATGAACCATTACTTGGGAGCAACTATCGGTTTCCTGGTGGTCATGCTCTATATCACCAAGGGCGGGTTCATCGCGGTTGTCTGGTCAGACGTGTTCCAGGGCTTATTGATGGTGGCCGGCCTGGTCATACTCCCCGTTGTCGGCTTACTGGAGGCCGGTGGTGTTACCAGTATTTTTGCTATCTTGGGCAACAGTTTTCCGGGGCACCTGACACTAACAGCAGGGCAAGGTTGGACCACGATAGCCATCATGCAGACGCTCGGGTTTGCCGCGATTGGCATCGGTTTCCTGGGCTCGCCCCAGGTGTTCGTGCGTTTCATTTCCATTCGCGATGAACACCAGATCAACAAGGGGGCTGCTGTGGCACTGACCTGGACTTTCCTGGCGGATACCGGCGCCGTGATGCTGGGCATGGTGGGAAGAGCACTTTTCTCTGATGCCGACCTGGGTTTTGACTCCGACAATATCCTTCCGTTTATGTCACAGGCGTTGTTGTTGCCGTTTTTTGCTGGTGTATACATTGCCATGGTACTGTCAGCCATAATGTCAACGATTGATTCCCTGCTGGTCGTTGCATCCAGCTCGGCGGTAAGGGATTACTGGCAGAAGACAAAGCATCCCTCAATGACTGATGCAGCGCTGGTCAATCTGAGCCAGAGAGTGACGTTGATCCTGGCGCTGATTGCCTTTGGCATCGGCATGGGGATACTGCTGTACGATGTTGAGAACGGTATTTTCTGGATAATCATTTTTGGCTGGTCAGGAATCGCGGCGACATTCTGTCCTGTGATTATTCTCAGCCTTTGTTGGCGGGGGTTGACGGCACTGGGAGCACGCTGGGCAATGGTGGCAGGATTTCTGGGCACAATCCTGTTTGAGTTCGTGGTTCCGCCGGTGTTAACTGGAATAGGTTGGGACAGAGGGGCTGCCTATCTCAATGCCCTTGACGTGTTGTTACCTGCTTTTGTTCTGTCCGGTCTGGTAGCCGTAACGGTTAGCCGCTTTTCCAGTGATTAGTTTTATTTAAAAGACTTGGCGCAGAATATGACGCTCTGGTGCTCGCTTCGTCAGTGGAGTTCTTTACTATCAGGAAAAAACAGCTTTTAGAGAATACTGTTAAATACTTTCTGTGGACTCAGTTCCTTTAGGCATTGATATTCATGTAGGCAATGCCCTTTGCTGCATGCTGGGTCGCAGTGAAAATCACTTTTCATAATATTACTTTTTTCACCCAGCGGTCCCCATATAGCGGCATTGGTGGGTCCCCAGATGACGCTCCCGGCGAGGCCGAGGGCGCTGCACAGGTGAAAGGGGCCGCTATCATTGCCTATAAAATGCTTGCAGGCCAAGAGGAGGTTTGGCAGTTCTGCAAGGGAAAGTTTATCGCAAAGATTTACCGCCGGCTTTTCAGTATGCGTTTCTTCGAGTGCCGCCATAACTGCTTCATTAGTAAGCCTATCTTCGGTACCGGCCCCAAGTAGTACTGGTTGCATGTCATGCTCCAGAATTAGTAAGCACAGTGCAATGAAGTGAGTTAGCGGCCACTGCTTATATGTTTTAGTGGCGCTGGCATGAATCGCAATCAATGGTCTGCTGAAATCCACACCATAGTCTGACAGCCTGAAACGTAAGTCTTTCTCTATGCCCGGCTGAGGCAGTCTTATATAACCAGGCTTCTGAGAATTCGGCAGCCCAGCTTTCTTGAATACCTCGAGGAAGCTATACCAGCGATGCTCTTCCCCATGTGGCCTGTTTTCAAATTCAACAGGCACTACATAATCGTAACCGGTTTTATGTTTTTTTAGGCTGCACCCCATCTTGATTTGGGCGCCGGACAGACGAGTTAGATGGCTGGTAGCGGAATCTTCTTCAATGTTGAATGCGAGGTCGGCATGAAATTTACGCAATTCTCTGACAGTCTTACGTAAAAGCAGTAACTTGCCAATTACACCGGCCTGGTTGATGCGGCGACGGGGAAAAAAGAGCAGGGTGCCTGTTGGAAAACTGCCTTCGCAAAGCTCCTGAAAACTTTCATCAATAAGTATTTTAAGTGCTATGCCTTGCTGCTGACAGTGCCGAGCATAGTCCTGCATCAGACCGCCAGCGATAAGCAGGTTGCCAAGGTACTTGGTGGAGTTGATCAGCAGGATGCGCTTGGCATCAATTGGAACGGGGCTATCAGGCATTCCACAAGTTTATCAGTTCGCCGACATTGGCGACTGAAATATGGGGCCAGGTGGTCTCGGGGCGTTCTTCAAAGGCATTGGGACCGCCGGTACCCGTATGAACATAGATGGCCATGGCGCCGTTATCCTTGGCCATGGGTACTTCTAAGTCGGCATCATCACCCACAACGGCAATCTCATTTACTGCCAGACCAAGGTGGCGTGCAGCGCCTTCGATGGCATTAGCAGAGGGTTTGCCAAGCACAACGGCATCCTTGCCGGTTAGCGGTTTCAGAGCAGCAGCCAGGGCGCAGGATGTGCCGATGGCGGGGCCGTTTGCGGAGGCAAAGAAGGGGACATCGGAAGCGGTAAAGAGCTCGGCACCATCGCGGCATGCCAACCAGGCATTTTCAATGTCCTTGAAGCCGAATTCGCGATACCAGCCTATATAGACAGCATCTACTACGCCCGGGTTTTCCTCATTAGAGAGCACAACCTCAAGACCAAGGTCCTGCAGGGGTTCATAGACACCGGAACAACCCAGAACCATGATGCGCTTGTAGCCGTTATCCCGAAGGTAGGTTGCAGCCACGCTGCTTGGCGTCATCATTGTATGTTCGCTCATAGGAATGCCCGCTTCACTTAGCACACCAACATAGGCGCTGGGTGACCGGGCAGTACCATTAGTCATCACAACATAGGGGATATCGTTCTCAATCAGCAGGTTTATAAAGTCAGGTGCTCCTGGCAGCACTTTCATGTTGTTATTCTTCTTGTCGCCAAGAATAAGCGTGCCGTCCATGTCAAAGACGAAACCCTTGATCGATTTAAAGCGCTCGATAGCTTCCTGGTTCATTCTACTGTTTCCTGGTTATAGTTCTTTGCTACGGGCAATGGCTTTCTTACCTAGGGCGAGTCTGAAGTCGCTTTGTTTCAGTTCAAAGTAGCTGGGCGTGCTGCGCTCTTTCATCCCTCTTAGTAAGTTAATCACTGATGCTGCATCTGGATTGTAATGAAGCTGGTGAGGGGAGCGCGACTGCATACCGTCTATCATTTCCGGCGGCATCACGGCACGCAGCAGGAATTCCTCGTCACTCATGGACCTGGGAAATCTGCCCCTACGCTCTTCCAGTGTCATCATGATTGGTTCAGCTTCAATTTCTTTGGTCCTAGGTAATGACATGATCCGGTCAAGCACATTCTGATCTACTGGGGCTGTAGGCCTGCCAAAGCGGCCAAGAATGTAACGAATTGCTTGGTCAGGAATCTGCTGGTAACGCTCATCCCCCATTACGTTAAACATGGCCTGGGTCGTGACAATCTGCGGGAAGGGCGTGACCATGATTGGAGAACCAAGCTCGGCGCGCACTCGTTCCACCTCTGCCATAACCTCATCAAATTTGTGCTCAAGGTTCAGTTCAGCCAGCTGACGCCGGGTCGTGGTCATCACACCGCCCGCAATCTGATGTCTCAGGAAGGAAGCGTCATAGGATTGCGGTTGTCCGATCGGCAGACCTTCCGCGCGTGCCAGCGCAAAGTAAAAATCTTCCAGCTCCTTGATTGCCTTTTCGTCGGCATCTACCTCGAAACCGTGTGTTTTTAAGTTGGCGATAGTCTGGGAAGCACAGGGCAGCGAGGATCCATGGGCCAGCGGCCCCATTGCCACGTGTAGGGCAGAGATGCCCAGTTCAGCGCCTACTATGTAATTGAACTGTGACAGACCGATGGTGCAGTGGGAATGCAATTCCAGCGGCATATCACCGATTTCTTTTTTTACCGCCGGGATCAGCGTGCGGGCGCGTTCCGGTGTGAGGAGCCCGGAAGGGTCTTTGATATAGAGCAGATCGAAGTCCCCTGAGGCTGCTATCTGTCTTGCACAGTTAGCATAGAACGCATCATTATGGACGTCACTAAGTGTATAGGTGAGCGCGGCCATGTTCTCGGCATCGCCTTCCTCCTTTACGATGCGTGCTACGAGCATCAGGGCATCCATGTCATGCATGGGGTCAAGTAAGACAAAGCGACCTATGCCGTTTTTCATCAGTGTGCGGTATGCAAGCCGCATAAAGTCATGATCAGCCGTCTCCCATGAGATAAACCGAAATCCGGTGGAGATGAATTGCAGCGGCACGCCGGGCAGGGCGCGCTTCATCAGGCGGATGCGTTCCCAGGGATCATCCTGGTGGGAACGAATGGCCATGGACATGTGGGTGCTTGAGGTGAAATCAATAGCACGAAAACCAACGCGCTCCATAATAGGGGCAGCCTGCATGATCTGGTTTGTGCCCAGACCGGTCATGCTCCACAGGCTTTGATTGCCGTCGCGGATACTGACATCAACCAGTTTGATTTCAGCCATTGTCTGTCTCCAGCAGGGCAGGCAAGAACTGCGTATCAACACCGCCGTCCCTGAACGAGGCATTACTCAGTATTAAAGCGTGGAGATCGACATTGGTGGCCACGCCTTCTAAGTGACATGCAGATAGTGCCTGCTGCAGTCGCGAGACAGCCTCATTCCGTGTCTTGCCCCAAACAATCAGCTTACCAAGCAGCGAATCATAAAAGGGGGGTACTTTGCTTCCGGTTTCGATATGGCTGTCCATGCGAATTCCCTCGCCGGCCGGAAAGAGCGCCCTTGTAATAGTTCCCGGTGAGGGTATGAAATTGTTGCTGGGATCTTCTGCATTTAGGCGGCATTCAATCGCATGGCCGTAAAACTGGATGTCCTCCTGGGTCATTCCCAGGGGGCGTCCTTCGGCAACGCGGATCTGCTGGGCGACAAGATCAAAGCCTGTGATGGCCTCGGTGACCGGGTGCTCCACCTGAATACGGGCATTCATCTCAAGAAAATAAAAACTGTTTCTGCCAACATCCACTAGGAACTCGACTGTACCGGCTCCCCGATACGAAAGGTGCCTGGCAAAATCCACAGCAGCCTGTTCGATTCTGTTTCTTAGGGAATCTTCAAGTGCCGGGGCGGGCGCTTCCTCGACCAGTTTTTGGTAGCGTCTCTGTATGGAACAGTCACGCGTACCAAGGTGAACAGCTGTACTGCCGTCCGCAAGAATCTGGACTTCAACATGACGACCTGTTTCTACATAACATTCGAGGTAAATGCGGTCATCGCCAAATGCATTTTCTGCCTCGGCCTGTGCCAGCGTGATCGCTTCCTCGAGTTCGGGCTCACTGCGAACCACTTTCATTCCTTTACCGCCGCCGCCACTGACCGCCTTGATGAGTATCGGGTAACTGATATCTGAAGCTATTTTGACGGCTTGAGCCAATGTTTCCACTGATCCGCCCGCGACAACAGGCAGGTCGGCGGCCAGGGCATTGCTGCGCGCTTTTAGTTTATCGCCGATAGCATCAAGCTGTTCGATGGTGGGACCAATAAAAATGATGTCATTTTCAATGCAGGCCGATGCAAAAGCAGAGTTCTCAGACAGGAAGCCGTATCCGGGATGTACAGCATCAGCCTGCGACTGTTTTGCTGCTTGAATGACATTGTCGATATTTAGATAGCTCTGCTGTGTGGGCGCAGGCCCGATGTTGATCAAATTATCAGCCATCCTAGCAGGAACGGAATCCAAGTCAGCCTCGGAGGCTACCAGCACAGTTTCAATACCAAGCAGCTGGCAGGTGCGAATTATGCGAACAGCGATCTCGCCACGATTGGCGATTAATAACCGGTTGATATTCATAGGGGCTATCAGGAACGCCTGACCCGCATCAGGAGTTGCCCCTTTTCAACAAACTGGGCATCCTCGGCATGAATTTCTGCTACTTCTCCGTTCTGGCCCGCAGGAATTGAATTCATCAGCTTCATTACTTCAATGATGGCAATTACCGAATCTTCTTGGACTGCACTTCCAATTTCAATAAAAGGATCGGCTCCCGGTTTTGGTGAACGGTAAAACGTACCCACCATCGGTGCCCTGATATCTAGGAGTCCTTCCTCTATAGGTTGCGGCTCTTCGATTGCATTATCGCTATCGATTGAAGTGATATTTACCTGTTGGCTCTTGCCTTTTGTAGCTTGTTCCTGCGTCCAGCCAGCTTCGCCTCGCTTAAGTCTCAGGGTGAACCGGTCGGTCTCTAGGTCCAGTTCTTCGTAGTCGGTATCTTCAAGCAGGCGTAGAATTTCCTGCACGTCTTCATGGCTAAGACTCACTTCTGCCCCCCGAGTACATTGAAAATATGATCAAAGGCTTTTGCCGTAGGTTTTGCGACCGGGGCCTTCTCCTTGGCAGCCCAGACTGTTTCTGGGCGGCTTTGCAGCACCATGACCTTGCCCTCTTGGTCAATTGCCCACTCGATATCTTGCGGCATGCCGTAAAGTTTTTCTATACGGCGGGCAATAGAGGATAGTTCTTTCAGCTCATCGTCGCTCACACACTGGGTTTTCTTGCGTGTTTCATCGACAGGCATTTCCATGATGCCGCCTTTTTCATCGGGCACGTGTTCGATATCCTTGCTTGCCACATCGCGGCTGGTAATTTCACTAGTGATCTTGTTGATGACGAATTTGTCTGGTGTTACTTCACCACTGACGATGCTAGAGCCTAGCCCCCAGCTGCCTTCAATGGCAATCACAGACTTATCGCCCGTGGTTGGACTGCGGGTGAACATGACGCCGGAACAGCGTGAATTCACCATGGTCTGTATCACAACGGCCATGGCCAGTTGATACTCCGGTATATCAAGTTTCAGGCGATAAGCAACAGATTCGGCATTGTAGAGGCTGGCCCAGCAAAGTTTCAGGGCCTCCATAAGCTGTGCTTCACCTTTTTGCCAGAGATAGGTGTCTTGCAGGCCGGCAAAGCTGGCCTCTTCGCTATCTTCACTTGTGGCACTCGAGCGCACCGCCACAGGAATGTTATCGCCGAGTTTGGAATATGCCTCGGCAATTACGGATGCTATTTCCTTTGGGGTAGGGGCCTGCTGTACCAGTGTGCGAATGTCGCTGGTGGTCTGGTTCAGTGTGGCAACATCCTCTGGATCAAGTTTGGCAATTTGGTTGCGGATGCCATGTTCCTTGTCCAGGGCATCCAGGAAAGCACTAAAGGCATCAGTGGTTACAACAAATCCCGGGGGAACCGGGATCAGGGCACTGGTTAATTCCCCCAGGCTGCCGCCCTTGCCGCCAACGCGAGGGCGATCATCAAGTGAGATGGTACCAAAAGGTAGAATGAAACTGTCTGATGTCATATGTGTTGACTGCTAAATATTAAAACTTGAAAGCAAAAAATTTAAGGGTCGTAATGGTTGGTTTTTTAAATTTGCACTTTCAATATTAGCTAAAACGAATACTTTAAGGATATTTACTCAAGTATCGTGACCACGCCGCGGTCGCCATCTACTCGCAGTTTCTGACCATTCTGAATGCGCTTGGTAGCCTGGCCGGTACCTACAACAGCCGGCATCCCATATTCTCGGGCTACGATTGCCATGTGCGACATGGTGCCTCCAATATCGGAGACGGCTGCACTGATCTTGCTGAAGAGCGGGCTCCAACTCGGATGTGTGACGGGGGCAACAAGAATATCGCCTTCACTTATTTCCCCAAAGTCATTAATGGAGCGCAACACCTTGGCGGTACCCTCAACAATACCAGGTGAGGCGGCATAGCCCTTGAGCTGGCTGTCGTCCTCGATATCCGGGGCTGCCCAGGTGTGTAGCGTTTCAGTGGTGATGCCCCAGAGCATCTGCAGGGCCGGGTCTTCTATATTCTCCGGCATAGGACCTATAGCCGGCGGTGCCTGCCACTCCTTGAGAACTTCGATCATGCGGCGGCGTTCTTTCACGATGGGTTTCCAGTAATCCTGGTTTACTGGCTTGGAGCCGGCTGCCCAGGCATTCATCAGATTACCCAGTGTTAGGTCGACCTCGGTGTGGTGCAGGTGGAATATATCCTCGGCATCATCGAGCATGTCATGACGGGCAAGCAGTTGGCCGAACTCGCGTATCTTGTTGAAGAAGCAGGTTGTGAGCCAGTGTTCACAGTAGAACTTGTGATCCTCAACATACGGAAATACCAGGTGACTGACAGCGAGCATCTGGTCAAAAGCCGCTTTTTCTTCATCGGTGCCGAGCAGTTCGCGGTATTCGCTAATGATGCGTTCGCGTTCTGCTTTTAGTTCTTCGGTGGGGCGTTCCAGGTTTTCACCCTTCTTGATCAGTCCTATGTAGTGGGGCAGTGCGGAAAGAGGCACCGAGAGATCATCGTTCCAGCTGCGTTCGAAGTGATAAAAACCGTCTCCGATAGAAATGTTGAACCAGGGATCGCGCGATTCGGCCAGCGCATCCATCCATTGTTTGCCGGCATCACCTTTGGCTTCCACGGCCGCAAGAATCACATCGGGATTGCCGTCATCGGTAAAGGCATCGTCAATACCAAGCTCAACAGCCAACTTGGCCAACTTCTTCAACTCGTCATCCGGACGGAACATCAGCACATCAATGCCGGCCACCATCCTGGCAACAGTCTGGTCAGTGATTTCAGGAAAAGCCTGCTTGCAAAACTGGAAGAACACCACGTAGGCACCGTAACCGAGCATTAGCATTTCGAAGTGGTGCTGCCACATGATCTGGTATTTTTCTATGACCTCGTTGTAGGCCTGGCGGACGTAATGGTTCTGAGCAATCCCCCGGGCTTCCTTAACCACGGCTTCATCTTCAATGTTAGGCAGTTCTGGTATCTTGATGGCGGTCATCTCCTTGATGAGATCGCCCATGCGTTTTTCCCACTGCCCGTAGATGTCGTTCCAGTTTTCATAGTAGTGCCCGGCACGCTCCTGGAAGATGGCCAGGCGTTTTTCAATTTCTTCAGGGTCCTGAACAGTATTTGCCGTAATATAGATGCGACCGTTTATGCATCTGTAGTCAATGCCCATCGCGGTAGGAAATGCAAAGACGCGTGTCACATATGCCCCCATGGCGTAATAGGCGGCTTCAGCAGTAATCATGTCGAAGGCCGACATGGGCTCTGAAAAGTGCATGGAGTTGTAAAACCAGAAGCGATCATCATCCTCCGGTTGTACCCTGGTGTAGTAAGCGTACATATCACCCCAGTTCTCGGCGCCTGGAACGCTTTCTATTTCGCTGGGTAAAGGAAAAGGATTCTTTGACTCGCTCATGACTTTAACTCCCAAACCTGATGATGTTTTATGGTATTAGTATCTCTCTGTTTTAAAAGAGGAAATTATATTTAGCTAACTGTTTTTTGGGGCAACAATAATCTCCTTTCTCGCGCAAAAATGGAAGCCTAAATGGAATAAAAGTCCGTTGCGGTGCAGCAATCGAGTCTAGTCGTCTTTGATTTAATCCTTCAGATGGAAATTATTGCCGCAGTAGAAATAGAGGATATGATTGAAGGCTTCTTAAAGGGGGGGCGGTAAATAGCCGAATTATTTCAGCTTGTCTGGGGATGCCTGAAAAATTCCTTCCTCGCGCAAAACAGCCCGGCAAGCGCAAAAACAGCCTGTACAATGTGGTTAATCTCGGCCTGCTGACTGGGAGCAGCCAGTTCTGCCATGAAAGGCATGCCGGCCCAATAGGGCAGGTAGTAACCAAGAAGCAAGACCAGGCCAATCCACCAGGTATGGGGCTGCCTGACCCTGGCATTACCGAAAAAGAGATACAGCATTACTGCAATTGTAGCGATATCGCCGAACCCTTCGCGCAACGCGTGGTACCACGAATGTGCCTGACCTCCGCCAAATTCGACCTGCACCAGGTAGGCGGGATCGCCGATATGATTGAAAGTGGCCAACAGACTAGTCATGCCGTAAAGAAAGCCAAAAACCAGCAGCCCCCTAGAAAGATTAAGTCTTGTCTTCATGAACTACCCTCTGTCTATTCTCTGATTAGCAGCCAATGTTTATTGTTATACTTTTGCGGCTTGACCCCGGAACCCGATTATTATGAAAAGTTTTTACCGTCAACCGCTTTTTCATTTTCTGCTTGTTGGAGTGCTTATTTTCATCGCTTACGCGATCACAAAGCAACCCGAAAACACCGAGATGGATGACGGAAACCAGATAGTGGTGAGCCGTGATGATCTGCTGAATTTTATGCAATTTAGAGCCCAAGCCTTCCAACCGGAATTATTTCGGGAACAGCTTGCCGGTATGAGCGAGTCTGAAATTAATGTACTTCTGGATGAGTATGTCAGGGAAGAGGCGCTATACAGGGAAGCCGTTGCCATGGGTATGGAAAACGGGGATTATATTATTCGACAGCGCCTGGTGCAGAAAGTCGAATTCCTGCTGGAGAACCTGGCTAACCAGGCCCTCGAGCCCACCGATGATGCGCTCGAGGCCTTTTACCTAGAGCGGCAGAATGAATACAGGGTGGATGCTGTATATACCTTTACGCATATCTTCTTTGACGGCGGCGAACGTGGCTGGGAGCAGGCCAGAGCCGATGCTGAAATCCTTTTGAATGATCCGCAACTGGAATCGGTAGCGTTCAACGACGCCTCCGGCTATGGAGATCGCTATCCTTTTCTACAGAACTACGTTGAGCGAACACGGGATTTTGTCATCAATAATTTCACCGAGGAGTTCGTAGCTGCGCTGGATACTGTCAAAGCTGGAACCGGCCAGTGGCATGGTCCGCTCGAATCACGTTATGGCGTTCATCTTGTTTTGCTCAGAGAAAAGAGTGACCCCTACATCCCTGCGTTTGACGCAATCGCAGGTAGAGTAATGGATGACTGGCGTTATGAAACCGTGCTGGAAACGCGGCGCGAAGCCGAGAACAGGGTTGTTGAAGGGTATGACGTGGTGGTTGATTTGGATCCATATGAGTGACTGATTTTAGTTAAAGGTTAGAAGTTAAACGCTAAAAAACAATGACCGGTTGTCGAAGTATTCTCATTGGTTTGTTCTTTGTATTACTGAATGGTTTTTTTTATTCAGTACAGGCTCATGATGCGCGTCCGGTTGTCGTTACCATCGAGGAGCAGCTGCCGCTGGCTTACCAGTACTCCATTCGTGTGCCAGAAACGGTCGAGGCCAACAACATGCCGTCCGTGGTTTGGCCGGAGAGTTGTTCAGCGCAGATATTAAAGTCGGCGCCTGAATTCAGCGGCGGCAGTGTTATCTGCAATGAAAAAATCTTCGGGCAGTTTCTCTCCCTTGAGTATCCCTTCTTCAATCCCTCATTGGCTTCTTTTTTTCGGTTGTCGAACCTGGAGGGGAATACGGCTACCGCGATGCTGACGCCAATGGACGATGGATGGGAGGTGCCCGAAGAGGCCACCACTGGCAGCGTTGCCAGGGAATACCTTGCCCTGGGGATCGAGCATATCCTTAGCGGCTTTGATCACCTGCTCTTCGTACTTGGACTGTTGGTGATTGCCAGAACCCTCAAGCGTATTCTCTGGACGGTCACAGGCTTTACCCTAGCGCACTCAATTACCCTGAGTCTCTCCGCACTTGGACTGGTAACCATTCCCATCGTTCCGGTGGAGGCAGTTATTGCCCTGTCTATCGTTTTCCTTGCTTTTGAAATCAGTCGGCAGGATAAGAACAGTCTAACTTACCGCTATCCCCTAATTGTGTCTTTCGGCTTTGGTTTGCTGCATGGTCTAGGATTTGCATCGGCATTGGGAGAGATTGGCCTGGTGCAGAATGAAATACTTGCCTCGCTGCTCTTTTTCAACCTTGGCGTAGAAGCCGGACAGGTGGCCTTTATCCTAGTCTTTTGTATTGCTTTATGGATCTTGGGAAAAGCCACAAGCGGCAAAGCGTTGTTTGCAGAGGTTACTACAGCCCAGCGCGCTGACATGCTGGCAGCCTATGTGATAGGTATACCTTCCTCTTACTGGCTGATTGAAAGGGTTACTAGTTTTGTTCTGTAGTCCCCAAGGACTGATTCGGGTTTCAATCACGAGTAGGTGCCCTTATTATTGCGGCCTCAATTAATGAACCGGAAAGGGTGAAACTATCAAGACGTTCGATAAGAAAACGGCCTTCATCACGGGGGGTGGTGCTGGGATTGGTGCCGGCATGGCGAAGGCTTTCGCCGAGAAAGGCATGAACCTGGCGCTGGTGGATGTTAACGAGGCTGGTCTCGCAGAAACGCAGCAACTCCTTACTGCAGCTGGTGCTGAAGTGCAGACCTACACACTGGATATCACCGACAGGAAAGCCGTAGTTGAGGCAGTTGGCCAGGCCAAGGCGCGTTTTGGTGGTATCAATATTGTCTGTGCCAACGCCGGGGTCAGCGGTGTGATGGATTCCCTGGAAAATATAGATGTGACTGACTGGGACTGGATTGTCGATGTCAATATCAAGGGGTCGGTTTATACCGTACAGGCCTGTATTCCTTATCTACTGGAGGATCCTAACAACGCGCATATCGTGATCACCAGTTCCATCAGCGGACTACGTGTCTACGAGCCAAGCCGAGGGCAGGGGATGTACAACACTACCAAGTTTGCCATGGTCGGTTTTGGTGAGGCGCTGCATGTCGACCTGGCACCAAAGGGGGTCGGCGTTTCCATTCTCTGCCCTGGTGTGGTGAACACAGACATCAGTAATTCACTGCGCAATCGTCCCGAGAGGTACGGCGGCGCCGTATCCATTTCCGCTAATCATGACCTGGCCAAGGCGGCGGCCAGCGGCACTGATCCCTTTCAGTTTGGGCGCTGGGTAGTCAAGGCCGTGGAAGAAAACCGATTGTTTGTCATTACTCATCCCCAGGACAGAGAACTGGTGGCTGCCAGGCATGACGGGATTCTAAAAGCCTTTGATGACAGCACTTCACTTACGAGTCAATAGATAACCTTTCGCTGATAGAAGTCAGGTTAAACTTTTCAGGCTGTTTTTAATAAGCTCACTGGGCGAGCCATCATGATGAAATCCGGCTTTTACGGCCTTGGGGCAATTGATGGGCGGGTAGCTGCCAAAATTTTCTTCTACCCATGGATCCGCTTCATAAGTTATCAGGGATCCCGCTTCACTGCCTGGATTGACCTCGTCAATCTCGTTTACCAATTCTTCTATGGCAATGTGCAGGGCCGGCAAAGTCCATGTGCTGTGGCCTGAATGCTCCAGAGTTGCGGCATGTACCAGGTTGTCCACCACGCATTCTACTGACATCAGCCAGGAACTAGCTGACGCCGAGACCGGGCAAGTAAATGGCTGGCCGCTGCTCAGATTCCTGATTAGGTCGCTGAAAAAGATGGACACGGCGCCATTAGGTTCCGGCGGCCTGGCTACAATGCCCGGTAGGCGAATTGAGCAGCCATTAAGCCATTGCCTGCGGGCATAGTCTGCTATCAAGGTTTCAGCAATAACTTTCTGCGCACCGTAAGTTAGGTTGGGAGTGGGCAGCGTATCGTCATTCACCTCTGTCACGGATGGCTTGCCGTAAACCGCGATAGAACTTGCAAAAACCAGCGTGGTTTTTTCTTCCTGATCTTTTAGTTTTTCGAGTAGGGCCATGGTCCCGTGAATATTGATGTCAACACCGAGCTGGTAATTGTGTTCTGCGGCTCCGCTTGGGACGGCGGCCAGGTGATAGACAAGATCGGCTGGGGCTTGCAGGGCTTCAGTCAGCTTTTCTGCGTCGGCAAAGCTGCCGGTGATGCGCTTAACACGGACATCCTCCGGAACTAGGTCAAGATTTAGGTCCAGCACGGTTACCTGGCTGGTGTTGATGCCTGCCGGGTTACTCAGTAAGCGATTGACCAGGTGTCTGCCAATAAATCCATTAGCGCCGGTTACCAGTATGTGCATGAAACTTACTCGACGTTGGCCTGTGCGGCCGCTATCCGGGCAATGGGAATGCGGTAAGGACTACAGCTGACATAATCCAGACCGATCTCATGGAAATATTTGACTGAGCGCGGATCGCCGCCGTGTTCGCCGCAGATTCCATACTTGATACCTTTCTTTTTTTCGCGAGAATCGCGGATTGCGAGTCGAAGCAGTTTGCCAACGGCACGTTCATCGAGCGATACAAAGGGATCGGTCTCAAACAGTTTTTTATCTAGATACTCGGGAATGAACTTGGCGGCATCATCACGGGAGAAGCCATAGGTCATTTGTGTCAGGTCATTCGTTCCGAAACTCATGAATTCCACGTCTTTGGCAATTCGTCCTGCGCCCAGGCAGGCTCTCGGCGTCTCCATCATAGTGCCGATCTTGTAGCGAAAAGAGAGGCTTTTCTCGGACATAATGGAATGTATGCCATGCTCTATGATGTCTGTAATCATGCGGATTTCGCGCACATTAACGACCAAGGGAATCATGATTTCGGGCATGGGGTTTATGCCAGCTTCAGTGGCTGCCACTGCGGCACTCGTTATGGCGCGCACCTGCATCTCAGTGATTTCAGGATGCACAATAGAGAGGCGGCAGCCACGCAGGCCAAGCATTGGATTAACCTCGACAAGGTCATCAATGGCCTGACGGATTTTCTCCAGGGACTTGTTGATCTGTTTGCCTAGGGCCTCGATATCTTCTTCTGTATGAGGCAGGAATTCATGCAGCGGTGGATCAAGCAAACGAATGGTAATCGGTTTGCCGTCCATGATTCTGAACAACTCTAGGAAATCGTCATGCTGGAATTTTTCCAGCTGCGTCAGGTAAGACTCCCGTTCATCCTTGTTTTCCGATAGGATCATGCCGCGCATGATATTGATGCGGCTTGCGTCAAAAAACATGTGCTCCGTGCGGCAGAGCCCTATTCCTTCCGCACCCAACTCTATGGCCTTGGCGGCATCTTCCGGTGTTTCAGCGTTCGCCCGTACCTGGAGTTTGCGGTACTTGTCAGCCCATGACAGCAGGGTTTGAAAGTCGTCGCTGGACGAGGCCAGGGTTTTAGGAATGTCGCCTAACATGACCTCGCCGGCAAGGCCATCAATGGTGATTACATCACCGCGCTTGATCACGGTGCCTTCTTCAGTGGTCGCCGTCCCATTTTTATAATCTATATTCAGCGTGTGGCAGCCGGTTATAGCGGTCACCCCCATACCACGGGCCACCACGGCTGCATGCGACGTCATGCCGCCGAGCTCGGTCAGTATTCCCTCCGCTACCTTCATGCCATGAATATCCTCCGGTGTGGTTTCCTTGCGTACAAGGATCACCTTTATGCCGCTAGCAGCAACTTCCACGGCTTCGTCTGCCGAAAAGACCACCGACCCAGTTGCACCCCCGGGGCTTGCAGGAAGGCCAGATGCAACGATATCTTTCTTTGCTGTTGGGTCCACCGTGGGATGCAGGAAAGCTTCAACATGATCGGGTGAGACTCTTAGCAAAGCTTCCTTGTCGGTGATAAGACCTTCCTTGACCATCTCTACAGCAATTTTTACGGAGGCACGTCCGGTGCGTTTTCCGCTGCGTGTCTGAAGAATAAAAATACGGCCTTCTTGTATGGTGAACTCGATGTCCTGCATATCGCGGTAATGTTTTTCCAGCATGGCCTGGGTTTCAAAAAGCTGGTCGTACACTTTCGGCATCCTTTCTTTCAGCGCATCAATGGGTTCGGGTGTGCGAATTCCCGCCACGACGTCTTCGCCTGCGGCATTAAAAAGAATCTCGCCAAAAAACCGCTTTTCCCCTGAGGATGGGTTGCGGGTAAAGGCGACTCCAGAGCCGGAATCGTCACTGAAATTGCCATACACCATGGCCTGTACATTGACCGCAGTTCCGAGTGACTCGGGAATGTTGTTCATTTCCCTATAAACATGGGCACGGGGGGTATGCCAGGACTTGAAGACCGCCTCAACGGCCATTAGTAACTGCTGAAATGGATCCTGGGGGATGTCGACCAGGTTTTTAAATTGATCAATTACACGCTGCCAGTCATTGGCTTCCATTTCTATATCAAGTGTTTTGCCATGCGACTTTTTATAGTCATCGATGGTCTCTTCGAAGCGGTCTCCATCTGCGTCTAGCACTACGTTGGCAAACATCTGGATAAAACGCCGGTAGCTATCGTATGCAAATCTGGCATTGCCGGTTTTGGTGGCCAGTCCCTGAACAATTTCATCGTTTAGGCCTAAGTTCAGCACAGTATCCATCATGCCGGGCATTGATACGGGGGCGCCTGAACGGACAGAGAGGAGGAGAGGATTTTTGGAATCACCAAAATCACAGCCCATTTTCTGTTCAACAAGGTCGAGGGCAACCCGGTATTCTTGTTCCAGCCGGTTGGGCAGCTTGTTGCCGTTCTCGAAATATTCACGGCAAGTGTTGGTAGTGATAATAAAGCCAAAAGGAACGGGAAGACCGAGGTTGGTCATCTCGCAAAGGTTTGCTCCCTTGCCCCCAAGTAGGTCGCGGTCTTCCTTTTGACCCTCATTAAAAAGGTAAACACGTTTTGCCATCGTTTATTCCGGTGATGTAAAAATAGTGATATTACGAATTACAAAAAGATAATCACATGCCAAACCATATATCTATATAATTTAGGGATTTATTGTTGTTCTGAAACCAATATGCGAGGTGCCTAGCCCCTTGCTCTGCGCCTGCCGAGCCTCAGGCCGGTACCGCATGCAGTAGTTTGGTGCGCATAAATAGGAGCCGCCCTTGATGACGGCGACTGGTTCGCCAGGCTGGTTTGGATCATACCCCTGGGGATATTTTTCCTGGTCAGGAAACGAGTGGTTCAGAAAATAGGGTGACTGCGTCCATTCCCAGACATTTCCAATTAGGTCATAAAGGCCATATTTATTTGCACCAAAACATTCAACAGGGGCGGTGCCAATAAAGCCGTCCATGGGATAGTGCTGTAAAGGGAAAAGCCCCTGCCAGGTGTTTGAGAGGTAGGTACCATCCTCGCTGCGCATCTGGCTACTCTGGGCGGCAAATTCGAACTGGGCCTCGGTGGGAAGAGCGTGACCTTTCCACTGTGCATAAGCCTGTGCATCCTCAAAGGCGATATGTACAACCGGGTGATTTTCCAGACCTTCAATGTCTGAACCGGGACCCTTGGGTTCTAACCAGCTGGCACCTTCCATGAATGACCACCAACTGGCGAAAGGGTTTATCTGCTCATTGCTGACATGTGGAGTAAATACGGCAGAACCAGGAAGAGGCGGACCGTTAGGATTTTCTATGCCGCGCTCAGCAAGTGTCTTATAACCAGTGTCTTCGACAAATTCGGCAAACTCAGCATTGGTGACTTCATGTCTTGCCATCCAGAATCCCGCCACACTTTCCTCGTGGGCTGGACCTTCTTCAAAATAGGTACCCTCTGCACCCATGGTAAATGTGCCACCCGGCACCCATACCATGCCTGGATATTCCTCGTTGCGGCCAGCTTCAGCTAGATGTGATTCCTCGTAGCATTGGAACTTAAAAGCGCTCATATCCTGAGCGGGCAAAGAGGCCTGGTATCCGATCCACCCCAGGGCAGCTGCTATTGTTATTCCTGCAGGGGCAAGGACAGCTAAAATGATTTTATTCCGGGTAGACATAGATCACGCCGTTTTCCTCTTCGTAGCGCTCCCACAGACCAACCATCTGAGCCAGTTTATCCGGTAGTTCCGTGGCAAGGTCTTTTTGCTCCATCGGGTCTTCTTCAATATTAAACAAGAGCCATTTAGCATCCTCACCTGCTGCGCGGTCCCAGACTATTTTCCATTCCCCTTCCCGAATCGTGCGATGACCATTCAGTTCCCAGCCGGTGTAGCCATCATGAATTTCTTCCGTTTCACCGGTGAGCATGGGCAGCAGTGATTTGCCCTTGATTGGCACAACTTCGCGTCCCTGAAAGCTGGTGCCGGGATGTTGAGTGCCGGCAATAGCCAGGAAGGTTGGTAAAACATCCATCACTGTGCCAAAGCCATCGGTGCGAGTGCCGGGTTCAACCATGGAAGGGAAATGCACAAAGGCAGGCACATGAATGCCGCCTTCGAATCCGGTAGCCTTGTGCCGCCGAAAGCGTGTCTCACTGACGGTGGCCCAGTTGCGTCCGTACATGACATAGGAGGTGGCACTGCCCAGGTTTTCTAGGCTTTGATCGTACTGTCCTCCCGTAATGAACTCCTGGTAACGGGGTGACAGGTCAAGACGTGCCGATTCAGCACCGTTGTCAGACATAAACATGATGAAGGTGTTGTCGAATTCACCGATCTCTTTCAGATAATCCACCACCTGGCCGACATACTTGTCCAGTTCGCTGACCATTGCAGCATAAATTTCCATGCGCTTGGCGGAATAGGCTTTTTCCTCAGAATCGAGATCTTCCCAGCGTGGACTAAAAATATCCATGGGCATCGGCTCAGCCTCTTCGGGTACATGGCCGAGTTCTTTCATCCGCTCCAGGCGGCGCAGGTAGGTAGCCTCGTAGCCGTCGTCGTAAACGCCGTCAAAGTTGGCAATGACATCGGCAGGAGCCTGCAGGGGCCAGTGCGGTGTTGTGTAGGCCAGGAAGGCAAAGAAGGGTTTGTCCTCGTCCCTGTCTTCCCCGATATACTCGACCATTTTGCCTGTGTAATCGCGCACCGTGTACCAGTCGTCATTGACTTGCACCATCTCGTCGCCGTCACGGTAATTGGCATTCTGCGGGCCGCGCCAGTCCCAGGGACCCAGATGAGCTGCCCCATCCAGTGAGATGAAATTTTTCTTGAAGCCCCTGGCATGGGCGCCGTTCTCCACGTCCATACCTAGATGCCACTTGCCGGTCATGTAAGTGTTATAGCCTGCCTCGGTCATCAGTTCAGCCAGGCTGGCCACGCGAAAGCTCAGGTAGCCCAGGTAGTTGGGATCACCAATATGGTCAGGGTGGGAGGGGGCACTTTGCACACCAACCCCGGCCATGTGGTTGTCGGTACCGGACATGAGCATAGAGCGGGTGGGGCCGCAGGTCATACTGGTGTAGAAATCCGTCAGCAGCATGCCGTTGGCGGCCAGCATATCCAGGTTGGGAGTTGGGATTTCGCTGCCGTAAAAACCAAGGTCCGCATAACCCAGGTCATCGGCAACTATGAGCAGGATATTGGGCTGCTCTGGTTCGCTGACTTCTGTTACTGCTGCAGCGGATGGCGCTTCTTGTCCCGAGCAGGCAGCGAGCAGCAAAACCACAATACAGCTTATCGCTTCTTTTAATTGTTTCGACCCCGGCATGTTCTTTCCCTTTCTAATTGTTATGAAATCCACGTGAGAAAAGGATTCTAGCCCGAATTAATACTCAGGTAGAAATTATGTCTTTATTTTGGAAAAGCCAGCGCGTGATGCAGGGTAATTACTTGAAAATCCTTCGGATTCCGACTACCTTCGATGCAGTTCTATTCCTTGGAATTTTGTCATGACAGACACAGCAGTATCAACTCCCGGTGAAGGAGCTCAGTCACAGGAATCCAGCAACACTATTTTTGGCCATCCGCGCGGCCTGGTCATTCTATTCTTCACTGAGATGTGGGAGCGTTTTTCCTACTACGGTATGCGTGGTCTGCTCATTATTTACCTGACGCAGCATTTTCTCTTTTCCGATGAACGTTCGACGATTATGTATGGCGCCTACACGGCACTGGTCTACGTGATGACCATTATCGGCGGTACGCTGGCGGATAAATACCTTGGGCAGCGAAAGGCGGTCACTTACGGCGCCATTCTGCTGGTGCTGGGGCATTTCGGAATGGCTTTTGAAGGCAGCGGCTCCAGGGAAATCCTGATGTACAACGGTCAGGAGTACCAGGTAACGCTGGATGGCCGTGGTGGTGATGCCAACCAGATTATTGTGTCAGAATCAGGCACGTCGCGTATCAGTTTCAGTGACGGGGCCACCCAGATGCTGATTGAGAGCCCAGCCGCGGTTGGACTGCCGGCAGCCATAGCCACCGACAGCTACACCACCCGGATTGAAACCCAGACCCTTTATCTGAACATTCTCTACCTATCCCTGGCCCTAATTATTGCCGGGGTCGGCTTCCTGAAAGCAAACATCTCCACAATCGTCGGCGCACTTTACGGTTTCGGTGATGCTCGTCGTGATTCCGGCTTTACGATTTTTTACATGGGCATAAACCTGGGAGCATTCCTGTCGTCATGGACGTGCGGAATCCTTGGTATCGTCTATGGCTGGAAATACGGCTTTGGTCTGGCCGGCATAGGCATGTTTGCCGGCCTCACGGTGTTCCTGAAATACCAGCACTGGCTCGAAGGCAAAGCTGAACCGCCCAGCCTGGAAAAACTCAAGGAGAAAGTGATCGGGCCCATTAATGTCGAGCAGATGTGTTACCTGACCGGCCTGGTCATTGTGCTGGTGTCGTTGCTGCTCGTGATGAACTCGCATCTTGTGGAAGAAAGCTACGTGGGCATCCTCGGCATCCTCGTTTTCCTGTACCTGGTGGGGTACGCCGTGGTGCGCTGCGAGGGGCAGGAGCGTGACAGGATGCTGGCCGGTATCTACTTCATTATGGCGCAGATACCATTCTGGGCCCTGTTTGAGCAGGCCGGCTCCTCGCTTAACCTCTTTACTGACCGACTGGTGGATCGCACTATGTTTGGGTGGTCTGTGCCCGCACCGGTTTTCCAGTCGCTGAATGCCATGTTCATCGTCATGTTCGCCCCGGTGCTTGCCTGGCTCTGGATCACCCTGGACAAGAGGGGCATGAATCCATCAACGCCAGTCAAGTTTGCCATGGGGGTGTTTATGGCCGGCCTTGGTTTCCTCTCACTGGTTGGCGGCATGTCCATGTCCGGTGAGGCGGGGATGACTGCTGTCTTCTTCATATTCCTAATTTACTGGGTTCACACCATTGGTGAGCTGATGGTGTCACCGGTGGGTCTTTCTGCAGTGACCAAGCTGGCGCCGGTTCACGCCGTTGGGATGACTATGGGAGCCTGGTTCCTTTACAGTGGCCTTTCCAACTACCTGGCCGGGGTCATTGCCTCGACTACCGGGGCCGAGACCATTGGCGGTCAGCTGGCCGATGCTGCAGCAGCCAAGACCACCTATGCCGAGGTATATTCCCAGGTGGGGTATATCGCGATGGGTATAGCAATCGTCATGCTGATTATCTCGCCGGTAATCAAACGCATGATGCATAACGCCTGATCAGCCAAAATTAACAAATCATCAGGTTTTTTCCCTTGAAATAAGGTGCATATGGCGCATTGCTGCGCGATACTTGGCAGTCTTTTTTCGATCGACCATTAAAATTTTTTATACATAGAAACAGTAAGGATATTTTGATGCGCAAGTACAAATTACTTTCCCTGTCCATTATGGCGGCTTTAATCGCAGCCTGCGGCGGCAGTGAAGAAACCGCAGCGCCTGCCAGCAAACCAATGGCGGCAACACCCGCTGCGTCGCAGTCCGCTTTTGGCAACGTCTCACAGGAAAGACTTGAGAATGCCGAAAACGAGCCGGAACAGTGGCTTACTTACGGGGGTTCATACAATGAGCAGCGTTTCAGCCGTCTCGACCAGATCAATGTCGACAATGCTGATCAGCTTGGGCTGGCTTGGTGGGTGGATATCGAGACCAACCAGGACCAGGAATCAACGCCACTTTTTGTGGATGGCGTTATCTACTTTACGGAATCCTTCGGCCAGGTAACGGCCATAGATGCATCATCTGGAGAAACTCTCTGGCGTTTCGACCCAGAGGTGGAAGGCAGTGTTGTAGGCAAGGGTTGTTGTGGAGTCAGCAACCGTGGTGCCGCCGTTTATGAAGGCAAGCTATTTGTTACGGCATATGATGGACGCATGTTTGCACTTGATGCTGAAACCGGAGAGGCCCTCTGGGAAACGCAGACGGTGGACGAAGAACTCAATTACACCTCGACCGGCGCGGTGCGTGTGGCTAACGGCAAGGTCTTCATTGGCAACGGCGGGGCTGAATTCAGAACCCGCGGTTTTGTGTCGGCAGTGGATGCAAACACAGGCGAGATCCTCTGGCGTTTTTACACCGTGCCGGGTAATCCCGAACTTGGTTTTGAAAATGACGCCATGCGCATGGCGGCAGAAACCTGGAATGGCAACTGGTGGGAACTCGGCGGGGGGGGCAGTACCTGGGACGGTATTACCTACGATCCCGAGACCAACCTGCTGCTCTTTGGTGTAGGCAACGGTGCGCCCTGGAACCCGCTCGTGCGCAGTCCCGGCGGAGGTGATAACCTTTTCTTGAATTCCATTGTCGCCGTGGATGCTGACACCGGTGAATATGTATGGCATTACCAGCAGATCCCGGGTGAGGAATGGGACTTCGATTCCGTCCAGCAAATTACCATTGCCGACCTGGAGGTGGATGGCGAGGTGCGCCATGTCGCCATGCAGGCAGCAAAAAGCGGCTTCTTCTATATGCTCGACGCCTATACAGGCGAACTTCTGAGGGCCAACAATTTTGTTCCCGTGAATTGGACCTCCGGTTATGACATTACTACCGGCAGGCCAATCATTAATGAAGCGGCTCAGTATACCAAGCGTGAAGCCGGCACGATTATTCAGCCAGGGCCGGCCGGCGCACACGGTGCTCATCCCATGTCCTTCAGCCCTGACACCGGTTTGCTCTATATCCCGGCAAGGGAAAGCAGCATGGCATTTGCCAATGCCCCGGAAAATATCGACGGGCGTTTCAACCTTGGTATGGAATACTTTGGCCATGACTATGCCTACGATGACCCTGAAAACACCGTACCGCGTGGCAGTACCACGAGGCTGGTTGCGTGGGATCCGGTAGCTGCAAAAGAAGTCTGGGCCATAGAAGATTCGCCCGTAGGTGGTACGTTAACTACCGCAGGCGGACTGCTGGTCAAGGGCGGCGGTGAAACGCTTGGTATTTACAATGCCGAGGACGGCGCCGAGCTGAAGATGTTTGACACTAAGGCTACCTCCTATTCCGGCGCCATCACTTATATTCACGAAGGTGAACAGTACATTGCCCAGGTTGTGGGCGGCCCATCATTCCTCGGATATTACGCACCAACCTATGCACGCCTTCTGGTATACAAACTGGGCGGCGACGCCCAGCTTCCTGAAAAAGTGGAATACACCCAGCGTCCCCTTGCTCCACCAGAAGAAACGGCGGGTGCCGAACTGGTTGCTGCCGGTGATACCCTCTACGGCGAAAACTGCGCCATGTGTCATGACGTTGGCGGTATGGCCCGCAGCTCATTCCCCGACCTGCGCCGCACACCGCTGCTGCATTCCCAGGAAGGCTTCGACAACGTGGTACTCGGCGGGGCACTGGCCGAAAGAGGGATGACCTCTTTTGCTTCAGTACTTTCAGCTGAAGATACAGAAGCTATCAGGCACTACATTATTTCGGAAGCGCATATCGCCATGGCGACACCGTCGCCATTCGGACCGCCGCCCGACGATGTGGCGCCAGAAGATGTTGAAGAGTTTGAAGAAGAAACTCAGGACAATTAAGTGACAAAGCCGGGCATTACCCCGGCTTTTTTACAGGTGAAGTGATCGAGGTAAAGCGCCATTCTCTGCGTACCTTGCGTGCTGAAGCCGCTTGGCATATCCTCGAAAGTACATCTACAGGAGGCTGGTATGACTATAATAAAAACAGCACTAAAAATTCTCTGTGGCACAGCGTTGGCTCTTTTCACTTCTGTCGTTGCTGCTCACCATGGGTGGTCCTGGTATGGAAACGAGCCTTTTGAATTAACAGCCGAAGTAGTCGAGACCCATTTCGGCAATCCCCATGACCGCCTGACACTTAAGGATTCGGATGGTAACGAGTGGGATGTACTCCTGAGTCCGCCCGGCAGAAGCCGAAGGGCCGGCTTCACTGAAGCCAACGTCAACGTTGGTGACATAGTTACGTCCTACGGTCACAGGCGCAGCGAGGGGAATAATTTTGAAATGAAAACGGAGCGTATCAGGGTAGGGGACAAGCTCTACAATTTGTACCCCAACAGGAGTTGATGAGAAGTGAAAAAAACAGATGACAAACTTCAGCGCCGCGTACTCATGAACGGTGTCGGTGTTGCCATAGCTGGGGCAACCTTATGAAACAGGTCTTTAAATCATTCGCTTTAATAATCCTGGTTATGCTGGCGTCCTGCGCCAGTGCTCCGGAATCGGTCTGGATTGATGTGCGTACCGTTGAGGAATACAACGCTGACCATATCGATGGCGATGACAATATTCCGCTTGCCTCGATTGATGTCGAAGACTTTGCCGCACGTTTTGACCTGGATACACAAATCAATCTTTACTGCCGCAGTGGCAACAGGGCCGGACAGGCGAAAGACATACTTGAGGCAGCCGGCTTCACAAATGTCATCAATCAGGGCGGAATTGATGATGCCAGGGCTCTGCGTTCTCTGGCTAACCAGTGAAGTGGTTGTTAAACCAGAACAGTTTGTAAAGCATCCAATAGTAAAACTAAAACAACACAGGAAATTGCTATGTCCATGTCAACCATTGTGATCCTGGTAATACTTGGCGTTTTAATCTTCTGGCTGGTAGGAATCTATAACAGGCTCGTCACCCTGAAAAACCGTTATCAGAATGCCTTCTCCCAGATCGAAGTGCAGCTGAAGCGGCGCTATGACCTCATCCCCAACCTGGTGGAAACCGCAAAAGGGTATATACAGCACGAGCGGGAAACGCTTGAGGCGGTGATTGCCGCGCGTAATCAGGCTCTAAGCGGGCTTGAAAAAGCCTCGGCAGAACCCGGCAGTCCTGCCGCAATGCTTGATCTTGGCCAGGCCGAAGGCATGCTGGCTGGCGCACTGGGACGACTGAACGTAGTGGTGGAAGCCTATCCGGATCTGAAGGCCAATCAGAATATGATGCAGTTGTCCGAGGAACTCACCAGCACTGAAAACAAGGTCGCCTTTTCTCGTCAGGCATTCAACGATGCTGTGACTGAGTACAACACTTACAAGCAGACCTTCCCGCCGGTGATGGTTGCCGGTACTTTCGGTCATGCCGCTGATGCTTCGTTACTTGAATTCGAGGATTCAGAAGCGATGCAGGAAGCGCCAAAAGTCAGCTTTTAGGATCTTCTAACATTGTCTTTTTCCGCGTTAGCTTTCTCGCTACCACGAAAAAATTACTCATTTTATTAGAGCCCTAAAATCATTCAGTTAGTATCTGATGAACTTCTTCGCACATCAGGATGAGGCACGAAGCCAGACACGCAAGCTGGTTTTTCTTTTTATTGCAGCAGTCATCACCCTGATTCTTCTCACTTCCTTCCTGGTCATTGCGCTGTTTTTTGTCGCAGAAACTCAGGACACTGGTCTTTCCGTTGACATGCTGGGCAGCGAGCTTTTCCTTGGTGTCACGACCGTGGTGGTGGCCGTGGTGGCCCTTGGAACCATGTTCCGTCTTGTTCAGCTAAGTGGTGGGGGTAAGGCTGTTGCTGAGGCACTTGGCGGCAGGCTGCTTAATACCAGTACGCGTGATCCTGATGAGCGCAAGATTCTCAACGTCGTAGAGGAAATGGCGATTGCATCGGGTACGCCCGTACCGTCGGTTTACCTGATGGAAGAACAATCGATCAATGCCTTTGCGGCGGGATACAAAGCCCGCGATGCCGTTATAGGTGTGACTCGCGGCTGCATAAGAGAGCTTGACCGGGACGAACTCCAGGGCGTGATTGCACACGAATTCAGTCATATTTTTAACGGGGACATGCGACTGAATATCCGTCTCATGGGATTGCTGTACGGCATCATGGTGCTTGGCATAATCGGCTACCACATACTGCGCAGCAGCCGTTACCAATCCGGTTCCAAGTCCAGCAAAAATAACGGTGGCGGCATTATCTTTCTCGGTCTGGGCCTGATGGTTATCGGCTATGGCGGTACATTTTTCGGCAACATAATCAAGGCGGCAGTTAGCCGGCAAAGGGAATTCCTGGCTGATGCCTCGGCCGTTCAGTACACGCGCAACCCGGATGGAATCAGCGGTGCACTGAAAAAAATCGGCGGCTACCCGAGGGGTTCGGAAATTGTCGGTGAAGATGCCTCGGAAATTAGCCATATGCTCTTCTGCGACGGCATCAAGCACAGTTTTTCCAGCATGTTTGCCACTCACCCTCCCTTGAAAGAGCGAATTGAACGAATCGACCCTTTCTGGAAAGGGGCAACAGCCGGCAAATCAAACCATACTGAGATGAGCGCCGGGGAGGGGGTACCCCATTTTGCTGGACAGGGAGGAAGCACTTGCAGTGCTCTTGACAGCATTGGCAATCCCTCTGCAGAGAATCTAAGCCGGGCTGCAAGCACATTGGCGGCAATCCCGGCACTTGTGCTTGAAGAGGCTCATAACAGTATGAGTGCGACCCTCATGATTTACAGCCTGCTGATTAGTCTTTCTGATGAACAGATGAAATACCAGCAGATGCAGCTCTTGCAAAAGGAACTGGAAGAAAAGGACTTTCATGCACTTGATGTCATCAGGAAAGAAGTGGACGCAGTCAGACGTGATGACTACCTGGCGCTAGTTGACCTTGCGATTCCAAGTCTCAGGCAGCTGTCCAAGGTGCAGTACCGTTTCTTTATGAATGTGCTGGGCAAATTGATAATGGCGGATAATGAGATCTTATTGTTCGAGTGGTGCCTGTTCAAGATTCTTCGTTACAGCCTTGATGACAGGCCTGACCGGCGTCAGAAATACCGTTCGCTAAAAGCGTTGCATAAAGAATGCGAGGCGCTTTTATCAGTTCTGGCCAGTTCCGGGCATACAGATGAAGCCGGAGCAAAATCCGCTTTTATGGCAGCCAAGGAATACCTGAAACTTAATATGGGAATGCAGTATCGGCACAATCTCGGGGCCAACACCGGTCAGCTGGAAAAAGCCCTTGATAATCTTAATACACTTAAACCGATGGAAAAACCAAAGCTTCTAAAGGCCATGGCGGCTACCATCAATGCGGATGGCAAGGTTACGGCTGAGGAGGCTGAATTACTTCGGGCCGTCGGCAGCCTGCTGGATTGTCCAATTCCGCCGCTGCTGCCTAAGCAGCGCTTTATGTAGAACTACTCAAGAAGTGACTGGTGGACCTGGTCAAAAAACTCCATGACCTGTGAAGAAGGAACCATTTCGCTCTCGGTCCTGATCTCTTCGCCCAGTATAATGACATTGCCGGTTTCATTTTTGATGAAACCTGGCCATGCGGGAAGTCCTTGTCCGTTCACACGACTGCTTCGGGCAAAATTGACAAAGTACTGAGACATGGCATTCCCCAGGGCGCGATCTGCCTCGTGCCATTCCGGGTGCTGGTCCCACTGGTTGAACACGTAGGCCAGCTCAGCTACATGCGTTGCGCCTCTGCTGGTTCCCGGTGGGACACGGTCGAAGAAATATACATAAGAACTAAAGCCCCAGTCGGCCTGATGCTTGGCGAGTTTGCGGGGGAGCCAGGCCATCTCATCGTTATAGGCCTGCTTGATCGCAAGATCTGCACTGGCGGCATCGGTGGCGGGGTAAAGAGCTTTAAATTCCTCGGCCAGATCTCCAAATAACTCACCGGCAATTTGCTCGTATTGCTGGAGACTTTGTGCACCAATACCGAAGAAATTGGCTTCGTCACGATTACTTCCGGCCATGAGGTAAATAGGATGCTGATCGTTGTCCTCGTAGACCTGGGCTATCTGTTTTGGCAGGAACCAGCCATCCACGATCACCCTGCCGCCTGTTGGAAAATTTTCCAATATTGCCTGCGCACTTGCTTCACGCAGTTCGGCCAGGGAGCTGGCTCCGAAGGCTTCCATTTGCTGCAGTCCGGCAGCTTCTGCCTCTGCCAAGGTGGGCTGTGGACTTGATGTAAAACCAAGACCGATCACTTCAGTTTGACTTTGTAAAATGGCACGGTGTACCAGCCCCCTTGCGAGGGGGGAAGCCGTCAGTGCGCTTACTGCCACCCCTCCTGCAGACTCTCCGAAAACGGTCACGTTGGTTGGATCGCCACCAAAAGCAGCAACATTTTCATATATCCATTCGAGTGCAGCGATGGCGTCCAGCATAGCGTAATTACCTGAGCTGTTATTCGGCGATTCCTCGGTAAGTTCGGGGTGGGCAAAAAAACCGAAAGTGCCGAGCCGGTAATTAATGGTCACCACAACAGCACCCTTGGCGGCCAGGTGCTGGGAATCATACTGGTTGCTGGAGGCAGTCCCGGTGAAAAAACCGCCGCCGTGAATCCACATCATGACCGGAAGCAATTCATCCTGGCTATTGGCGGGCGTAAATACATTCAAGTACAGACAGTCCTCGCTGCTGAGCGGCTGAATGGCCCCTGGCGCAAAGCCTCCCTGGACACAGCGAGGTCCAAAGTTTGTAGCATCACGGATACCTGACCAACTGGCTGGAGGTTCGGGGGGGCGCCAGCGGTTGTTTGCTATGGGTGGGGCCGCATAGGGGATACCGCGGTAAACCATGACATTAGAATTTGATGCTTTCTTACCAGCTATAAGGCCTTCATTGATAAGTATTGGGTCTGGCAGCTGAGCCAGAGTGCTGAGCGAGCCTGCAAGCAGCAGTACAGCAAAGGTAAACTTTTTCATATGTCCCCTTATTTGATTCAGGTTTATCGATTAAGTCTAAACCAGATATTTACCCATAGCATAAAAGGTTTTTAACAATAATGATGGAAATCAGATCAGTCATAAAGTAAAACATGGTCATCAACAAAGTGCTCGATGGTTAAACGAAAAGTGGTTGTAGGATTACCATGGAATGAATAACTGTTTCCGCCCTCATGAATTTTTTCTTAATTCTTACTCAAAGGTAAAGCTACGTTATTAAACCTAAGGCCTTTGGATTCTATTAAAACAGGAAGGTCGCGAAAATTTCTTGTGTTAAGGGATCGTTAATTCACTTCCTGATATTCTAATTAAATAAAAACTCGTGATAGAGTCTCCTTAACCTTGAGCAAAAGGAAAAATGGGTTGGTTATGATGTGCTCTATGGCTACAATGGAGCGGATTACTCGGTCAGGATGCTCAGAAAACCAGGACCAACAGTTAGGGTCCGGGTTAATATAGAACCGGTAAACTGACACCACAATAATTAATAAAACATTTTCCCGTGAAACGTTTCAGAACCACAATTCTTAGCACTTTGGTTGTTGGCGTCATGACCTACTCCGTGTGGCTTTCTGGCGCGGAAAACCGAAATGAATTCGAGGAAAGTGTACAGCGCAGAGCTCAGCGTGTCCTCCTACAGGATAACGGCGTCAACAATCTGTCTCCTCAGCCCAGCATTACCAAGCGCCAGGCATCAAATATAGCCAGCGGTCGTTTTGAAGGCCGTGTGCTGAGCATCCTCATGGACAGTTCATCAGATACCTGGCGGGTTCGTATGGATCGCGACGGAACCGTCTTTAATGTATTTGTCAATGCCAGTTCCGGTGATGTGAGCGGCACATCGGAATAGCTGTTACATCGCTGCTTCCCTAAAATCTATGCGCCTGCTGATAGTCGAAGATGAAGACCTACTCAGGGCCCAACTTGTGAAGGCTCTGGAAGATACCGATTACGTTGTTGATTCATCCAGTGATGGTGAGACGGGTCTATACCAGTCCAGGGAATATGATTACGATGCCGCCATTATTGATCTGGGTCTGCCCAAGTTGAACGGAATAGATCTTATCAAAGCCATTCGCGCAGATGGCATGAATTTCCCAATTCTTATTCTCACGGCCAGGGATAACTGGACAGACAAAGTCGAAGGCCTGGATTCCGGTGCCGACGATTACGTGGTTAAACCTTTTCAGATCGAGGAAATCAAAGCGCGACTAAATGCGCTGCTCAGGCGGGCTGCCGGGTTTTCGAAGCCAACACTCGATTTTGCCGGACTCAGCCTAGATACCAGCGCCAAGCGACTCAGGGTCGATGGCGAGGAAGTTGAACTGACAGCCTACGAATACAAGGTCTTGGAATACCTGATGATGAATCCCGATAAGGTCATATCCAAGACCGAACTCACCGAACATCTTTATGACCAGGACTATGACCGGGACAGCAATGTGCTCGAGGTTTTCATTCGCCGCCTGCGCCAGAAGTTGGACCCTAACGAAACCCTGAAACCCATCGACACCATCCGCGGCCAGGGCTACCGCTTCAATGTCCCTGCAAACCAATAGCCAGTACTCGCTGCAGTCACGCCTGGTCCTGGCGTTCAGTATCCTATTGATTCTTTTCCTTGGCCTGGCAGGATTCGTTCTCGACCGCGTGTTCAAGGAAAGTGTTGCAGCGGCAGTCGAGGAAAGACTGCAGCTTCAGATTTACGCACTGCTTGGCGTGGCCGAACCAGACAGGGATGGCTTCTTTATTCCCGACCTTGAGGAACTCCGCTTTTCCCAGATCAATTCAGGCCTCTATGGTTTCATCCTCAATACCCGTGGAGAGGAAGTCTGGCGAAGTCCATCAGCAATCAATCTAGATCTGGATGAAGCCAGTTTCATGCGCCGACGCCTGGATCCCGGGCAGAGTGAATTTGGCACCATGGAATCATCGGATCAGGGCAGGCTGTCCTTTGCCAGTTACGGGACCTACTGGTCTTCACTTGATGCGGGATTCTCCTTCGTAGTCATGGAGTCATCGGAGCCCACCACTGCTGAGATACGGGAGTTTCAGTCTAGTCTTTATCTCTGGTTTGGCGGACTGGCTATCCTGCTGTCCATTGCTCAGCTCCTGTTATTACGCTGGGGTATGAATCCTCTCAAACAGCTGGCAGGCGAACTATCCAGTATTGAAGCTGGTGAAAAGGACAGGCTCGAGCTTGAATATCCCCGCGAACTGCAGGGCGTCAGCAATAATCTCAATCTCCTCGTAAAAAGCGAACGTGAGCGCCAGAGCCGCTACCGAACCACGCTGGGTGATCTCGCACACAGTCTGAAAACGCCCCTTGCCGTGATCGGTGGTATTGTCCACCAGGCCAGGCTGCATTTAGATGAGTCGGATAAAGAACGGCCAACGAGGATTGATGAGTTGGAAGAGCAGATGGCAAGAATGAACCAGATTGTTTCCTATCAGCTCAAACGCGCTTCGAGCTCCGGCACAACCAGTTACCTTGGTGTTCCGGTAAGAGTGGCGCCGCTGTTCGAAAAAGTCACTGACGCGCTGGAAAAAGTTTACAGGGAAAAAGGCGTCAGGTTACTTCGCAGCCTTGAGTCCAACTCCGTTTTTCGCGGCGAGGAAAGTGACTTGATGGAACTGGCAGGCAACCTGCTAGATAACGCTTTCAAATACTGTAAAAGCGAAATTCGTATTCGGGTTAGCACCAAGGGTGACCGCCTGCAGCTGGAAATAGAGGACGACGGCAAGGGTATACCTAAGGAAGACCGAGGATGGGTCATGCAGCGTGGAGCCCGTGGTGACACGCTTAATAGCGGGCAGGGGATTGGACTGGCCGTCAGCGTGGATATCGTGAACAGTTACGGGGGAGATATCAGAGTGGATACTGGAGAGCTTGGAGGTGCCTGCATCCGAGTTACCTTGTAGGTTTTTTTAAAAAAGCGGAGCCAAGGCATTACGGGTTAAATTCATTCCGACGGAAGGGAGAGAAGCTGTTTCTGCATTTTTCTTACTAATTGGGCAGGTTTCCCTGTAAATCTAGCATTCAATTGGGGGCAGGTTTACAGGAGTTGTATAAACAACTACCTGGTTTTGATCTGCCCCCAAAAGCCATCCTCTATGGAAGATGAGAATTGATTCAGTTCTAGAAGCTGAATCTTGCACCCACCTCAATAGATCTTCCTGCCTCCGGGGCGAACCCGCGCAGGAAGGAAGTGGAGAGACGAATTTCTTCGTCACCCAGGTTGCGGCCCCTGATGTACCAGGTAATCTCACTCTCTGCATTCAGGATCATCTGGTAGTTGGCGCCGATATCCCAGCGGGTATAGCCGTCTGTCTCCAGTTCGAAATCCCCGGGGCTGTCCTGGCGGGCAGCATCGAGAACGGACAGAAATGCTGACCAGTTACCAAGACTGTAATCCAGGCGTCCACCGATTCTACGTGGAGGCATTCTTGGTGCATCCCCATTGCCATCTAGCCTTCCGTTGACAGTGTCGGCAAATAAATTCAGGGACAGGTTGTCGGATAACAAGAAGGTGGCGTCTACTTCGAAACCACTGAAGCTTGCATCAATCTGGCGATACTCTCTGACGGCAAACTCATCGATTTCCTCGCCTGTCGCAATCTGGGCGATGTAGTTATCAAAGTCATTGTTAAATACCGCTATGCTCAGTGTCATATTTTCGAGTGTGAGGTTCACCTGGAGATCAAAATTGTTCGACTCCTCCTCGCTGAAATTGCTGTTTCCAATTTCACAAGCGGAGGTGGCGAAATGGATGACACAGCCTTCTATGTCGGCGAGTCCGAAGTTTGAATAGAGCTCCTCAACTGACGGTGCACGCTCGGAGCGAGACCAATTGGCACCAAAAGAAGCTAAAGGGCTGATATCCCAGAGTGCCGATACCGACAGGCTGAAGGTATCGAAATCCCTGCCTGGTGCAGGAATGTTGGTGGGACCGTATTCATCTTTATTGAAGCGGGCGCCAAACTCCAGGGTCAGATCTTCCATATGGTAGTCCTCCACCAGGAAGAGTCCCATCGAAGAAACATCGACGACGGGGATATAGCTTTCCTCGCCAACAGCACCAAATTCCTCGTCAGCGGTCTGAATTCCAAATACCCCATGCCAGCCTGCCGTTTCGGTATGGGTCATCTGCAGGCGCTGCTGCCAGCCTTCATTGCTGAAAGTTGTGCCGATTTCACCGATTCCTTCCAGTTCATTGTGTTCGTACTCGGTATAGGTGAGGCGGTAATCAACATGTTCAATAAGGGGGGTCAGGTTGCGCCATTCGCCAGTAAGGTCATAACGAATGCGCGCCATGTCAATAAAGACGTTTTTCTCTTCCTCGCCATGCTCTTCACCGTGCTCCTCGTCATGATCTTCATCATGTTCCTCACCGTGCTCTTCCTCATGCTCGTGGGTATGTGCACCTTCAGGAAGTCCGTAGGTGTTATCTATACGGTTCACTGCCAGCCCAATAAAGCCATTATCAAAGACAAAGGAGCCGCCAAAGGTGAATGCCTCGGATTCCCCTCCGGTGTTGCCGACATAGCCAAAGGTGTTCTCCATTTCCTCTTCATGTTCAGCGTGCTCTTCGTCATGATCCTCATCATGTTCACCCTCGTGGTTTTCCTCAAGGTAACCTTCTGCAATGGCAAAGCCGGGCACATCCAGGTCGTTCCATTCACGACGAACACCATCCAGGTGCCAGCTGAAATTTCCAGTGGAGAAATCCAGGCTGCCGACTATAGTGGACTCGTCAGCTGCCGTGTTGTGGCGTGTTTCCAGATTGAATTCCGGTGACTCAAATATCCTGCGCGGAACCCTGCGGTCAATTACGTTGACTACTCCGCCCATGGCGCCGCTGCCGAACAGCAGGGTGGACGGGCCACGCAGCACTTCAATCGCATCAGCCAGGATTGGCTCGATGGTGTTGGCATGGTCAGCCGAATTGGCCGAGACATCGGCATTGGAAATTGAGTTATTTAGTACCAGTACCCTGCGGCCCTGCTGACCTCGAATGACCGGTTGGCCTACCGCAGGTCCGAAAGAGGCGCTGTTGATCCCTGGCAGGTTCGCCAGTGTTTCCCCGATAGTGGCGCGGGTAGCGTTACGCAGTTCTTCACCTGCTAGCACGGTAATTGGCAGGGAAGTTTCCCCCACATTGGTGTGAATAGCGGTCGTCACAATTTCATAGACATTGTCATCCTCGGCCTGGGCGGCAGCCTGTGCTGCCATGGCGGTCAGAATAGATGCTGTTAAAACTTTCATTGGTTGTCTCCAATTATTAAACATTGATACAGAAAGCCCGGAGCAGCCTGAGTCCGGATTCCGTTTAATCGATGTACTTAATGATTGGAGAGAGGGGGGGCGCGGCCCTGGTAGGAAAGTCTGGCAGATTCCGAGACGACAGTTACTGTTCGGGGAACAGCAATATTTCGTGGGTTGATGGACGGAGTAATGACAGGACTGTCATCAAAAGTGATTTCTGTTGAACTGAAATGACAGAGACCACAGTCAACAACATGATCACTGTGATCATGCAGTGGTGAAGCCTGGATAACCTGCACACCGATCAGCGCCAGCGTGATCAGACTTATCTTGATGAATGTCCTTAGAGAATTCATGGTGTTTGACTATACACCCGGATTTTGAATTTGCCTAGATTTAGCTGAAAGAGACCTGAATAACGCTATTCTTTTTCAGTTACAGACCATCCATGAGGGATTCTCGGCCCCGGGGAATAAAGAGAACGTTATCGTAATTCCAGGCGGGGTTAAAATCATAGATTACGCCCTTGCGCGGCATAAACAGGCGCGTGCCTTTGCGTTTCAGCCAGGACAGCGGCTTGTTGCGCCAGTAAGTACGGTCATGATTGATCCCAACCGCATAGGCAATATAGTTTTCCTGCAGGAAGCGAAATTCCTCGGTACCGTTGAAACGGGCAGTGGCCACTGGGTCATTCCACTCCAGCGTGATGATAGGGCGCTGGGCCTGGATAGTCTGCGCCAGGCCCTTGATGACATAATACTCATGGGCCTCAACATCAATCTTGATGAAGTCCACCTTCTCGATATTCTGCTCAGCCAGGAATGCATCCCCAGTTTTTTTGTGCACGGTTACCGGTTCCGAAGCGGACTCGCGCTGGTCGAAGCTCGACATGCCAAGGTTGCCATCACTGACCATATAGATGGTGTCCGTCCCTTCGCTATCGGAAAGAGCCAGCTGGTGTGCCGTGATATTGCTGATGCTGTTCTGCTGTATGTTTTTTTTCAGGATTTCATAAATGTCCGGAATTGGTTCAAAAGCATGGACATGGCCAGCTGTCGTTGAGAAAGCCATGGCGTGGTTGCCAATGTTGGCCCCTATGTCGAGGACTGAGGGCGCAGAAAAGCGGGATAGAATGGCGTTGAAGACCTCTAGCTTCTCTTTCTCATGAAGCCCGTATTTTCGAATGTGCTTGCTGATATGATCGTCACTGAAAACGGTGACCTGTTGCTGCAGGCAATTTGTAAGCGTTTCTGTTCTGTTACTCATGGCAAACTCAGGTTAGGCATTTCGGATCAAACGAGTACTCGCCCCTGAGCCAGTCAAACAGCTCCTGCACCATGGGGTGCTCCTGGTAGGGCGTATAGCGCGTAACTAAATCGGCTTTTTCGCGATCACTTAATGCGGCCAGTCCCTGCTCCTCAAATAACGGCCAGTCTTCAATCAGAAGAGTGGCGAGCTTGTCCGGGCAGAGCACACGGCAGGCTTCTTCAAGCAGCATGTCCGTGTTCACATCCATATCGCTGTAGATCTTGCTTAGCGTGTATAGCGGAAGCTGTGACAGGCTAGCCTGGTTCATGGGGTTTGAGATATGGCCTTGGGCCAGCTTCTTTAAACTCTGTGAGCGGTTTTTGAATGCGGAAAGATGCAAGCGGTCAACCAGCTGTTCACTGTCATTGACCGGGTAGTTATCCCAAAGCAGGGGCTTGCGCGATAACTTTTCCGAAAGCTTCAGCATATGTTCCTCTGGGAATTCCTCGGAAAATACACGGGGGCCGGTCCAGAAAATATCTATCCTGGAATCAAGGTGGTTGCCCAGGTCTTCAAGATAATTTTCTGGCGGCTTGCCAAAATGTTTTTCCAGCACCGGGTCATCGGAGTAGTAGGTTGGGCAGAAGATATACTGCCTAGCTTTGCTGTGACGGGTGACAAAATCCATAATCCGCAGCTGCTGATCCGCAAGGTTGGGTACGGCACCCTGCATGTCATCAAAGAGTATGCAAAGCGTGTCGGGGTTTATGTCGTTGATTTCCTCGAGCTTGTTAACAAGCGCGTCCTGCCCTTTAGAAGAAAAATCCAAATAGAGTTCAAAGGGACTTAGGCCGATACCAAATTCAATACCGGCTTCCCGGTAAAGCAAGGCCAACCTGGCCAGGGATTCACGGTGCTCGCTGGGCAGGGGTTTGGCCCACTCTTTGCGAAAGCAGTCATCATTCTTTGGGGCATAGAGATAGGTGGTAAAGCCGTTGCCACTAAGAAACTGGGCGTATTGCTGGCGGGCTTCCCAGGTCCAGCTCTTGCCAAAAAAGCCTTCGACAACTCCGAGTCTGAAAGGCTTAACCGTGAGCATACTGATTCCTAGACCCTTGCTGCCATTAAGTCCTTGACCCTGGCGAGGGCATTTTGAATATTCTCTGTGCTGCTGGCGTAGGAGAATCTGATATAGCCTTCACCCAGGTGGCCAAAACTTGTTCCCGAGACAGTAGCTACGCCTACTTCCTCAAGCAGTAGTTCTTCCAGTTCCTTAGATTTCATCCCGGTGCCGGTGATATTGGGAAAGGCGTAGAAAGCCCCTTTTGGCACGATGCAGGAGAAGCCAGGAACATCGTTGAGCAGATCGACAATTATCTTGCGGCGTTCATCAAAGGTGCCATGCATAACATCCACGGCATCCTGCGGGCCTGTCAGGGCCTCCATTCCTGCCAGCTGAATCGGAGCGGAGGGGCAGGAGTTGCTGTTGATCTGCATTCTTTCCGCGTGGTCGATTAGAGCCTCTGGCCATACGCCATAGCCTAGCCGCCAGCCAGTCATGGAATAGGTTTTACTCCAGCCATCAAGAAGGATGGTTCTGTCCCGAATGGACTCGTATTCAAGGAAACTGACATGCTCAAGGCCGTCATAAAGCAGCCGTGCATAAATCTCGTCGGACAGCAGTACTACACTGGGAAATTTTTCTAAGCCTTTGACAAAGTAATCTATGACATCGCGTTCCAGCACGCCGCCGGTCGGGTTTGCCGGAGTGTTGATGATAATCAGGCGGGTGTTGTCATTTATCTGCGCGAGCACTCGGTCCGGATCAAAGGCAAAACCGGTTTCCTCCAGCAGTTCAATAGGGACTGCTTTTGCGCCGGAGTAATTGATCATGGATTCGTAAATAGGAAAGCCCGGGTTCGGATACATAATTTCTGCACCGGGCTCGCCAAACATCATGATCGCAAAGAACATAGTAGGTTTGCCGCCGGGAACAACCATGACGGTTTCTGGGTCAACTGTTACGCCGCGGTATTTCTGAATGTCATTAGAAACAGCTTCACGAAGCTGAGGCAGTCCTTTGGCAGGAGTGTAAAAGTGAAAGCCATCGTCCATGGCTTTTTTGCCGGCTTCAACGATGTTTTCCGGCGTGCGGAAGTCGGGCGCCCCAATTCCCAGATTTATTATGTCTCGGCCGGCGGCTTCCATGGCCTTGGCCTTGGCCAGAATTTTAAAGGCCGATTCTGTCCCAAGATGGGACAAGCTTTTTGCTAATTGCATAACTTCCTCGATATTTGGATTGTACTGAGGAGTAGCCCCAGACTAGTAGCGTTATATCTTTTAATTTTGATGGTGAAATTATACTGTTTCAGAGTGTCTGCAAAAAGCCATTCACCAATAGGATAAATACAAGCGTTTTAGGTAATTTAAACATGTTGGTATGAGCAATAAATGGAAAAAATTTACATGACGGTTATAAACGTAAAAATATTGAGAGTTATGACAGACAAGCAACTTAAATCTATCTAGTATCAATGCATCAAAAAAGCAATCCTTAGATTAAACTTGATGCTTATGGGCGCTAAAATTTGAAGTCAGGGGCGATAAAAAGTAATCAATCGGCCGGCGCAGATTATGGCAATCCAGCAAAACAGAGAAATTCCTGCCATTAATTTCACGTTTACCGGCACTTCGGCATCTGGGCCAAGGAGCCTAGTTTTTTCAAAGGCAGTGGAGTAAAAGAAAAGCACGTTTATTCCAGCAACAAGCATGAATAGCATCTTGAAGCGAAATGCATCATTAAAGATGTACTGATCGGCGTCGCCCACAACGAATAGTGAACCGGTCAGCATGTTTGCCAGGAATCCTGCTACGCCTAAAGGAATAAGTTTGTGGATGGCCGAAAATGGAATGCCCCTAGCCAGTCCCAGCAGGCGCAAATCCACCAGGCCGACGGAGCCAATCAACAAACACAACCCGATAAAGTGGATTGACTCGCTTAGCGGCCATGACCATGCTCCCTGGGAGATGAAGGCACGGGAGAGAGCCGTACTTTGAAGCCAGTCTGAAATTGTTTGAAGCATTAAAAGTCTCAATGCCTCCTAAAATGTCATCAGCTGGTTATAGGTATATGCCAGTAGCCGACCGGCAATAATGGCAACCGCCCAGAGTGCCGTGGAAATATAAGCCAGTTTTTTAGCCCTACTGGGGATGGCGCCAGTGTCAAAAGCAGGGTTTAGCAGGATGGAGTTGGCGAACCAGCGCAGGTTCCAAAGGGCA